>NZ_KV803690.1:0-117053 GCF_001811145.1 Corynebacterium sp. HMSC062A03 | reverse complement strand
CAAGTCCGGCTTCACGTGCTGCCGGAAGCAGCAAGAGCTACGGGATCCTTAAGCCCTTAAAGAGCGAAACCTGCCAACCGGATGAAGGTTTACGGGCACTCCGTCGTTCCTGGAAGACGCGTCTCCCTTTCTATACAGGCCAACGGACACCGGGATATGCGGACGGTTTAACGTGTCGTGAGCATTCGAGTGGGCACGGCTAGCGCGGTGCGAAGGCCGTATAGTCAGCGGGACTGGCGCCTGCTCCAACGGCGCGCTCGGCGGCCTTAAGGAAATCGGACACTACCTTGCGGTCATCAAGGTTACGGCCGGAAATCGATAGGCGCACGGTGTTGCCGCGCTGCGCGGAGCGCTCGGCAGCGCGGATGATGTTGCGGCGCCACCACTTGGCCGAACCGAAACCCTCACCAAAGGACAAGTTGCGGGCTTGGTGGAGCTCGCCGGTGCGCAGGTCATGGATGCCGCGGGTGGATGCAGCAAAGTCAAAATCAAACTCAGGAAGAACTTCTAGAGTTCCCTCCGACATACGCCAGCGCGGCGGCGCAAAGATAGTGGGTTCAAAGCCGATTCTGGCCATCTGCCGCGTCGCCCCCTTGAGGCGCAGACGCGCCTCGTGTGCATCCAGGTTTGCGAATTCCGCACGGCGGCCCTGAACTGCTTGGTCGAAGCCGTTGAGAATGAGCACTCGGCCCGATTCGGCTTGCTCCCGCAACCACGACTGTGTCGCCGAATCCTTAGCTAGGTGCCAATTGCCATCGATGTGTGGCGCTACAAGCAAGGACACCGGGATATCCGCTTTATCGAACTGCTCCAGCAGGTCAGCGGCCTGCCTTCGGGTGTCGTCGAAGATACTGGAAATCGAAACCAAAAGGTGGCCATGCATAAGGAAAATTATCGCACAGCCACCGTCCCGGCGCGCGCCGAGGGGAAGCCTCACTCCCCCACATGGGCGGCCTAGGATGCTGTGCGGCTCATTAGCCACACAGCTCAAGCGGGGAGCCTAAGACTCAACCCCCGTGGCCTGGTTAATCAACCACGCATACTCGAATGCCGCCTGCCGCCACTTGGCGTAGCGTCCGGACACACCACCATGGCCGGCGGCCATCTCAGTCTTGAGGAGGAATTCGCCACCGGTGGCAACGTCACGAAGCTTGGCCACCCACTTCGCCGGCTCCACGTAGAGCACGCGGGTGTCGTTAAGCGAGGTCAGCGCCAGGATATTGGGATACTTCTGCGGCGCAATGTTCTCATACGGTGAGTAAGAAGCCATGTAGTCATAGACCTCCGGGTCGTGGTACGGGTCGCCCCATTCTTCCCACTCCACCACCGTAAGCGGCAGCTCCGGCATGAGAATCGAGGTCAGCGGATCCACGAAGGGCACGTTGGCCTCGATGGCCTTAAACCGATCTGGCGCCATGTTCGCCACCGCGCCCATGAGCAGTCCACCGGCGGAGCCGCCCTCAGCCACCAAGGTGTCCGGCGTGGTCACCCGGCGCGCGATGAGGTCATCGGCCACCGCGATGAAGTCCGTAAACGTGTTCTTCTTAGCCAGCATCTTGCCGTCGTCGTACCAGTTGCGGCCCATCTCACCACCACCGCGCACGTGCGCCATGGCAAAGATCATGCCGCGGTCCATGAGAGACAAACGGAAGACCGAGAAATACGGGTCCATGTTCGCCTCATAGGAGCCGTAGCCATACAGCAGCGTCGGGTTCGGCTGCGTGCGGTCGAGGTCCGCGCGGTGCACGATGGACACCGGCACCTTCGTCCCGTCAGGCGCTTCAGACCAGACGCGGTAAGCCACGTACTCATCCTTGTCATAGCCGCCAGGGACTTCCTGTTCCTTCAGCAGCGTGTACTCGCCGGTGGCCACGCGGTAATCAAAGAGCTGGGCTGGCTGGATGAAGGAGGTATAGCTCACGCGCAGCACCGGCGCATCCCACTCCGGGTTGCCGGCCACGCCAACGGTGTAGAGCTCCTCGTTGAAGTTGAGCTCGTCGAAACGCGCCCACCCCTCCCGCACATCCATTACCGCGGCACGGCCAATGCCGCCGCGGCGGTAGCCCACGACGATCTGGTCGCGGTAACAATCCACGCCTTCAATGCGCACGGTGTCATCATGCGGCATGAGGACGGTGAGTTCGCGCAAGGCTGGAAGGTCATCGGAGACAGGACAGTAGCCTAAGGCAAAGTTGGGGCCGGTGGCATTGTGCGTGACAACCCAGTAGTCGGTGCCGTCCACCACCGCATGGTCGACGTCATAGTCCACGCCGGTCTCCCGCTCCCAGAGGCAGCGGAACTCCCCCTCGGGGTTGGACTGCTCGAGCACCCACGCCTCATTCGTCGTCTTCGAACCGGAGACAATCATGATGTACTTCTCGCTGCGGGTCGTACCCACACCAATGCCGAAGCGCGAATCCTCCTCGCGCATGACTACAACATCAGCCGACTGCGGGGTTCCCACGCGGTGGCGCCACACGGTGTCCGGCCGCCATGCATCATCGACGGTGGTGTAGAAGATGAACTCCTCCCCGACCCACGTCGCACCATAAAAGATGCCTTCCAGGCGGTCCTCCAACAGCTCTCCTGTGCGCAGGTCCTTGATGAAGAGCTCAAAGCGCTCGTCGCCGGCCACGTCCACGGAATAGGCCAGCAGGTCACCGGAATCGCTCACCGAAGAAGCACCCAGGGCGAAGAAGTCATGGCCTTCGGCGAGCGCGTTGACGTCGAGAAGCACCTGCTCCCCTTCCGGCGCCCCCTCCTCCGGGATGGTCGGCGGGGTCCACGGATCAGAACCTTCCGACACCGGGATGCGGCAGCTGTAGCCGTACTCCTGGCCCTCCTCGGTGCGCCCGTAGTACCAGTACTTACCGCGGCGCTGGGGCACGGACATGTCCGTCTGCTTAATGCGGGACTTGACCTCAGTGAAGATGTTCTCCGTCAAGGTGTCCAGGTGTGCGGTGCGCTCCTTGGTGTAGGCGTTTTCGGCCTCCAAGTATTCGCGGGTCTCCGGGGAGTCTTTCTCACGCAGCCACTCGTAGTTATCGATGAAGCTGCGGCCATGGAACTCACGGGTGACCGGGCGTTTCGCTGCGTGTGGTGCGTTCATTCAGCCTCCTTAAAAAGTGGTCCCGGACAGGCGTTCAAAGGCCTCAACATAACGCGCGCGGGTGGCCTGGACAACGTCATCCGGCAGGCGCGGCGGCGTGGACTCCTTGTCCCAGCCGGAGTCGGTGAGCCAATCGCGCACGTACTGCTTATCAAAGGAAGGCTGGACCTTGCCTTCCTCGTAGGTATCGGCCGGCCAGTAGCGCGAGGAGTCCGGGGTGAGGACCTCATCAGCTAAGACCAAAGTGCCGTGCTTATCGACGCCAAACTCGAACTTCGTATCCGCCAAAATAATGCCCTTCTCCTCCGCCAGCGCGGCGGCCGTGGCATAAATGCGCAGGGTGGCTTCGCGCAGCTGCTCAGCTCGCTCGCGGCCTAGCTTCTCCACAACGACGTCGAAGGAGACGTTCTCATCGTGGTCGCCCTGCTCCGCCTTGGTGGCCGGGGTGAAAATGGGCTCGGGCAGGCGGGAGGCCTCGGTCAGCCCCTCCGGCAGCCCGACGCCGCATACGCTGCCGGATGCCTTGTATTCCTTCAGCCCGGAGCCGGTGAGGTAACCGCGGGCGACGCACTCGAAGGGCAGCATGTCGAGCTTCTGCACCACCATGGCGCGGCCGAGTACCTCTTCGGGGATGCGCTCATCATCGAGCGGGCCGGCGAGGTGGTTAGGGAAATCAATGACGTCGAAGAAGAACTTCGAGGTCGCCGTAAGCACACGGCCCTTGTCCGGAATGGCGGGCTCCAGGGCGTGGTCGTAGGCGGAAATGCGGTCGGAGACGACCATGAGCAGGGTATTGTCGTCGATTTCGTAGATATCGCGCACCTTGCCGGAGGCGATGTGGGCATAGGAAGAAAGTTCTGGACGCATGACATACATCCTAGACCCGTCTAGACTGCTTCAAGATACATCCCAAGCATGAGGAGTTAAGCCTGTGCACTCTCGCATGATCTCCCTTTTGACCTCCGCTGCGTTGGTGGGCGGTACCCTGAGCGTGCCGGCGGCGCAGGCTGCCGATATCTCCGTGCGCGAATCTGACCACGGCCAATGGCTGTGCACGATGTCGGCCTCGGCCACGGATCGCGAGCTAGCCCGCGACGTCCGCGCTGGATATATCGCAACGATTAAGGCCACCTCGGAGCAGATTCAAGCGCAGTTCCCGAAGTTGGACTTCTCCGCGTATACCTCGCGCGATATCAGCAAGGCTCCGGGCTATGCGGCGACGGTGGCCGCGCTGGCCAAGGCCGGCTACACGGGCGCGGATATGCTCATCATCCTGGTCGGCGCCGCCGCTCCGGAGGCGCTCGTAGCGGATGAGTCGGTGCTGCTGCCGCAGGACGCCGAGTACTCCATCAATGCTGCTGCCGCCCGCGCAAAGAAGGGACCGGCGCCACTACTGTCGACGGGTAGCGATTTCAGCCCCAAGCTGCGCGCCGCTCTGGCAGAAAACCAGGCACAGGAGAAAGAAGCCGTTGACGCCTTCAACGCAGCGCAGGTGCAGTCTTTCGCTGAGTGCGTCGAGGAACTGCGCAGCCGCGGTGCGCAAGAAGGCATCCAGCCGGTGCCGGAGCTGCCCATTCCGGGCAAGACGACGCAGCAGCAAACCTCGTCCACGGGTGCTGCGGTTCTCGGCATCATGGCGGTACTCACCGCGCTGATGATCGGCGGCTACCTCGCCTCCAACGGGAAATCCCTCGGCGGCTTCGAGTTGCCGGTGCTGCGCATCCCCGGGATGACCTAAAAGCTAGTGCCGGGTGGCCCGGGACGTCGATAGAAGGTCGTTTCGATCAAATAGGGACCAGAAAATTCGGGCAACCTTAATTGATCGAAACGTACATGGACCGGGCCAGCGCGGTACGTTTTCGTAAATAGAGCCTCAAAAACTCACGTTTGAGAGGGCTTGTCTGCGAAAACGTACCGCGCCGGGTCGTCCCTTCACAGGGGATCCCCCGGCCGCGTGAGCTAGAGGATTTCGCCCGGGGTGTAGGCCGCGGCCTGCGGGTGCTGGTCAGCAATCGCCTTGATGCGGCCCAGAATCTGGCTCACCTGCGACTCGGCAGCACCGATGAAGGCGTGCTTATCCGACAGCGCGGCCTCGAGAGCGGCGGCATCGAGCGGCAGGCGCTCGTCGGCAGCCAGGCGCTCAATCAGGTCCTGCTCCCCGCCATTCTCGCGCATGTTGAGTGCTACAGCGACGGCGTTTTCCTTGATGACCTCGTGCGCGGTCTCACGGCCCACGCCTGCGCGCACCGCCGCCATGAGGATGCGGGTGGTGGCGAGGAAGGGCAGGTAGCGCTCTAGCTCACGGTCGATCATCGCCGGGAAAGCACCGAATTCTGCCAGCACGGTGAGGAAGGTTTCGAACATGCCGTCAATGGCAAAGAAAGCATCCGGCAAGGCAACGCGGCGCACCACCGAGCAGAAGACGTCGCCCTCGTTCCACTGCTGGCCGGACAGGTCCGCCACCATCGTCAGGTAGCCGCGCAGAATGACCTGGAAACCGCCGACGCGCTCGCAGGAGCGGGCATTCATCTTGTGCGGCATCGCAGAGGACCCAACCTGGCCCTCCTTGAAGCCTTCAGTCACGGTTTCGTTGCCGGCCATGAGGCGGATGGTCGTCGCCAGTGAGGAGGGCGCAGCACCAAGCTCCACCAGCGCGGAAACAGCATCGAAGTCGAGGGAGCGCGGGTAAACCTGGCCCACCGAGTTGAATACGCGAGAGAAGCCCAGGTGATCCGCAATGCGCGTTTCTAGCGCCGCGAGCTTGTCCTCGGATCCGCCCATGAGGTCAAGCATGTCCTGCGAGGTGCCCATCGGGCCCTTGATGCCGCGCAGCGGGTAACGGCTCAGCAGAGACTCCACGCGCTCGATGCCGAGCAGCAATTCGTCGGCAGCCGAGGCGAAACGCTTGCCCAGGGTCGTCGCCTGGGCGGCGACGTTGTGCGAACGGCCGGCCATCACCAGCGTCTGGTACTGTGCGGCGCGCTCACCGATGCGGGAGACCACCGCGATGGCTTTATCGCGGGTCAGCTCCAAAGAACGCAGAATCTGCAGCTGTTCCACGTTCTCCGTCAGATCACGCGAGGTCATTCCCTTGTGAATGTGCTCGCAGCCGGCCAGGGCGTTGAACTCTTCGATGCGAGCTTTAACGTCGTGGCGCGTGACGCGCTCACGCTCCGCGATGGAGGCGAGGTCGACGTTCTCAACCTGCGCCTCGTAAGCGGCGATAGCCGCAGCTGGGATGTCGACGCCGAGATCCTTCTGCGCCTTCATCACCGCAATCCACAGCTGGCGCTCCAGGATGATCTTGTGTTCTGGGGACCAGATTTCAGCCATCTCGGGGGAGGCGTATCGAGCGGACAGGACGTTGGAAATGTTCTTCTTTTCAGCCACGTCGCTCATTATTCCACGCCTCGCCCCAAAGGAGGCATTATCAGCGGATTAGATGCTGATCTGGCTCTTCTCCGCTGGCAGTGCGATGTCTGTGCGGAAGAAGCTGCCCTCCAGCTCGATGCCGCCGAGAATCTCGTAGGCGGCAGCACGGGCATCGGCGAGGGTGGCGCCGCGACCGAGGACGTTGAGGACGCGCCCACCGTTGGAGACGTAGCCGCCCTCCCCCGCAGTGGTGCCGGCATGGAGGATCCGGGTGGGGTCATCCAGGTCCGGCGAGGTAATCGGATCACCCTTGCGCGGGGAGGCCGGGTAGCCCTCTGCGGCCAGCACCACGGTAACGGCGTAGCCCTCTTCCCACTCCAGCGGCGCAAGTTCCGCCAGCTGTCCGGTGGCGGTGGCGTTCAGGACCTCTCCCAGTGGGGACTTCAGCAGGGCGAGCACCGCCTGTGTCTCCGGGTCTCCGAAGCGGGCATTGAATTCCACCACGGCTGGGCCTTCCTTGCCCCATGCCAGGCCGGCGTAGAGCAAGCCAGAGTAGGGAGTGCCACGCTTGACCATTTCTTTGGCCACGGGAACGCAGACTTCGTCGACGATGCGCTGGACGCCGTCGGCAGGCAGCCACGGCAGCGGCGTATAAGCGCCCATGCCGCCGGTGTTGGGGCCTTCATCGTTGTCATAGGCGCGCTTGTGGTCCTGCGCCGGCAGCAGCGGCACGACGGTCTCACCATCCACGAGGCAGAACAGGGAAACCTCCGGTCCGTCGAGGAAGGACTCGAGCAGCACTGGGTTACCCACGGCGTGAACCGCATCAACGTGCGCGCGGGCCGCGTCGCGGGACTCGGTCACCACGACGCCCTTGCCGCCGGCCAAGCCGTCGTCCTTAACCACGAAGTGCGGGCCGAAACGATCGAGGGCGGCCTCGATGTCCGCATCGCTGGTGCCGGGGGCGAGCTGCTCCGCGCGGGCGGTGCGCACGCCGGCGGCCGCCATGACATCCTTGGCAAAGGCCTTGGAACCCTCGATCTGTGCCGCGCTTGCCGACGGCCCGAAGACCGCAATGCCGCGCTCGCGCAGAGCATCCGCCACGCCTTTCACCAGCGGCACCTCCGGCCCAATGACGACCAGATCCGCGTCAATATCAACCGCCAGCTCCGTCATGCGCGCAGGATCGTCCACTTGGGAATACTCCGGGTGAATGGTGGCCTGCTTGGTATGTGCCGGGGAACCCGGTGCGATGTGCAAATCGGTAACAGAGGGATCAGATTTAAGGCCAGTGAGCAGGGCATGTTCGCGGCCGCCCGAGCCAATAACGAGAATGCGCATGCCGTCTATCTTAACTGGCGGTAGCCTAGGGGCCATGTCTTCCGTATTTACAAAGATCATCGAGGGCGAGCTGCCAGCTCGCTTTGTCTACCGCGACGAGAAATGCGTGGCATTTTTGTCCATCGAGCCGCTGCGTTATGGCCACACCTTGGTCGTGCCAGTCGAGGAGGTCGATAAGTGGACTGACCTCGATTCTCAGACTTGGGCGCACCTCAACGAGATTGCTCTAGAGATCGGTGGCGCCATTAAGACGGCCTTCGACACCCCGCGTACGGGCTACATCATCGCCGGCTTCGACGTTCCCCATACCCACATCCACCTCTTCCCCACCGAGAAGATGGAAGACTACGACTTCGCCAAGGCCTTCGCTGCCGACGCCACCGACCCCGCCGCCATGGACGAGGCCGCCGCGCGCATCCGCCAGCACCTCGGCACGGATGAGGACGGCCGCCGCAGCAACTAGGCGCTAGCTCCCGCTCGTCGGCGCCTTGGGGAGGCGGACGGTAAAGACCGATCCGCTGCCCAGCTCAGAGTCCACAGAGATCGAACCGCCGTGCTGTTCCACGAGGGACTTCACAATGGCCAAGCCCAAGCCCGAGCCACCCGTATCGCGGGTCCGTGAACTATCCGCACGGTAGAAGCGCTCAAAGATATGGGCTGCATCTTCGGGGGAGATGCCCTTGCCGTCATCGGCGACGTCGATAAGCACGTTCTCCTCATCATCCCGCAAAGTCAGCGTCACCGATGCCTCGTCACCACCGTGACGGATACCGTTAGATACCAAGTTGAGCAACACTTGGTGCAGGCGGTCCGCGTCACCGTTGACTATCGGAATCTCGGAGGCTTCATTGTTGACGTTGATCGTGCGGCCAGAAAAGGCCGCGCGTGCCGAAGAGCCCACGGAAAGCACGAGCTCCAGCATGTCTACCTCGCGCATATCGAGGCGCGATCCCTCCGCACGCGTCAGGGCTAGCAAGTCCTCCACCAGCAACGACATCCGCTTAGACTCAGCATCGATCTTGCTGAAGACAAATTCCGGATCTTTAGTCGCCCCCGAACGGTACAGCTCCGTGTAGCCGCGCAGGCTGGTCAGCGGCGTGCGCAGCTCGTGGGAGGCATCGCCGACGAAGCGGCGCATCTGCTGCTCCTTTTCCTGCGCATGGACGACGGAGTTCTGCAACTGTCCCAGCATGACGTTAAGCGCCGCGGCGAGCTGGCCTACCTCGGTATGTAGCGGCCACTCTGGCACGCGCTTGTCCAGGTTGCCGGCCGCGATTTGGGAGGCCGTTTTCTCGACCACGCGCAGCGGCCGCAGCGCCCGGTGGATCAGCCACATACCCACGAGCGCGATAATGAGCATGACCAGCGCCGCGATGATGACCTGGACTATAGCGAGGCCTTTCAGAATGGAGTTTTCCGTCGTCATGTCTTTTGCGACGACCACCACGGAGCCATCCGTCTTGAGCTGCGCCACGGCACGCCATTCGGTTTCGCCTTGAATTGAGCGAACGGTGCTAGGTTCACCACCAACGACCACCGAACGAGCATCCGGCAACGCCGCCGTCGGACGCGTGGTTACCACGGAGCCATCGGGATAATACGCCAGTGCTACATAGTCCGTCGGGGGTCGGCGGCTCCCGTCCTGCGGCGTGTAGAAAGTCGCGTCGAGATTGCTGGCCCAAGAACTCAGGGCATCATTCAGCTCGGTGTCCACGCGGGTGTAGAGCACGTTGCGCATGATCGACGAGACCGCCAAGGAGGACATAGCCAGGCCCAGGCCCGAAACCAGCACCATCAAGACGAGCAGCCACGTGCGCAAGGGCAGCGCTTTAGGGCGCTGCATGCGCCGGCGCAAGGCGCTATTGCGCACCGGCGTGGATCCGGAATCCGGGTTCGCGGTGGATTCGCTCATAGTGAAAAAGCCTACGAGCGCGGTGTGCGCAGCACATAACCAACGCCGCGGACGGTGTGGATGAGCGGTGTATCGCCGGTATCAATCTTGCGGCGCAGGTAGGAGATGTAGGACTCGACCACGTTGCCATCGCCGCCGAAGTCGTAGTGCCAGACGTTATCCAGAATCTTGGACTTGGACAGCACCACCTCGCGGTTCTGCATGAGGTAGCGCAGCAGATTGAACTCGGTGGGCGAAAGCTCCACGATCTCCCCTGCCTTGGTGACCTCGTGGGTGTCATCGTTGAGGGTGAGGTCGGCATAGGTCATGGTGGCGTCACCGTTCTGGTCATCCACCGTGCTGCCGCGGCGCAGGATCACGCGCAGGCGGGTGATGACCTCTTCCAGGCTGAAGGGCTTGGTGACGTAATCATCCGCACCGATGGTCAAGCCGTGGATGCGCTGATCCACGCTGTCCTTGGCGGTGAGGTAGAGGACGGGGCCGTCGAGGCCTTCTGCGCGTAGCTTGCCCAGCAACTCAAAACCGTCCATGCCCGGCATCATGACGTCCATGATGTAGGCGTCGGGATTGATCTCACGCGCAATGCGCAGAGCCTCGTTGCCGGAGTTGGCGCTGTGTACATCGAAGCCCTGAAACTTCAGGGAAACAGTAAGTAGTTCAACGATATTGGGCTCGTCATCGACGACAAGTACCTTGACGTCCTTTGAATCATCCATGGTCCCGCTTTGGTCCTTTCTCCGCTGTTCCTATGACTAGGTGGCGTGGGGGTTTCTCATTCAAAGTGAGAAGTATTGCACTACGCCTTCCCAGGGTACTGAGCGGAGTCTGGACGTGCGCTGTGAACAAATCAGTCCCACACGAGATTACCCAGATCCAGCCCTTCTGCCTGGGCTTGTGCTTCAATCAGCTGACGCAAGTAGCCGGCATTACCGCGATAGGTCTCATCGAAGCGCGGATCCTCGCAGTACATGCGAGCCAAGATCACTTGCTTGGACCTCGACACTGGGTACCACTGAGCAATGAGGTCGCGGTGCTTGTCGACGATTTCCTTCGCCCCCTCGCTGCCCGGTTCAAGCCCTGCGTTCGCGGACTCCTCTAGCTCGGCCGCAAAGTTTTCATGATCCACGGAGAATCCTTCCCAATCCTTCTTCCCCATCGATTCCGCAGCGGCCGCACTCGCCGCCCATTCTTTGCTGTCTCTCCACTTCTCGCGGGCTTCTTCCTGCAGTTGGGGCCATGCATCACCCAGATTGCGCACTTTTTGGCTGGGGCTTAGGTTCTTATCCATTTCGGTCTCCTCAATCAGTCTTTCCACTGCGTACAACATCGCATCGACGTCGGCTCGCCGCTTCTGTAAAGCCTCGTGTTGGCCTCGGAGGCGGGCCAGAGTGGCGGAGGAAGGGGCATCGAGAAGCACTGCGATGTCCTTCAGCTCAATTCCCACGCTGCGATATATCAGGATGTCCATCCCGCGCTGCACGTCATCTTCGGTGTACAGGCGGTGATCACCCCCAGTGCGCCACTGTGGGCTGAGCAGCCCAATGTCATCCCAGTGCCGCAACGTGCGGGTGGTGACTTTGAGGATTTCGGCAACGTCGCCGATGCTGTAGTCATTACGCATGACGTTGAGCCTAAAAGTTGACGTCGCGTTAAGTGCAACTCCTGCCACTCAGCACATATTTTTGCCTACGATAATGAAGCATGACGCAAGCCTCGAAACGCACTGACCGCCTCACCGTGGCTGCTTGGGCCCTGTGGGACTGGGGTTCGGCTGCCTTCAACGCGGTTCTCGTGACGTTTATTTTCTCGGTCTATCTCACCGACTCGGTGGGCCAACACATTGACTCGCAGTTCACCCCGGCGCAGTGGTTGTCGTGGTCTATGACGGTGGCGGGTCTGGTGATTTTTGCGGTCACCCCCGTGATGGGCCAGCGTTCCGACCGGTTGGGCACGCGGCGGCGCGCGCTGGGCTTCTGGTCGCTGCTGACCTTCCTGGTCATGGCCAGCCTGTTTTTCATCCGCAATGATGCGCCCGTGTATTTCTGGCTGGGGCTTGTCGGCTTGGCGGTAGGTTCGGTGACCATCCAATTCGCCGAAGTCAATTACTTTGCCCAGCTCAACCAGGTGGCCACCGAGGACAAGGTGGGCCGGGTATCTGGCCTGGGCTGGTCGGCGGGTTATTTCGGTGGCATCGTGCTGCTGCTCATCTGTTACTTCGGCTTCGTCTCCGGAGAGGGAGGCGGACTTGGGCTATCCACGGAGGGCGGCTGGAATATTCGGCTCGTGGCGCTGCTCGCCGCAGCGTGGTTTGGGTTATCTGCCATTCCCGTGCTGCTGCGCGTGCCGGAGATTGCACCGTCGGGTGAAGCAGCGGGCGGCCTCACAGCGTCGTACCGCGAGCTGTGGCGCACGGTGCACACGCTGTGGCGAGAGGATCGCAACGCCTTTGCCTTCCTCTTCGCTTCTGCCATCTTCCGTGATGGGCTCTCGGCCGTATTCAGCTTCGGAGCGGTGTTGGGCGTATCCGTCTATGGGCTTTCGCCTGGCGACGTCCTCATCTTCGGTGTTGCCGCCAACGTTGCGGCCGCGCTGGGCGCGGTGGCGGGCGGGCTGATCGACGACCACGTGGGCCCCAAAGCCATCATCCTCACCTGCCTGACAATTCTGACGTTGATGGCGGGCATCATGTTCTTCGCGCAAGGCCCGACGGCCTTCTGGATCTGCGGGCTCATCCTGTGCCTGTGCGTGGGACCAGCCCAGGCTTCCGCCCGCGGCTTCTTGGCGCGCGTTGCCCCGCCAGGACGTGAAGGCGAGATGTTTGGCCTCTACGCCACAACCGGGCGTGCCGTAGCGTGGTTGACGCCTTTCCTGTTCGGCGTCTTCGTCTTCCTGATGGGCCAAGGAGACCGGGGAGGCGTGCTCGCCATAGGGCTAGTCCTCCTCGTCGGAGCGCTCGTGCTCATCCCAGTCAAAGACCCCGCGAAAGCATAACGCTTTCGCGGGGTGGAGCCGCAGGGCGTGGGTTCCTTGTGGTGCGTCGGCCCCTTCTAGCGTGAGAGCGAAGCGCTCACGCTAGAAGTCCTGTGGACGCGGAATGTTGCGCAGGTTGGACTTCGCCATGGAGAGCATCTGACCCACGCCGCCACCGAAGACGGTGCGGGTCGCTGCCTTGGAGAAGCCCAGCAGCTGCTCGAAGGTGAGTGTCGGCGGCAGGGAGAGGGCGTTCGGGTCCGTGACGACGTCGATAAGCGCAGGGCCGTCGTAGGCCAAGGCCTCCTTGATAAGGCGCGGCGCGTCCTTCGGATCCTCGATGCGGAAGTGCTTGATGCCTGCGCCTTCCGCGATCTGGGCGAAGTTGACGTGCTCGTGGTCGGTCTCATGCTCCGGCAGGCCTTGGACCAGCATCTCCAGCTTGACCATGCCGAGGGAAGAGTTGTTAAACACGAACATCTTCACCGGCAGGTTGTGCAGCTTCACGGTGAGCAGCTCGCCCATGAGCATAGACAGCCCACCGTCGCCGGAGAAAGTGATGACCTGGCGGTCCGGGTGCGCCGCCTGCGCACCGATGGCCATCGGCAGCGCGTTGGCCATAGTGCCGTGGCGGAAGGAGCCAATCTGCTCGCGCTTGCCGTTCGCAGTGATGTAGCGCGCGCCCCAGACATTGCACATGCCGGTATCGACGGTAAAGATGGCGTCTTCATCGGCCTGCTGGTCAATGAGGTCTGCGATGTACTCCGGGTGGATCGGCGTGTGCTTCTCCACGCCAGAGGTGTAGGCCTCAACGACGTGGTGCAGCTTGTCGTAGTGATTCTTGAGCATCTTGTCGAGGAAGGAGCGGTCCTTCTTCTCATCGACGTGCGGCAGGATGTTCTCAATGGTGGCGGCGACATCACCCGTCACCGGGTACTTAATGCGGGTGCGGCGGCCAATGTGGGAGCCATCGATATCGACCTGGGCCACGTTGGCATCCGGCAGGAAGTCGTTATAGGGGAAGTCCGTGCCCAGCAGGATAAGCAAGTCCGCCTCGTGGGTGGCCTCGTGTGCCGCGCCGTAGCCGAGCAATCCGGACATGCCGACGTCGAAGGGGTTGTCGTACTGGATGTACATCTTGCCGCCCAGGGCGTGACCGATGGGAGCCTTGATCTTCTCGGCCAACGCAAGAACTTGCTCGCGCGCATCCTTGACGCCAGCACCGACGAAGAGAGCGACGGTCTTAGCCTCATTAATGGCCTGGGTCAGCGCAGCGGCCTCTGCCGGGTCCGGGTAGACAACCGGGCGTCCGGAGGAAATAACGGAGGAGGTGAAGGTGTCCTCTTCCGCCTCTTGAGTGGAGACATCGCCCGGAATGACGAGGACGGACACACCCTTGCCGGCCATGGTGCTCTGGATGGCATGGTGCAGGACCACACCTCCCTGCTCAGCGGAGTTGACCATTTCGCAGTAGCCGGAGCACTCCTGGAAGATGGCCTCCGGGTGGGTTTCCTGGAAGAACTTCGAGCCGATCTGGCGGGAAGGAATGTGGCTGGCTAGGGCGAGGACCTTGGCGCCGTTGCGGTGGGCGTCGTAAAGCCCCTGAATAAGGTGCGTATTTCCCGGACCGCAGGAGGCGGCACACACGGCAAGGTTGCCAGTGGTGAGGGAATCTGCCTCAGCGGCGAAAGCCGCGGCCTCCTCATTGCGGACGTGCACCCACTCGATGGAGGATTGACGCACCGCATCCACGATGGGATTGAGGGAATCACCAACGAGGCCATAGATGCGCTTGACCCCTTGGGCTTCCAGAGTTTCCACGAGCTGCGTGGCGTAATTGCGTGCCATGTTGTACCTCTCTAACTTTTATCGCTAACGGCCCCCAGTGTCCCCGCACCGGGCACATTTCGCCACCTTAAAGCTGCCTTCTCACGTAGTAGAGGCTTTGTGACTTCGACAACAAACACGCTTCTTGAGCTTTGAAACTGTAACGGCCGTTCGCTATAGTTTCGCAGCATGACAGATGCACGAACGGAAACCTCGGCAGAGATGCTTCGGACCTCAGCGACCCGCCGATGGACCTTCTTTGGCGTGGTCTCTTTAGGCCTGCTCATGATCGGCTTGGATAACTCAATCCTCTACACAGCCCTGCCGGAGCTCTCCGAGCAGCTCCACGCCACTTCGCTGCAGCAACTATGGATCATCAACGCCTATGCACTCATGCTTGCCGGTCTCCTGCTGGGCACCGGAACTCTGGGCGATAAAATTGGCCACCGCCGCATGTTCGTCATCGGCCTGTGGATTTTCGGCATCGCGTCTCTGACCGCAGCGCTAGCGCCCGGCGCGTGGGAGCTCGTCGCTGCCCGCGCCTTCTTGGGTCTTGGCGCCTCCATCATGATGCCCGCTACCCTGGCTCTGATTCGTCTGACCTTTGAAGATGAGATTGAGCGCAACACGGCCATCGGCATTTGGGGCTCCATTGCCGTCGTTGGCGCGGCCGCAGGCCCCACGGTGGGCGGCTTTTTGCTTGAGCACTTCTGGTGGGGATCGGTCTTTTTGGTCAACGTGCCCATCGTGATCATCGCCCTCATCCTCACTGCCTTCCTCGCCCCACCGAACGTGGCGAACCCAGCGAAGCATTGGGATTTCTTGTCTTCCCTTTACGCACTGATCACGCTGGCCTCCCTAGTGCTCGTCATCAAGTCCGTAGCCAGCTCCCACCTCAACGCCATGCTTATTGGTGGCGCGCTGGCCGCCTGCCTCATAGGCGCTGTCCTCTTTACTCGCCGCCAGCACACACTGGAGGAGCCGCTTCTCACCTTCGATATCTTCCGCTCCCCCATCTTCAGCGGCGGCGTGTTGGCCGCAGCCGGCGCCATGTTTGGCATGGCCGGGCTGGAAATGACCACCACGCAGAAGCTGCAGTTGGTGGACCTCTACTCCCCACTGCACGCTGGGCTCATCATTTCCCTCATCGCGCTGGCCGCGCTGCCGATGTCCGCGCTGGGCGGGGCTAACCTGCACCGCTGGGGCTTCTTGCCCATCATCGCCGGCGGCTTCCTCGCTATGGCAGCGGGCATTGGCTGCGTGGTGTGGGGCGGCACGCACGACGTGTTCCCCGCATACCTGGTTGGCCTGTTCATCACCGGCCTCGGCGCGGGGTTCGTGATGTCGGTATCCTCCACCGCCATCATCGGCGCCGCGCCTGCCTCGCGTTCCGGTATGGCCGCGGGTGTGGAGGAAGTTTCCTATGAATTCGGCACGCTGCTGTCCATTGCGGTCACCGGTTCGGTGCTGCCTATGCTCTATAAGAGCGGGCTGCCAGAGGACATCCGGGACCTAGGCATGGATGCACTCCACGACCCCTCGCTCGCGGAGGCCGCCGGCCCCGCATACACCGATGCTTACTTGGCCACCGCCGCCGGACTTGGCGTAGTCATGCTCATTTTTGCTGCGGTCACCGGCTGGTGCTTCCGCAGCAACCCAACCTCCGGAGGTGCCGATGCCACGCATTAGTAAAAAGGTTGAGGCGCTCGAAAAGGCGCTCGCCATCATCGAGAAGGATGGCGTTCACGCCCTCACCTACGATTCCCTGGCCACTGCCACGGGCATGAGTAAGTCGGGGCTCATCTACCACTTTCCTACCCGGCACGAGCTGCTCATTGATTGCCATAAGCTGTGCGCGGAGCGCTGGGAGGAAGAGCTCATCGGTCTCTCCGGTGGCAAAACGGCGGAGCAGTTGAGTCCTCGCCAGCGCTACCGCGCCACCTTGGAGTCGATGGGCAAGAATGACCCGCTCATTGAATTGCTCATGTCCATCCACTCGCAGTCCCATCCGGACTTCCAAAAGGTGTGGAGGGACGTCGATGGGCGCTGGCTGCCTGATCCTGCCGCGGAGGATGAATCCGTCGTGCTGGCATCAATCATCGCAGACGGCCTGTGGGTGCACGATCACCTCACCGACCGCCCCCTGCCGCCGCAGAGACGCCGCGCGCTTATCGACGTCGCCTTAGGCCACCTCGCCGAATAACCCCCAGAATGAAAAAAGGGCCTTGAAAAGGCCCTTTTGAGCTGGAGACGAGACTTGAACTCGCAACCTACGCATTACAAGTGCGTTGCGCTACCAATTGCGCCACTCCAGCACCGCGGCTCATCCGCTAGGGGAATCGTACCTGAGCCCACCCCATACAGAGAAAGTCAGGGTGCTTGCGCTGCGAAAAAGTGAACGTAAAAGCCGCGAAAAGCACTGGCAGGTGCATAAATCGACGGCAGTTACTAAAGTGCTGACTTACCGAACCCAGAAGTGTTGTTGAGGTCTATCTTTTCCGTGTCTGTTCTTTCTTCCTTGCGCCAGCGCCTGCTGTACCGTTCGGCCTCCGTCGCCACCATCGACGCTGCAAAGGCCGCACCACCGCCCTCCCCTCTAGCCCCTGTCGATCTCACCGATCCGGCCCAGGTCACAGGCGTCATGGAAATCGCCGCACGCGTTGGTGAAATCCTCATTGCGGCGGGCTCAGCCAATACCGACGTGCAAGCGCAGATTCACCTCGTCGCTTCCTCCTATGGTCTGCACTACTGCCACGTGTCGATTCTGATGAACACCATCACCATCCACACCTCCATCGGCACCGGACCGGAGCGGCACAACCTCCATGTCTTCCGCGTGGCACCGAGCATCGCCGTGGACTTCACTAAACTCTCCGCCGTCGACCGGCTCATCCGCTCCATCCACTCCGGTGCTACCCCGCCGGCAATGGCGGAGAAAATCCTGGATGACATCGACGCGATGAAGAACCCTTATTCCAAGACCACCATCGTCAGCGCGTGGGGTGCCATGGGTGGATTCATCGCCGTGATGCTGGGCGGCGACCTTCTCGTCGGGGTTGTCACCTTCCTCATTTCGGCACTCATTATGGGCACGAACATGTTCCTGGCGGACTATCGCTTGCCGCCCTTTTATCAGAACCTCGTCGGCGGCCTACTCGCCGTTGTCCCCGCGGCCATCCTCTACAACATCTTCGCGGGATTTGGCATCCAGATGCTACCTTCCCAAATCATCGGTTCCGGAATCATCATCCTGGTGGCGGGCCTGACCTTGGTGCAGTGTTTGGTGGACGGGATCACCCGCGCGCCCGTGACCTCATCCGCCAAGTTCTTTGAGGCGCTCATGTCCACCGGCGCCATCATCGCCGGCGTCGGTCTAGGTATCCAGGTGGCTTCGTGGTTGGGCTTCAGCCTGCCGCCACTGGCGACACTCGCCCCGCCCGTCTATCACCAGATCCCCCTTCTGGTGCTGTGCGGTGGAATCGGTTCTGCCGCCTTCGCACTAGCGCTGGGAGCGTCGTGGTCCGAGGTCACCATCTCCGGGCTCACCGCAGCCGCCGGTATGATTTTCTACTATTTCCTCGTCGTCTTATTAGGCGTTGGAGCTGTCGTCGCCTCTGGCATTTCGGCCGTGGCGGTCGGCCTCGCCGGTGGTCTCCTCTCCCGCCGCTACATGATGCCGCCGCTCATCACCATGATCGTGGGCTATACCCCCATGCTGCCGGGTCTGACTTTGTACCGCGGCATGTACGCCATGCTCAACGAACAGCTCATTACCGGCCTGACCAACCTGGCCAGCGCCCTCGCCATTTCCGGTGCACTAGCCGCTGGCGTGGTCTTCGGCGAGCGAGTGGCCCGCCGCCTGCGCCGCCCGCAATACTTCCGGCCTTATAACTCGATCAAGCGCTTGGGCACGTTCTCCTTCTCGCGTGCCACCCGCTTGGCCCAGCGCGCCCGCATTCCGCGCGTTCCCCTATCGCCCTTCGCTCCGCGTCACAACCTGCCAGCCCCACCGCCGCAGTTCGGCCCCAAACCGCCGACGCCTGCACAGCAGGCGCGCTTCCAGCAGGGCGATGCCGTCACGGACATGTGGCCCGTCACCACGCAATTTCCAGCGCAGCGCCCCACCTACACAGTGCCCGGCAAAGATGACCCGAGCGCCCCAACGGACTCGCAATAGCGTAGAATAGCCGGTCTGAAAGCTTTCACACTTCATCCCAGGAGGACTCCGTGCCACCAAAGGTCACAGATACTCAGCCCGCCGCTGATCAGACTCATGCAGTAGAGGAAGAGACCGCCCGCGCCGCGCGTCGCGTCGTCGCCACCTATGCGGAGGATTTCCTCGACGGCGTGACCCTCATGTCGATGCTGGGCGTCGAACCAGAAGGCTTAGTCCACCGCAAGGTTTTGGCTGAGCAAGCCGATGCCGCTCCGAAGAAGAGCAGCAAGAAGGCAACCAAGAAGGCCTCCAAGAAGTCCACCAAGAAGACGACAAAGAAGGCTACGAAGAAAGCCACCAAGAAGGCCACTAAGAAGTCGAGCAAAAAAGCTACCAAGAAGGCAACTAAAAAGGCCACGAAGAAGGCCTAGTTATGTCCGGGCGCAGCAATAGCTTCGTAGTCGTGGCCAACCGGCTGCCGGTGGACCTCGAAACCGCCGCCGACGGCACCCGTGAGTGGAAGGCCTCCCCGGGCGGCCTCGTCACCGCGCTCTCCCCTGTCCTAGAAGAGCACCAGGGCTGCTGGGTGGGCTGGCCGGGCGTGGCCGACGAAGCCCCCGAGCCTTTCACCACCGACAACGGCGTTCTGCTTCACCCGGTACGCCTCACGAATGAGGATTTTGAGGCCTTTTACGAGGGTTTTTCCAACGCCACCCTGTGGCCGCTCTATCACGATCTCATCGTCACCCCCATCTATAACCGCGATTGGTGGGACACCTACCGCGAGGTCAACCTGCGCTTTGCCAACGAGGTAGCGGCCGTCGCTGCGGAGAATGCCACGGTATGGGTGCAGGACTATCAGCTGCAGCTGGTGCCTGGCATCCTGCGCCAACTGCGCCCCGATCTCACTATCGGTTTCTTCCTCCACATCCCCTTCCCTTCCCCGGATCTCTTCCGCCAGTTGCCGTGGCGTGAGGAGTTGGTGCGGGGGCTTCTCGACGCCAACCTGATCGGCTTCCACCTCGAATCCAACGCCCGCAACTTCGTGGAGCTGGCTCGCACCCAGGGCCTCACAGTAGAAGGTGAGGTCAGCACCCGCGAGGTGACCGCCCGCATCGTGACGAATAGCGGTCATTCCGTCGGGGTCGGCGCCTTTCCCATCTCCATTGCAGCGAGTGAGTTCGCTGAGGGTGGCGATGCAGAGGACGTCGTCCAGCTCCGCGCTGAGTTGGGCAACCCCGCACACGTCATTTTGGGGGTCGACCGCTTGGATTACACGAAGGGCATCCTGCAGCGCCTCACTGCCTTCGAGGAACTCCTCGAGACCGGGGCGCTGGACCCGGACGAGGTGACCTTCGTCCAACTAGCTACTCCCTCGCGCGAGCGCATCGATCACTACCGCGCCACGCGCTCGAAGGTGGAGGAAGCCGTGGGCCGCATCAATGGACGCTTTGGGCGCTTAGGAGCACCCGTGGTGCATTACCAGCACAGCTCAGTCCCGAAAGACGTACTGCGGCGCTACTACCGGCTCGCAGACATCATGCTGGTCACACCATTCAAGGACGGTATGAATCTGGTGGCCAAGGAATACGTGGCTTCCCACAGCGATGGCTCCGGCGCGCTCGTGCTCTCCGAATTCGCGGGCGCTGCAGCAGAGCTTACCCAAGCCAACCTGTGCAATCCCTTCGACATCGAGTCCATCAAACGCGCTCTACTCTCTGCGGTCAAGGCACTGGAGGAATCTCCTGATACCATGCGCGAGCGCATGATTGCGATGAACGAGCAGGTGCGTCAGCACGATATCGCACTGTGGTCGCAGTCCTTCCTCGGCGCACTGAACCAGGAGGAAGCATGATGCGGCGCCGGCCCGCCGCAGCGCTCACCGCTGTGCTCGGCACGGCGCTGCTCACGCTTGGTCTGAGCGGGTGTGGCTCCGCCGAGGAGGAGCCTGCGCCGCGCGGCGATGAGCGCATCCTGGACAAGGATTGGCAGGTCATTAACCTCTATACATCTCCGGATGCTCCTTCCTCCCTGCCCGCCGATACTGCACACGTGCCGCACATGAGCTTCGGTGAACACACCGCTGTGGGCTCGACCGGCTGTGTTTCCTTCACTGCCGAGGTTTCCTTCCACAAGGATGACAAGGCCTCCACCATCTGGGAGGGCGACGTGATGCGGGTGGAGAAAGCCACTTATGAGAGCCCGCCGCGCAGTGCTGACTGCGAGGGCTCGATACAGTGGGCCGATTCACTCATGCGCAACCTCATTGCTGAGGGCCATGAATTCGATTTCGGGCTTAACCCGAACAACCAGCTGGTGTTGACGCTGCGCACTGACAAGGTGGACTCACCGATCATCCGGATGGCCTCGCTGTAGCCTTGAAGTTTTCGGCGCTAGGGTGGGAAGCATGATTGATGCTCTCGCCTCCGCAGAACACCTCGCGGTTGTTTCCGATTTTGATGGCACCTTAGCGGGCTTCGCACGCAACGCGTATGATGTAAAGCCGGAGCAGCGCTCGCTCGACGCCCTGGCCACCTTAGCGGAGCTCCCGAACACCACCGCCGCGGTGCTCTCCGGCCGGCACCTCGAGGGCCTAAAACAGGTATGCCCGCTGCGCGAACCGGTACTTTTGGGCGGTTCGCATGGCGCCGAGTCCTCGTGGGAGGATTCCGCCCTCGCTCCGGAGATGGAAGCTCACCTGGCGAAGAAAGAAGCAGAGCTCAGAGAAATCATCGCGCGCCACCCCGGCGCGGAACTGGAGGTCAAACCCTTCCAGCGCGTGCTGCACCTGCGGACACTAGAATTGCAGGATCCTGACGCGGCGGCCGCGGCGTATGCAGAAGGCGAGGCTCTCAGCGCCGATGGTTTCCCCAAGACAGCGGGCAAGTGCGTCGTCGAGTTTTCTGCTACACAGGCCACGAAAGGCACGTGGCTTGAGAAGCTTCGCCAGCGCGTCGGCGCCACGGCAGTGGTCTTCTTGGGGGATGACACCACCGATGAAGACGGCTTCGCCCTGCTCAACCAACCGCCGGACCTCGGCGTCAAGGTCGGTGAGGGCGCAACGCAAGCGGCGCTGCGCGTGCCCGATATCGCGGCGGTGACGGAGTTCCTCGAAGAACTCGCCGCCGCCCGCGCGCAGCACAGCGCTTAAGCCCCAGCCGGGGCCACGGTCCGCCCGGGATGGAAGGTGGTCTCCAACAACGCGCGCGGCACCTCTCCGCGCCCATCGATGAGGCTGGCCAGCATGCGCCCCGCCGCCGCCCCCTTTTCCTTGTTCGGCTGCACGACGGTGCTCAGGCCCAGCGCCAAGGCGGGCGCAATGCCGTCGAAGCCGGTAACAGAAAGCTGCTCGGGAACCGCGATTCCATGATCGCGTGCATAAGCGATTACGCCAAGCGCCATCGAGTCCGTCGTACACAACACCGCGGTGAGATCCGGGTGCCTAGTCAGCAATTCCTCTGCGGCCGCATAAGCGGTGCGTGGATCATTGATGTGGCGCGTCACCACGGGGATGCCTGCAGGATCGAGTCCCGCGTCTGCAAAGACATCGAGCGCACCCAATACACGTGAGCGTTGCACGTGCATATCCGCCGCAGCTAGCTGCGCAGCCGTCACTTCACCATCGAGGCGCTCGCGGTATAGGCGGATGGCAAGGATGCCGATGCGGGTATGGGAGGCGTCGACAAGCGCCTGCGCCGCCGGGGCAATCGCGGCGCGGTCATCGATACCCACGAAGGGCAAGCCCGAATCCGTGGGCTGGTCACACACCACCACCGGCAAGCCGCGGCGTTGCACCGCTTCAAGGTAAGCATCACCCGCCGCCACGGAATAGACCACAAATCCATCAACCGCCGCCGACCCTACAAGCTGCGCTGCCTGGGCGTCATTGGGAGCACCGACGGTATCTGGACCGGCCGGGATGAGAGTCAACGTCGTGCTCGCCCCTGCCGAGGCCTCCGCCATACCGGCGAGGAAATCTACCGAGGCCATGTCCTCGAAGGCATAGGACAGGTGCTCAGTAAGCAGGACGCCCAGCGACCCCTGGCGGCGTGTGCGCAGGCTGCGCGCGGTGGGATCCGGGCCTGTGTAGCCACGCTCAGCCGCCGCGGTGAGGATGCGCTCCCGGGTGGCGGGGGCCAGCTGGTCTGGGCGGTTATACGCGTTGGACACCGTGGTGGGCGAAACCCCGAGTTCGGCGGCCAGGGAGGCCAGCGTCGTACTGCGTTTGGACATGACGGTAAGGTTACCCGTTTTCAACTCATTATCATTTGACAACAATTTTCACTAAAGCGTAGAAATAGGGACATGACCACTTCCCTCCCACGCCGTGCTTTCCGACGTCCCACCGCTCTCCTCTTCGCAGCCACCCTGGGCGCCGCCTCGCTGAGCGCCTGTTCTTCCAGCGGCGATAACGCCGATGGCGGCTCGGATGCCGGTTCCGATAAGGAGACCATTCAGGTCGTCGCCTCGACCTCCATCTGGGCTGATGTGGCCCAGGCGGTCGTCAACACCGCGCAGACCGACGTCAATATCGACGTCCACGCCATCGTGAGCGGCAACAGCGTGGACCCACACCACTTCGAACCCACCGCCGCGGATATCGCCCGCGCCGACGAGGCCGACGTCATCATCGCCGGTGGCGGCGGCTACGACGCCTGGCTCTACCAGGCCGTCAAGAACCAAGACCAGATCATTCACGCCCTGCCGCTTACTGCGCATGACCATGGCGATCACGATCATGGAGAACATGAGCATGGCGAGGAACACGACCACGCGCATGATGAGCATGGTCATGACGACCATGACCATGGAGAAGGTCATGACCATGACCACGCTCACGAAGGCGAAACCGTGACCATGGACGAGGCCAAGAAGATTGCCGCCGAGCACCCCGAGCAGGTCACCAACATCGATGGCAACGAGCACGTGTGGTACGACTCCGCCGCCATCGAGAAGGTGGCGACGGAGGTCGCCACGCTCGTTAACGAGGCCAACCCAGAAGCCAAGGCGACCGCCGACCCACTCGTGGAACGTGTGGAAGGACTGAAGGCACGCATCGAGAAGCTCCCGCAGCGCAACTACGCGCAGACCGAGCCCATCGCGGACTACATCTTCAAGTACACCGATAGCACCGACGCCACCCCGGAGGGCTACCGCAAGGCCACCGTCGCTGAGGGCGAGCCCACCGCCGCCGACCTGGCCCGCTTCCTCGAGGACATCAAGCAGGACAAGATCGACCTGCTCATCTTCAACCCGCAGACCGAAACTGACATGACCAAGCGCATCCGCGCCGCCGCCGAGGATAAGAACATCCCGGTGGTAGAGATTGGTGAAACCCCACCAGAAGACACCAACTTCCTTGACTACTACGAGGAAGTCGTCAACGCACTCGAGGCTGTGTAAGTGCTCATTTCTTTCGAGGATGCCGCAGTAGAACCACTGTGGTCGGACATGAACCTCGCCGTAGATCGCGGCGAGTTCATCGCCGTTTTGGGCCCCAACGGCGTGGGCAAGTCCACGCTGCTGGGAACAATCTTGGGTACCCGCCAGCTCACCGCGGGCAGCGTCGACGTCAACTGCCGCGTGGGCTTTATCCCACAGCAAAGAATGTTCCCCCAGGACCTGCCCCTGCGCGCCCGGGATCTCGTGTCGCTCTCCCTCGCCCATGGCGTGCTCCGGAAGCGACGGCCTGCTCGGGGGCGTGTCGACGAACTCCTCGCCGAAGTCGGTGCCACCGGCATCGCTGACCGCCGCGTGGGCCAGCTCTCCGGTGGACAGCAACAGCTCATCCGCCAAGCCCAGGCCCTAGCCAACGACCCAGAGCTCATCCTCGCGGACGAGCCGCTGTTGTCTTTGGATCCAGCGCGGCAGCAGGCGACCGTCGAGAAGCTCAATGCGTGGCGCCACGAGCGCGGCACCTCCGTACTCTTCGTTACCCATGGCATAAACCCGGTGCTGGGCGTGGTGGATAAAGTGCTCTACCTCGCGCCCAATGGCCACACGTTCGGTTCAGTCGATGAGGTCATGCGCTCCGAGGTCCTCTCGGAACTGTATGGCTCCTCCGTGACTGTTCTCAACGTCGATGGGAGGCTCATCGTTGTCTAAATTCATCGAAGATACCCAGTACCTGCTGGGCGTTGATTTTGTGCAATCCTCGCTCATCGCCTGCGCGCTGCTCGGAATCCTTTCCGGAGTGATGACCTCACTTATCGTCCTGCGCCACATGTCCTTCTCTGTGCACGCCACCTCTGAGCTCGCGCTCATGGGCGCGGCCGCAGCGTTGCTGTTCGGTCTCAACATCGGCTTCGGTGCGATTGCCGGTGCTATCGTGGCCGCCATCATCCTGGCGGTGCTGGGACTGAAAGGCCAACAAGACAGCGCTATCGGCGTGGTCATGAGTTTCGGCCTGGGTCTCTCGGTGCTTTTCTTACACCTCTACCCCGGCAACGCCAAGACCGCAATGACGCTGCTGATGGGACAGATCGTCGGTGTCTCCTCCGCGTCGGTGTGGCTGCTCGCCGCAACCACCGCCATCATCGTCGCCGTGGTGGCGTTCTTCTGGCGCCCCCTGCTTTTCGCTTCCGCGGACCCCGTCATGGCCCAAGCCGCCGGCGTGCCGGTGAAGTCTCTAGCGGTGTGTTTCGCCATCCTCGTGGGCCTGACGGCCGCGCAATCCGTGCAGATTGTCGGTTCCCTGCTCGTCATGGCGCTGCTCATCACGCCGGGTGCTGCGGCGGTACAGATTACCTCCTCCCCACTGCGCGCGGTGATGTGGTCCACCATCTTCGCGGAGGTCTCCGCCGTGGGCGGCCTGGTCCTCTCCCTGGCGCCGGGCCTGCCCGTCTCGGTCTTCGTCACGAGCATCTCTTTTGTTATTTACCTGGTCTGCCGCGGCATCGGCTGGGCTCGCAGCCGCAAGGCCGTCCGCGACGACGTCGCCGCCCGCCGCGCCTCCCAGGAACACTTCCGCGCCGCCACCGATCGCGCCGACGCCGAGACACACCACACCTCGACGCACGATGAGCACTGCGCGCATCAGGATTAGGCTAGATGCGTGACTTTGGAACGCCGTAGCCTCGAATTACAAGACCGCACCCGCACGTACCTCGTGTACCGCCCGAATGATGACGTCGAGCGCCAGAGAGACCTCCTCCTGTTCTTCCACGGCTCCCTGCAATCCGCGAACGTCATCCGCCGCTTCACTAACGGCACGTTCGATGACCTCGCCACCCGCCACGGCATGCTTGCGGTCTACCCCACCGGCGTGGAACAGCACTTTAACGATGCCCGCGCCACCCTGCCCGTCGCCGCGCGCGAGCTGGGCATCGATGACGTCGCCTTCACGCGCGCCATCCTCGACGAGCTGCGCGCGGAGCAGGAGATTGGCCGCGTGTTCCTCTGCGGCTTCTCCAACGGCGGGCAGATGGTTATCCGCTTGCTCTTCGACGCCCCCGGGCTTGCCGATGCCGCCTGCGTCTTCGCCTCCACTCTCGGCGCCGGCGCCAACCATGCGCCCACCAATCCGGACTCGGCGTACCAACCCACCCCGGTCATGTTCGTCCACGGCACGGGCGACCAGCTCGCGCCCTATACGGGCGGAACGGCGGGCATTGACCCGAAGCGCACCCGCGGTGCCGTCACCGGCGCGCAGGAGAACGCCGCACGCTTCGCGGAGCTCAACCATGCCGCCGGCCCAGAGCGCACCCACCTTTTCCCCGACACCGTTGTCGACCGCTGGGAGCCGGCAGACGCCACCGGCGCGCCGGTCGAGCTCGTGAGCGTCGAGGGCATGGGCCACGTCATCCCGTCGGGCAACGAGCTGGACCCACGCCTGGGTAAAAACACGGATTCCTTCATCGCTGCCGAGCTCGTGGAGGAATTCTTCGGGCTCTAGACTGCACGTGCGCCCCATCGTGTCTCACTCCACTCAGCCCCAACCTCGGGTCGAGGCCGTTCGTAGGTGAGCGTCGAGAAGCAATAATTGTGGATTACCGACCAGTGCTTTGGCGATTCCTAGACGCTATTTCATACCGAGCGAAGCATGCTCGCAGGAAACACTGTGGTGCAATGAAAGGCCTACAAGGGATAAAAGATCCTTCAGTTCATCATTCAGTGAACCTTGTTGTAGTGGTCGGCAATGTCGTTGACGATCGCATAGAGGTCGCGTTCCATCGCGTAGGTTTTCTTTTCTCGCGTACTGACTAATCACACTTGCGACCCGTTGTTATCTAGAGAATTATTACGTCTCAGCGTGATGTTGCACACGTCTGTGCATGTATGTACTCTCGATGTCACGGTTTGCTGGCGAAGATTCTTCAAGTTACCCGCAGCTGAATCTGTACAAGGTGAAAACGGCAGGCAAAGGACCGAGTCGTCCTCGTCTCTAAGCCGTGGAACCCCAATCCTCCAGAACCTTGTATTCGGCACACGCACGCAATCTGAATGTTCAAGATGTGAAGTACTGGCCAGCAACCAAGAAGTAAAGATCGCCATCCAGCTTTCTCGGCCCTGAATCTAGCATCCGGAGGCGTAGAGAAACTCACGCAACGACTGAAACGCCAGCGTCTGTGTCACGTCGCGCAGCTCAAGGAAGAACCCATCTTCTGTAATTTCAACAATCCGCGCACCGGGGATGGCTGCCACAATCGGCGAGTGCGTCACCACGATGAACTGCGCACCCGCCTCCGCGGCGCGATGGATTTCCGCCATGAGCGTCATCTGCCGCACGAGCGAAAGCCCAGATTCCGGCTCGTCGAGGATGTAGAGCCCGCGCCCATCAAAGGAACGCTGCACGACGTCCATGACGGACTCGCCATGCGACATCGCGGTCGAACCAACGTTGTAGTGCGCCTCCGCTCGCAGGAAGTAGCCGTCCTTGGGCGCGGTACCTAGCCGCAGGCTCGCCCACCTCCGGAGGGGATTGATGGGACCGGCGGAGCGCTGCACACCCCATATCCCACCGCGCTCAGGAAAGCCGTACTCGAAGGCAATGCCCTCGGCGAGCGTCGACTTTCCTACCCCGTTGTCCCCGGTCAGCACGGTCACCGGCGCACGCAGGTCCAGTCCTTGGCGTCGCAGCGCCACGAAACCAGGAACGGAGGACACCCACTCAGGTCCGTGGCCGCCGTCCAGCGCGGCATAGGCGTCGACATAGAAGTCTCTCATTCGCCCTCCCCAATAAGAAACGCGGCGGTCCCCAATGGATCGGCAAGGAACTCGCGCGCGGCGTGGACAGCTTCCGTCGCTTCGGGAGCGACGGGCGCAATCCCCTTGTCGCCGAACGCGTAGACGGTCGCGCCTTGCATGCTGAGGAAGACTGGCGAGTGCGTCGCGAGGATGACCTGCGCGCCCTGGGCGGCGAGGCGCTCGAGCTGCGTGACAACCTCGACCTGCCGGGGATAGGACAAGCCGTCTTCCGGCTCGTCGAGAATGATCATTCCGTCAGAATGGAAGCGTCTCTCGACGAGGGCGAGCAGACCCTGGCCGTGGCTGAGAAACGGCAGGTCACTGAGCGGATCGGGATTCTCCGGGCTGTGGATCTGGTGGTGATACTCGCTCAAGTTGAGGAAGGTCTCGCCGCGCAAGAAGTACACGTCGCGCGGGTTGTGCGCCCGCGAGCAGATGAGCCACTCGGGATAGTCCTCGTCGCCGGTGGCAAACCGGGCGTGGCGCGAGCCGCCCTCGGGATTGACGCCAAGCCCCACGGCGATGGCCTCGAGCAGCGTGGATTTTCCGGCGCCGTTATCCCCCACGACGACGGTCACGGGCGTAGGCAAACGCAAGGCGCCGCCGGGCAGCGCTGCGATGAGCACGCCCAGGCGGCGCATGTGTTCCGGCACGCCGGGCAGTCCCTCCCCAATAAGCTCCGGGGCGGGACGCACACTCGTGAGGAACATGGCGACGAAAGCGTGAGCCTACTTCTGGGCCGCGCGACGCTGGCGGGCGAACTCGGAAAGCACCGCACCTGCCGCCACGGAGGCGTTGAGGGATTCAACCCAGTCGGTCATGGGGATGGACATGATGGCATCGCAGTTCTCGCGGACGAGGCGCGAAATGCCTTTGCCCTCAGAGCCGATGACGATGACAACGGGGTCGGTGCCACCGTTGTAAGTATCGAGGGTGTGCTCGCCTCCCGCATCCAGGCCAACAACCTGGTAGCCGGCCTTCTGGAAGTCCTGGACCGTGCGGGTCACGTTGGTCACGCGAGCCACCGGCAAGCGCGCGGCGGTGCCGGCGGAGGTACGCCAGGCCACCGCGGTGACGGAGGCGGAGCGACGCTCTGGGATGATGACACCATGGCCGCCGAAGGCCGCGACGGAGCGGATGACTGCGCCGAGATTGCGCGGGTCGGTGATGTTATCGAGGATGACGAACATACCCGGTTCCTGAGCATCGCGGGCCCGATCCATCAGGTCATGAACGTCGGCATACTTGTACGGCGGAATCTGCAGGCCAATGCCCTGGTGCATGCCGTTGCCGGTCATGCGATCCATCTCGTGGCGCTGGACCTCAAGAATCGGGATGTTGCGGGTATTGCACATGGCCACTGCCTCCGACAGGCGGGCATCATTACGCGTGCCCTGCACGATGTAGAGGGAGGTAGCAGGCACCTTGGCGTGCAGGCACTCGATGACCGGGTTGCGGCCAACGACCATCTCCGCGGTCTCCTTCTGGTGGCGGCCCGAATTGCGGCGCTCGCGTTCCAGCTTCGCCTTGTGCTTGGCGTGGTAGACGCGGTCCTCCGCCTTGGGCGTAGGGCCCTTGCCGGCCAGGCCCTTGCGACGCTGACCACCAGAGCCCTTCGTAGCCCCCTTCTTATTGGACTTGCGGGCGCCCGCGCCGCCGCGGCCATGGGTACGTGCCATAATTCTTCTCCTTTGTTGTCCTCGACTTCTGTGCTGTCCTTGGCCTTTGCCAAGGACGGTTAATCCGCCAAGGACCAGGTGGGGCCGTCGGCGGTGTCGGTGATGGTAATACCCGCGGCTGCAAGGCGGTCGCGCACGGCGTCCGCAGTAGCCCAATCCTTTTCTGCGCGGGCGGTGGTGCGACGCTCCAGTTCGGCACGGACGAGCACGTCCAGGGCCGCATCAGCGCCGCTTTCTTCGCCACTATCTTTCCACTGTTCATCAAGTGGATCAAAGCCAAGAACCGCGGCCATGGCGCGCACCGCCCCAGCGAGGCGCTCGGCCTCTTCACGGTTGCCTTCACTGAGCGCCTTATTGCCCGCGCGCACGGTGGTGTGAATTTCCGCCAGCGCCTTCGGCACAGCGATGTCATCATTCATCGCCTCTTCGAAGGCCGGAGTCCACTCGCCCTTCTCTACGTTTTCGAACTTGCCCACGAAGTCCTCGATGCGGCGGTAGCCAGCCGCAGCTTCGGTCAGCGCTGCCTCGGAGTATTCGAGGACCGAACGGTAATGCGCAGAGCCCAGGTAGTAGCGCAGCTCCACCGGGCGGACGATCTCCAGCATGTTGGCAATGGAGAGCACGTTACCCAAGGACTTCGACATCTTCTCACCGGCCATGGTGACCCAGTGGTTGTGCATCCAGTAGTTGGCAAACTTATCGCCCGCCGCATGGGATTGTGCGATCTCATTTTCGTGGTGCGGGAACTGCAGATCCAAGCCACCGCAGTGGATATCGAATTCGCCGCCTAGGTAGTAGGTGGACATGGCCGAGCACTCCAAGTGCCAGCCCGGCCGGCCACGGCCCCACGGGGTGGGCCAGGACGGCTCACCTGGTTTAGCCGCCTTCCACAGCGCGAAGTCCTGGGGACTGCGCTTGCCAGCGTTGTCTGTTTCGCCCTGTTCCATCTCCTCGACACGGTTGCCAGACAACGCTCCGTAGTCCGAGCCTTCCGTGGCATTCCACGCCGCGACGTCAAAGTAGACGGAACCAGCACCGTCTTCGCCAGGCACGGCATAAGCAAAGCCGGCGTCGATAAGCCGCTGCATGTACTCCACCATCTGGGTGACAAAGCCCGTCGCGCGCGGCTCCACGGAAGGGGGCAGAACGCCCAGGGTGTTATAGGCCTTGGTGAACTCACGCTCGTAGGTGGATACCCACTCCCACCAGGGGCGATTATTCTCAGCGGCCTTGGTGAGGATCTTGTCATCGATATCAGTCACGTTGCGCACGAGTGCCACGTCATAGCCTTGTGCGATAAGCCAGCGGCGCAGAATGTCGAAGGCCACGCCGGAGCGCAGGTGGCCGATGTGTGGCTGGGACTGCGGGGTGGCACCACACAGGTAGATCGACGCGTGCCCGGGACGAACCGGCTCGAACTCACGTTGGCTGCGGGTGGCGGTATCAAAAATGCGCAAAGTACTCACCTGGCCTAGTCTAATTGACTCATCCAGCCGGCAAGTTCAGGACTCCTTAGGCGCGCCAGACTACAGCCGTAGCCACGGCAGCGCGGCCCTCCTTGCGCCCGGTGAAGCCAAGGTGATCCGTCGTCGTGGCCGAAACGGATACTGGGGCGCCGAGGATGTCGCTCAGCACGGCCTCGGCTTCCTTCCTCCGCGGGCCCATCTTGGGGCTCTGGCCAACCAATTGTGCGGCAGCGTTGCCAATGATGAAGCCTTCTTTTTCTAGCAGCTCGCGGCACTCGCGCAGCAACTGGGCGCCGGAAACCCCGTCGTACTCCGGCCGGCCCACGCCGACGAAGGAGCCGAGGTCGCCGAGGTTGGAGGCGGAGAGCAAAGCGTCGACAAGCGCGTGGCTCACCACGTCCCCATCGGAATGGCCCTCGCAGCCATCGACGCCTTCAAAAAGCAGACCTGCGATCCAGCAGGGTTTTCCGGGCTCGATCTGGTGGGCATCGGTAGCGATTCCCACGCGGGGGATGATGGGGTTAGTCACTAGGCACCTCGAAGATGGTCGGTTCGACCTCATCCGTCACGGCTTTCGCCAGGACGAGGTCGATGGGGGTGGTGATTTTAAACGCGAAGGTATCTCCCTGCACGGTCTCCACGCGCTCACCATGCCATTCCATGAGGCTGGCGTCGTCCGTGGCGACGAAGTCGGGGTCCTGCGCCCAATAGTCTAGGTTGGCGCGGCGCAGCGCAGCCAGGCTAAAACCCTGCGGCGTCTGCACAGCGCGCAGACGGGAACGGTCCGGTGTAGACAGCACCGCGGTCCCCTCGACTTCTTTGATGGTGTCTGCCACGGGAAGGACCGGGATAACTGCGGTGGCACCGTCGAGCACGCGCTTGGCGACGCGCGCGATCATCCCCGGCGGCGTCAATGCTCGGGCGGCGTCGTGGATCAGCACCACGGCATCTTCATCCGGGATGGCCTGCAAGCCCGCCCAGACGGAATCGGCGCGCTCACCCCCACCGTGGACGATACGTACGGGAACATCAGAATCGATGCGGTCGAGGATACTGGCGGCGTAGCCCTCCATCGCGGGACTGACCAGAACGATGATCTCATCGACGAATTCTGAGGTGATCATGGCCCGGACAGAACGCTCCAGCAAGGTGCGCCCGCGCAGCTCCACGTAGGCCTTCGGGACTTCGGCCCCGAGGCGCGTTCCCTGACCGGCAGCCGCGACGAGAGCAATGACGCGGGCGGTGGAGCGTTGATTAGTCTTCGTCGTCGAAGGAGAGGTCATCGAGATCGACGTCATTGTCAATGTCGGTGGTAATGGACTTGTCCTCCACCAGGCCAGCGGCGCGGTGGCGCTCGATGGTGGCGTTAATCTCCTCCATCATGGTGTCAGCCTTCTTCTCATCAACCGGCTTAGCCAGGGAAAGCTCGCCCACCAAGATCTGACGGGCCTTAGCCAGCATGCGCTTCTCACCAGCGGACAGGCCGCGGTCCTGATCGCGGCGCCACAAGTCACGCACGACCTCTGCCACCTTGTTGATATCACCGGAGGCGAGGCGCTCTTGGTTCGCCTTGTAGCGGCGGGACCAGTTGCCGGCTTCCTCGACGTCTACTTCGCGCAGAACAGAGAAAACCTTCTCGAGTCCTTCCTTGCCCACAACGTCGCGCACGCCCACCATCTCAACGTTCTTGGAAGGGACACGCACCACCAGGTCGGACTGGTTGATTTGGAGAACGAGGTATTCGAGCTCCTCGCCGCCCATCTCCCGCGTTTCAATCGCCGTAATCTTGGCGGCGCCGTGGTGGGGGTAGACGACGACCTCTCCGACCTTAAATTCCATTGCCACTCCTTGTGAAGCCTTTGAGACGATGCCCATCGTGTGCGCTCGGCGTGCTCTCGGTGGGCCGCATATACAGGGAGTCTATTCTAGCACGCTGCTTTCTACCCCTGCTGCCCCGCCCGGGCGCTGCGCACTGGCTGCACTACACCACTATGGCGGCTGATATAAAGCCCGGCTACCCCCGGTCTACCCAAGGGGTTTAGCGGAAACTGTGTGCTTTCCCCCCGGAGGTACTAGGCTAAAGCGTTGATAAGCTTTGTGATCGCAATTCAATGGAGGACACTCACAGTGCAGTCCCTGAAGTCCGCCGCTCGCTGCGGTGCCATCATGTCAGTTACCGCCCTCTCCGCGCTGGCCTTGGCGTCCTGCTCGGCCGGTCATGTTGCGCAGACCGCGGAAAAGGTGATTGCTGTCGACGGTGCATCCGCAAGCTCCGAAGATGGCAAGGTGGCCGTACGTGACGTCACCATTCAGGTTGAGCCGGACACCGGTGAGACCTCCCTGAAGTTCGTTGCCGTGAACCAGGGCTACAAGGTCGATGACGTTACCCTCGAGTCCGTCAGCGTTGACGGCCAGGATGTGCCCCTGGAGGGCGTCGAGCCGCTTCCGCGCGATCATGCTCTCTACGCCGATTCCCAGGAGAACCTGGACCGCCTCCCCAAGGACGGCAAGGATGAGAAGATCACCTACGTGACCACCTCCCTGGAGAATGAGGACTACGCCTTTGGTGGCTCCCGCCCGGTGACCTTCACCTTCAACACCGGCACCATCGAGGTTGATGCCACCGTGTCTGCCTCCCCGCTGCAGTCCGGTAACTATGACCGCGACCCGCAGTCCACCGAGGGCTACGCCGAGAACAAATAAGCCTTTTCTTCATAGATAAACCGCCCCAGCTGCCAAAGTTGTAGCCCGTGATTTAAAGATTCGGGAAAACTTTGGCAGCTGGGGCGGTTTCTTTTTCGTTTTTGCATAGCGTTAAGAGAGAGAAGAAAAGAGCCGTCCTGCGGCACATGGCCTGCACTGTCGTGCAGGCTGACATCGATGTCCACGCGGCTTACTAGAGTGAGGAGCATGGCAAAAAAGGTTCGTCCCGTCCACACGTGTTCTGAGTGTGGCTTCGTCTCCCCCAAGTGGCTTGGCCGCTGCCCCGAGTGCGGATCATGGGGAACGCTACAGGAAACCGCGGCGGCTGAGAGCGGTACTGCTGCCCAGGCTGCGGTGTCTGGGCGCCGTCCCACAGGCCTAACGCCGACGAGCCCGGCAGTACCGATAACCAAGGTGGGTGTGTCAGCAACGAAGGCCATCACTACCGGCATTGGGGAACTTGACCGAGTCTTGGGCCGCGGCATCGTCCCCGGGTCGGTGGTGCTCATGGCGGGTGAACCGGGAGTCGGCAAATCCACTCTCTTGCTCGAGGTTGCTTCCCGCTGGGCGCAGCTAGGGCGCACTGCACTGTATGCCACCGCGGAAGAATCCGCCGGTCAGGTCCGCGCCCGCGCTGAGCGCACCGGAGCTTTGCACGAGACGCTCTACCTTGCGGCTGAGTCGAATCTCGACGTCGTCTTTGGGCACGTGGAGCAGCTCAAACCCAGCCTGCTCATCGTGGACTCCGTCCAAACCATGCACGCCGCCGGAGTCGAAGGCGTGGCTGGCGGCGTGGCCCAGTCGCGCGCGGTGACCGCTGCCCTGACCACGCTGGCCAAAACCACCGGCATCCCCATCCTCCTCGTCGGGCACGTAACCAAAGACGGCAACGTTGCCGGACCGCGCGTGCTTGAGCACCTCGTGGACGTCGTCCTGAATTTTGAAGGTGACCGTCAATCCTCTCTGCGCCTTCTCCGGGGCCTGAAGAACCGTTTTGGTGCTACCGATGAGATGGGGTGCTTCGAGCAGACCGCGTCCGGAATCCGGGAGGTCGCGGATCCTTCTGGCCTCTTCCTCTCCCACCGCGACAGCACCCCGGATGGCTCGGCGGTGACCGTCGCCATGGATGGTGTGCGCCCCATTCTGGCTGAGGTCCAGGCACTCACCGTGGATCCTGTGGCGAAGAACCCGCGGCGCGTGGTGACGGGGCTTGATGCCAACCGCGTTCCCATGGTGCTCGCAGTGCTCCAGGCCCGCGCGGGCGAACGCACTAACGACAAGGATGCCTATGTGGCCACGGTGGGTGGAATGAAAATTCAGGAGCCGGCAACGGACCTTGCCGTAGCCCTTGCCACGTGGTCTTCCCTGCACGAGCGGCCCTTGCCGCCGAAGACCGTGGTCATCGGGGAGGTTGGCCTCGCCGGAGAGGTGCGCCGCGTGCCCAACCTAGACCGTCGCTTGGCGGAAGCCGCCCGCTTGGGTTACCGCCATGCCCTAGTCCCGCCCGGAAAGGTGGAGGTCAGCGGCAGCATGCAGGTGCGTCAAGCAGCAACGCTAAGCGAAGCAATTGCTGCTCTTAAAGCAGATTAAACGGGAGCGCCGGGGAGTAGTTCTCACCGATGACGGAGTGCAAGAAATAAGCACCCGGCTCAGCGTCCTCGCGGTCGGTGCACTTGCCCGGCTCGGAGCGCTTACGGGACCAATCCGCCTGGAAGTAGCGAGTCTCACCGGATTTGAAGGTTTGCTTGCCGGTTTCCACCGAGGCATAGCAATCGGTATCGGCCCACACGCGCTCGTTAGAGCCCATCTTGTAGACCTCGAAGCGCAGCTGTTCCTCATCCAGATCAATGGAGCAATCTGCCGTTGTCGGGTTAAAGACCTCCAAGTAGAAGGTCGGCATCTTATCGGCTGGAACACTGTCCTCGTTGGTCTTGGCCAGCACCTTGAGGTCTTGGAGGGAACACGTCGTCTTGGTGGGATCAACGGTCAACTCGTCGGGCTTCGCCTCAGAGGATGGCGCTTCCTTGTCCTGCTCACCTTCCTTCGGCTCAGCCGATTCCGAGGCTTCAGCGGAGCCCTCGGCCGCAGTGGACTCGGTTGTCTCCACCGCCGAGGTTGCTTCCTCCGACGGGGCCAAGGTATCCGAAGCCGCTGCTTGCTGTGATTCCGCTCCCGGTTCCTCCGAACCGCTAAAGAGCGCGGTGGCAGCCCAAATAAGAACGATCACGAGTACCAAGATCGCCACGAGCGCAGCAACGCGACGGCGAACATAGATCTCTCGCGGCAGCTGCTTCGGGGTACGGGATGGCTCAGTCACAGCTCTTAGTTTAAGGGGACTAGAGCCCAACCCGGGCCAGCCCGGGGCCGCGTGTCTTGAGCAGCGGCTTCTATGTGCTCACCCGAGGAACCGGGTGAGCACACGGGTTATTCAACGCCGTGTAGGACGACGGTCTCCACGCTGGAATCCTCCAGGAGGTAGCGCAGGCCGACGATGCCGAGCGTGCCGGCGTCGAGAAGCTGGCGCGCAGCCGGCACGTCAGAAATGATCTGGGACACCGTCTGTGCGGTATTCTCGCGTTCGAAATCGGCCCGCTCCTCACGGCCATCGCGCTTGGCCACCATCGAGGCGGCAGCCACGCGCTCAATGATCGGACGCTGCAGGCCCGTCGGCAGATCGCCGCCCGCCAGGAAGTCTGAGGCTGCACCCACCGCGCCGCAGGACTGATGGCCCATGACCACGAGCAGGTTGGCCTTGAGGTTTTCCAGGGCGTAGTCCAGCGAGGCCATCACCGCGCTGTCCAGGATGTGACCGGCGGTGCGGATGACGAAGGCATCGCCGAAACCAATGTTGAACACGTGCTCAATGGGCGCGCGGGAATCGGAACAGGCCAGCACGATCACGCGCGGGTCCTGGCCTTGGGTCAGGCCAGCGCGCAGCTTCGCGTCTTGATTTACGTCGATGAGGTTACCCGTCACCAGTCGGTGGTTACCTTCCTGGAGGGCTTCCCACACCTTCTGCGGGTCTTGAGGGACATCTACTAAAGGCATGTTTCTTAGTCTAGACCCCGCCGCCCTACACTGAGGTGCCTATGGATACCCAAGCTGTCGTGGAATGGTTCGATGCTCATGAGCGCCCCCTGCCGTGGCGCCGGCCGGGTACCTCGGCGTGGGGTGTGCTCTTAAGCGAGGTCATGAGCCAACAAACCCCCGTCGCACGCGTAGCCCCGCAGTGGGAGGAGTGGATGCGCCGCTGGCCTACCCCACAGGACCTTGCGGCGGCCTCCAAGGCGGATGTCCTGCGCGCGTGGGGCAAGCTGGGCTACCCGCGCCGCGCACTGCGCTTATGGGAGTGCGCGAAGAAGATTGGTGAGGGGGAGGTCCCGGGAGACGTCGACAAGCTCTTGGCGTTGCCGGGAATTGGTGAGTACACCGCCCGTGCGGTGGCCTGTTTCCATTTTGGCCACAACGTTCCGGTGGTGGATACCAACGTCCGCCGCATCTACGCCCGCGCCGAGGAGGGGCGCTTCCTCGCCCCGACGCCCGCGAAACGCGAATTAGCACAGGTAGAAGCCTTGCTTCCGGAAGAGAACGGCCCGCGTTTTTCGGCCGCTCTCATGGAACTCGGTGCCTTGGTGTGCACGGCCAAGAACCCGGACTGTGCCGCCTGCCCTATTAAGGCCTCGTGCGCCTGGCAGCTCGCGGGCTGCCCAGAACCTAGTGCGGAGGAGACCGCGCGGGCTAAGAAACGCGTGCAAAAGTTCACCGGCACGGACCGACAGGTGCGGGGGCTGCTTCTCGACGTCCTGCGCGGCTCGCCCCACCCAGTTACCCAGGCCGACCTTGATGCGGTATGGCCGGACGCGGCGCAGCGCTCGCGGGCGCAGGCCTCGCTGCTCAAGGACGGGTTGATGGATGTCAACGACGAGGGTTTGTTCCACCTGCCGCACTAGGCACGTGTGAGAAGTCGATGAGGTGGCCGAAGGTCCAATCGCGGTCGGTCAACAAGCGGGCGAGGATAAGCCCGCAACCGATGGCCGCCACGGCCATCGAGGCGGTGGCGAAGTTGCTCAACGCTTGGTCCATGTTGCCCACGTTGAGGTGATAGACGGTGCGGAACATGGAGGTGCCCGGGATCATGATGACGGACGCCGGCACCGTCGTGGTGATGCGCGGCAGGTGTGCGCGTGTGGAGGCCACCGCGCCCAAGAGCCCGACGATGAGACCGCCGGCGAAAGCGCCGACGTAGACCGTGGCCCCGACCGCGATGAGGAGCAGGCGTACGAGGTTGGCCACCGTTCCCACCGCGGCCGCCACGAGCACCATCCGGCGCGAGGAGTTAAAAAGGAACGCGAATCCGGAAATGCCCAGGAAGCTGGCCGCCGCGGCGGCGAGGTACCACACGGGCGCATAGTCCGGGATTCCCGGTTCCGGGGTCAGCTCCGTGGTCCAGCTGATCAACGCCACGGTAAAGGTGGCGGCGGTGATCACTGTCAGTGCGTAGGTTAGTCGGGATAGCCCAGCCTCGAAGTCGAAGCGCGCGAGGTCAATGAGCGCGGAGAACAACGGGAAGCCGGGAATGAGGAAAAGTACGGCGGCCACATAGCCCGAGGAAAACTCTGACGGGTCCGCCACCCCGGCGGCGGCTACGGCCTCGGTGGTGAAGAAGTACACGAGGCTAGCCACCGTTCCGGCCGCCACGATGCAGCCCAGCTGATGAACGTGCTTGCCGTGTAGGACCGCGCGGGTGAGCTGACCACAAAAAGCGGCGAGGGCCACCAGCAGAATCGCAAGCGGTGTGAAGAAGTTCAGGACCGCAAAAGAGGCGCACGCAATGGACGCCGCCGCGGCTAGGAGCCAGCGGTTCCACCGCTTGACCACCGTCGACTCGATGGAATCAAGCATCTCTGTAAGATCTTCGGCCGTAATGCCCGCGTACAGCTTGTGGTGGGTAAGGTCCTCCAGCGCCTCAATGCGGGAGGCGTCAACTGCCGGCGAATGCTGCTGGGCCACCACGGTGCGAAACTCGCGGCCGCGGTGAAACGTGCACGTTATCTGGGTGACGCCAACGTTGGCGTCGAGCCGATCAAAGCCGAGCGCGCGGGCGGCACGTTTCATGCCGCGCAGCACGCGGTAGCCGGACGTTCCCGCGCCCATGAGCATCATGCCTAGGCGCAGGACGACGTCCGCCTCGTACCCCATGCGGACATAGTCGCTGTTGGGGTGAGAAGTCATTAGCGCCAGCGTCCCCGGAAATTCAGTCCGCCGGGCAGGTTGACCCACATGCCGCCGCGGGAGTTAAAGGTCACGGGGCCGACCTTCGTCGACATCGACGCACCGGAACCGGAAACGTTAATCCAGCTATTCTTTCCGGTCTTCTTGCGCTTGCGAAAATAGATTCCCATGCGCGCTAGCTTAGCGCAGCGAAGCCGCTGCGCACCGGCGACAGAGCGATTACCCTTACGGCACGAATCTGATCTCTCCTCGCGCACTCGTGGCGGCCCTCGCGCTCGCGGCTACCGCACTGGCACCCGCAGTGGCATCGGCGGCGCCCACCAACTGCCAGGCTCCCTAAGCCCTAGTGCAGACCGTCCAGGGATGAAAATGGCTCCTCTGCCTCGATGTCATGCAGGGGCACGCGTACCCAAGGCGAATCACTGTGTGCGAGCAACTCGGTGAGCCGTTGCGATTGATCCTTCATCGCAGCGGCGACGTCGGGCTCACCGTCACTTGCCCAGATCATTCGACCCCACCAGAAGCTTGCGGCTACGTCAGCCCACGACACGAAGTAGCGCTGCAGGGCCGCCACGGCCTTATCTGAAATCTGAAGGAACTCTTCTGGAGAGATCCAACCCAGCTCCGTTGCCGGACCACCAACGTTGTGAATTCGGATTATGTCCCATGCGCGAGTCGTGGCGGGCAATGCCGGAGCTGCTGCTTTGGCAAAGCCCTCCGAACGCAACATCCTTACGAGGTAGCGGAACTTATGTTCTCCACGACGCGGATCCGCGCCTTGGGCAACAAAGAAGTCTTTAAGGAACTCGACCTTTTCCTCCACTTCCGCATCTAGCTCGCGCTCGGGGACGTCCTTCACGGCGTATGCGAGCGGTAAAATAAAGTCATTTTCCACGTGCTGACTGCCTTCGAGCAACACGTCAATAGCCTGGTGCGCTTCCTGTGCACCAGTGACCCCCCAGTTTTGCTCGAGAGATGCTTTGTAGTACTTGGCCGTCCTTGCATTGATGTCCTCAACCCCTAGCGGAGTCGCAAACGCCTTATTGCTCTTGTATATCATTCCCCAAGAGTGGCGGCGCACTTCATCTTTGCTCGGCGCCGGTTCCGGCCACGGGAACTTTGTAAGGCGGTAGATCCAAGTATCATCAAACTTTGCTGGCGTGAACGTTGAGCTCATATCTTCACAAAGTACCGAGGTTCCCAACGTGGATCCGTGGCGCCCCCTCCGTCACCCCTATGTTGGGGAGTGACGGACGCCATATCGCAGCACACACAGTCATCATTTTTGATGTGTTGTTAGTCTCGTGTGCATGACAGGACCCCAAATTGCATTGACAGACCGGCCAGATCTCGGCGCCGCGCTTAAACGTGCTGGTGATTCCGAGATTGTGCACACTGCCGCCGCAGCCGTTGTGGAAGGCCTTGGTGTCGACGAGATTGTCTTGGAAGCCGCCCCCACGAAAGCAAGCGGGGTGGATGGTGCCGCGTTTGTCACCAACCGTAGGATCCTCGTGACCGCCGATAAGAAGGATCCATCTCATTTTGAGTTCCTTGAACTGGACAGCCTCGGCAACGTCACAGTTCTGCCCTACAAGGGTGGCTGGACCGTCGTGGCTCAGCTCTACAGCACCTACAAAGTGTGGAGCGGGTTCACGGAGAAGGCCGCGCGTCGCGTGCAGTTTGCCACCCAGTGGGCCCTGACCGCAGGCCGGGAGGCACGAACGGAGGCCTCGCGCGCGGTGTCTTCGGAAGAACTTTTTAAGCGATGGAAAGAAAACAAGCACCGTCTCAATCGCAACAGCGTGGAAGAGCGCGTTGCGTCGATGCACTCCCTGTATTCCGACATTGATTCACGGTGGTGGACTGAATAATGAGCAGACTTGCATACCCGGGTTCGCCCGACCACTTTAACGGGGCAGAAGACACCTCACACATCGAAGCAGGCCAGATAATTGCGGATAATGGCTATCGCCATTTCATCAAGCACGGCTCACCACTAGACGCCGGCACGTCTCCGAAGAGCGCCTCGGGCACCGCCTCACCCTCGTCGAACCCCACCGCGGGAACCACAGGCACCCACTCCAATGACTCAAAGCAGGGTCTCAGCGTTAAGAAGCAGCTGTTGCTCCTCCCGCTCGTGATCGCGGTCATCGTGGTGGTAGCGATTGGCTACGTTGCACTTAAAGACGCGCTCTTTGGTGATAAATCAGAGGATTCGGCTGCTCCCGAACAACCGGCCGCTGAGGCACCTGCCGATTCTGGGGCTTCCAACGGTGGCGCTACCGGCGCGACCGGTGGAGCAACCACTGGCGACACTCAAAGTGGCCTCACCCCTGCTGACCAAGCACCCGAGCCGATTACTGACTTCGTGGAGGCTTGCACGGATTATGAAGTGGTGTTCAGCTACTACGGCGCGGATAACTCCCCTGCCCCAGAAGCAATGGGCACCAACTGCTCCGTGGATACGACGAAAGCACCTGAGGTTGGTTACGTGGTCTTCACCGATGACCCTGCCGCCACCGCCGCCGTTCGTGACGGCAAGCCCGTCCTAGACGGCATTGAGATTCCGGCAGAATCAACGCGTGGCTCCACATTCAAAGCACAGCGAGTCGAGTCCCTCATCACTGTTCAGGAAATCCTCCCAGATGATAAGGGAATCGTTGAGTACATGATCAAAAATAATGACCCTGAGGTGGCAAAGAAAGCTCTGGTAGACCTCGGCGTGGCCAAGTAGAGCTAGAACGCGCACTTCTACCCGCCGCCTTCTGTTTTCATTTTATTGTCAATAAGAGTCGGTGGTGATAAGCTGAGTGCATGGCACACGAGCACCACGACCACGATCACTCCGGCACACCGCTACGCGCACTCCTCATAGCGCTGAGCATTACCGGCACCGTCTTCTTCGCGGAGCTGATCGGCGGCTGGTTGGCGGGCTCAATGGCGCTGATGGCCGATGCGATGCACATGCTTTCCGACGCCGCCGGGCTCATCATTGCGGTGATTGCGGTGTTGATTGGGCGTCGACAAGCATCAGCCCAGGCCACATACGGCTACCGGCGAGTGGAGGTGCTTGCGGCGCTGGCAAATGCGGTGATGGTGCTGGCGATCTCGGTGTGGATTGTCGTCGAAGCGGTGCGCCGCCTACAGAACCCGGCCGAGGTGCAGGGCGAGGCAATGCTGATCATCGCGGGCATCGGTCTCGTGGCGAATGCACTGTCGGCGTGGGTGCTCCACCGGCACCGCGAATCCTCAATTAACGTGGAGGGCGCGTTCTTGCACGTGCTGGTGGATTTGCTCGGCTCGGTCGCCGTGATTGTGGCGGGCATCGTGGTGCTGACCACGGGGTTTGTGGCGGCGGACGTGATCGCCTCCCTCGTGATCGCGGCGATGGTGCTGCCGCGCGCCTGGCAGCTCATGCGGTTGTCGGCGAGCGTGCTGCTCGAGCAGGTTCCGGCGGGCTTCGACGCCAGCGTGATCGAGCCCGCGCTGCGGCAGGTCGAGGGCGTTGCCGATATCCATGACCTGCACCTGTGGAGCCTGGATGGTGTAAACGTGCTCACGACCGTGCACATCGTGCGCGACGGCACCGTCGACACCGGCCCACTGTTGGATGCCGCCCAGCAGGCTCTGCGTGAACACGGCATCGAGCACTCCACCATCCAGATCGAACACCCGGAGCACGAATCCCACGAGACCGTGTGCTGATTCCTTTTTATTAGTCGGTGGGATAGCCCACCCACCGGTCACACAAAGAAAGCCCCGATCCGCACGAAGTTCACATGCGGTTCGGGGCTATTCCTTATGGACCCAGTGTGGGTCCCGAGTCAGTGCTTAGAGCGGCTGGCCAGCACCGGCACCTGCCGGCGGCGGGTTGCCGTCATCACCATCATCGTTGTGGGATTCCTCAGCGGAGTCGCTACCTGACTCGTCGAGGACGTCCGGGGTGACAGTGTCGGGGCCATCGGAGTCTGGGCCGTGAGTTTCGGCGTCGATTTCGGTGGCCAGTTCCTCATCGGCCTCACGCACGGCGGTCTCCTCGAGATCCTTGTCGAAGGTGTCCTCCGGCAGAGGGCGCGGACGCGGGGTGAAGGTGAAGGTGGCAGAAGAGTTGTCCTTGGACTCGCCGTCCCAGCCTTCAACGTCCACGGTGATGATTTCACCGGCGCCGATTTCGCCAAAGAGGATCTTCTCGGAGAGCTGATCCTCAATCTCGCGCTGGATGGTGCGGCGCAACGGGCGAGCACCCAAGACTGGATCGAAGCCACGCTTGGCCAACAGATCCTTGGCCTTCTGGGTGAGCTCGATGCCCATGTCACGCTCGGCAAGCTGCTTCTCCACGCGGGCGATGAGCAGCTCGACCATTTCGACGATCTGCTCCTGCGTGAGCTGGTGGAAGACCACAATCTCATCAATACGGTTCAGGAACTCGGGGCGGAAGTGCTTCTTCAGCTCGTCGTTGACCTTGTTCTTCATGCGCTCGTACTGCGCATCGGCGTCATTCTCCGAAGAGCCGGTGAAGCCCAGTCCCACGGCCTTCGAGATGTCCTGGGTACCCAGGTTGGAGGTGAAAATGAGCACCGTGTTCTTGAAGTCCACCACGCGGCCCTGACCATCGGTCAGGCGGCCATCCTCCAACACCTGCAGAAGGGTGTTGTAGATCTCCTTGTGGGCCTTCTCGATCTCATCGAAGAGCACCACGGAGAAAGGCTTACGGCGAACCTTCTCGGTCAGCTGGCCGCCCTCTTCGTAACCAACGTAACCCGGAGGGGCACCGAAGAGGCGGGACGCGGTGAAGCGATCGTGGAACTCACCCATATCGATCTGGATGAGGTCATCATCCGAACCGAAGAGGAAGTTAGCCAAGGACTTCGACAGCTCCGTCTTACCCACACCGGACGGGCCAGCGAAGATGAAGGAACCAGAAGGACGACGCGGGTCCTTCAGGCCAGCACGGGTGCGGCGGATGGCTCGGGAGACGGCCTTGACGGCATCGTCCTGGCCAATGATGCGCTTGTGCAGCTCCTCTTCCATGTTGAGGAGGCGGTTGGATTCCTTCTCAGTAAGCTTGAGAACCGGAATACCGGTCCAGTGAGCGAGGACCTCTGCGATCTGCTCCTCACCAACCTCGGCGATTTCCTCCAAGTCACCGGAGCGCCACTGCTTCTCCTTCTCCGCACGCTCTTCACCGAGCTTGCGCTCCTTATCGCGCAAACCAGCGGCCTTTTCAAAGTCCTGCGCGTCAATCGCCGCTTCCTTTTCCTTGCGGACCTCGGCGATGCGGTCATCGACTTCACGCAGACCTTCCGGAGCGGTCATGCGCTTAATACGCATGCGGGCGCCGGCCTCATCGAGGAGGTCGACAGCCTTATCCGGCAGGAAGCGGTCATTGATGTAGCGGTCAGACAGGGAGGCCGCTGCCTTCAGCGCCTCATCGGTGTAGGAGACACGGTGATGTGCCTCGTACTTATCGCGCAGACCCTTGAGGATGAGGATGGTGTCATCGAGAGAAGGCTCGTCCACCTTGACCGGCTGGAAGCGGCGCTCGAGAGCAGCATCCTTCTCAATGTGCTTGCGGTACTCATCCAAGGTGGTGGCACCAATAGTCTGCAGTTCGCCGCGAGCCAGCTTCGGCTTCAACAGCGAAGCGGCATCGATAGCGCCCTCGGCGGCACCGGCGCCGACCAGGGTGTGGATCTCATCGATGAAGAGGATGATGTCACCGCGCTGGTTAATCTCCTTGAGCACCTTCTTCAGGCGTTCCTCGAAGTCACCGCGGTAGCGCGAACCGGCCACCAGGGAGCCCAGGTCCAGCGAGTAGAGCTGCTTATCCTTAAGGGTCTCCGGGACCTTGCCGTTAACGATATCGAGGGCCAGACCTTCGACCACGGCGGTCTTACCCACGCCGGGCTCACCGATGAGCACCGGGTTATTCTTCGTGCGGCGGGACAGCACCTGCATAATGCGTTCGATCTCAGAATCGCGGCCCACTACCGGGTCCAGCTTGCCATCGCGCGCCGCCTGGGTGAGGTTGCGGCCGAACTGGTCCAGCACCAGGGAGTTGGAACGCTCACCGGAGCCGCCTGGGCCGCCACGTCCACCCTGGCCAGCGCCGGCACCGGCGCCCACCGGACCTGCACCACCCTGGGACTGGTTGCCCTCTCCCTCGTTGCCCTCATAGCCGGAGAGCAGCTGGATAACCTGCTGGCGAACACGCGGCAAGTCAGCGCCCAACTTCGTCAGCACCTGGGCTGCTACGCCATCGCCCTCGCGGATGAGACCGAGCAGCAGGAATTCGGTGCCGATGTACTTGTGGCCCATCTGCAGACCCTCACGCAGCGAGAGCTCCAGAACCTTCTTCGCGCGCGGGGTAAAGGGGATGTGGCCGGTGTGCGGCTGAGAACCTTGACCAATAATCTCTTCCACCTCACGGCGGACATCCTCCAGCGAGATGCCCATGGACTCCAAGGCCTTGGCTGCTACGCCCTCGCCTTCGTGGATAAGTCCCAGGAGGATGTGCTCGGTGCCGATGTAATTGTGGTTGAGCATGCGTGCTTCTTCTTGCGCCAAAACGATGACGCGGCGAGCACGGTCAGTAAACCTCTCGAACATTACCTCTTACCTTTCGCTCTAAATGTGTCATCCACTGTAACGCGCGGGGAGGACACTCCATCCACGATTTCCCTCCCCTCTTCCACAAAACCCACATTTCCGCAGGTAAAAGCACTGTACGCCGGTAGCGAACAGGACCTAATGAAGGAGCTTTACCCACTAACCTGCTGTGGAGGCTCAGCCACCTTAGAATGAAGAGGATTCTATATATCTCATCATCGACCCCTCCACGAAGGATTTCCTCTCATCGTGACTATGCTCCCAGAATTTTTCACCACCCAGCACCAGCTGCGCCAAAAGGCAGTCTTGGACCAAGGAGCGGACTCCACGCTCTTCCTCGTGGAAGATCCTTCACATGACGAGCTGCTCGTGGAGATATACAACCCGGAGGACCGCGGTGTGCTCCGCCAGTCCGGCGTCGTGGGGCAACTACAGCACAGCGCCATCGCCCCCATCGTAGGTACGGGAACGATGAACAACGGTCAAGAATTCTTCGTGCGCCGCAGCCTGCCAGGTGAGCAGCTATCGAATTTCACTTCCTCTGGCATCGGCGCGCAGCACCTTTCCCGGGAGGAGGCCATCGCTGTCTTCGCCCCTTTGGCTGACGCCACCGATTTCCTGCTCCAGAAGGGCCGCAATAATTTCGCTCTCCGCGCGCTCAATCCGCGCCGCATCATCCTGACCAATAACCGCTCAAACGCCTTCTTCGCAGCAGTCGGCCCAGCCACGGGCTCCGAGGCCCCCACTGCAACAGCAAAGGAGGCAATCGACCGCCTCGCACAACTCCTCGCCGCCGCCTACCCTTCCTTCCGCGCAGCAGCCGCTTATACCTCGGCAGCCGCCGTCGTTGATTCTCTCCGAAATGCTGGCGCAGGGACCTCAAACGCCAGCATGACCGGCACCAACGCGGCTGGTATGAACAGGTCCGACACGGGTACGCCGCAGTGGCAACCGGAGCAGCAGCACGCTGCCGCCCCGCAGGGAGACTGGGGGACGCAGCCGCAACAACAGGTCCCCGCACCCGCCCCCGCGGAAGCCTCCAGAAAACGCGGGTCGACATCGAAGAACAAGGTCTTTGCTGGCCTCGGCGTGGGCCTTCTCCTCTTGGCCCTGATCGGCGGCCTGCTGTGGTTCTTCTTGGGACGCTCAGCGTGGTCTGAGGCGGAGCAGGCGCTTGTCGACGACCACCCGGGCCTCATCAGCTCCCGCCCCGGCGGGGAAGGTTTCGACGGCGCTACCTGCGAATCCCGCGAGCCGGAGGATGGTCAGGACGCGAAGATCACCTGCGTTGGTGACGGTGTGGGCTACTCCGTGGCGCGGTACGGGGACGTCGCCAAGCGCGATGCAGCTGCCCCAGCACAGGAACTATCCAACGGCCAGTGCACCGTGCACAGCTACGATGTTTCCGAATCCGAGCCAGTGTTCTATATGAGCGCCGAGGACTCCGCTGACGCCGTACTCGTATGGGGTGAGGACGCAGAGGAGCTTCGGCTGAACATGCCGCTGTGCTAATTCACGCGCTTGAGCAGCGGTGCAATCACCGCAATGGCAGTACCGGCTACGCCGGCGAAGAGGAAAGCCCAGTGCGTTCCCTGAGCCGTCGCTGCGGCCGGCCCCATCCCCGCGGCGGCGCCGGCCTGGGTGCCGCGCGTGAGGAAGACAACAAGGAAAGCAGTTCCCATCGCACCAGCCAGTTGCTGGAAGGTGTTCATGATGGCCGAGCCGTGCGAGTAGAGCTTCTCCGGAAGCGAGGACAGCGCGGTGGTCATCAGCGGCGTCATCATCAAACACATGCCGAGGGAGAAAACTACGTGCATGCCCACAACCATCCACACGGCTGAGTTCTCGCCCAAGGTAGCCAAGAGCCACAGGCTAGCCACCATAAACAGCGAGCCGGGAATCATAAGCGGGCGCGGACCATAGGAATCGAAGAGTCGGCCCACAACCGGGGAAAGAAATGCTTGGAGAATACCACCCGGCATCACCGCCAATCCCGTGGCAAAGGCGGTGACACCCAAGGTCGTTTGCAGGTAGATGGGCAAGACCGTGACCATTCCCAGCATGAGCCCAAAGGACAGGAGGAGGATGATCACCGCGAAAGTGAAATTGCGGACGCGGAAAGGACGCAGGTCCATCAAGGCGCGGTCCTCCAGTGCCAAGCGCTGCTGGCGACGGATAAATACGATGAGCGCGATGACGCCGACCACGGTAACGGCGATATCCACCCAGGCGCCGCCCTCCAGCATCTTTTCCATCGAGGACAGACCATAAATCAGCCCGCCAAACGCGAAGGCGGAAAGGACGACGGAGAGGCCATCGAGCGGAGTATCGCGGTTCTCACCCACATTGCGCAATCGCCAGAGCCCGAAGATGAGAATAAGGGCGACGAGCGGCAACATGGCCCAGAAGATGACGTGCCAGGTGAAGCGGTTCAGAATCGCCCCGCCAACTGTAGGCCCCAATGCCGGGGCAACCGAGATAACCACGGAGATGATGCCCATTACAGTGCCGCGGCGCTGCGCTGGGACCAGCGTCATGGCCACGGTCATCAACGTAGGAATCATCAGCGCGGTTCCACCGGCTTGCAAGATGCGGCCCAGGAGCAGAATGACGAAGCTCGGTGCAAGGGCCGCCACCACGGTGCCTACCAGGAAGAACCCTGCAGAAGCGAAGAAAATCTGACGCGTGGTGAGCCTCTCCAGCAGGAAGCCTGTGGTGGGGATAACGACGGCCATGGTGAGCATGAATCCCGTCAACAACCACTGTGCGCTCGTAGCGGGGATGCCATAGTCCGCCATAATGGCTGGTAGTGCGACGGACAGTGAAGTCTCGTTAAGAATCATGACCATCGCCCCCAGCACCAGGATGCTGAGGTTAATTATCACCTTCGAGGGAATGTCAGCGGACATGCAGCCAGCCACACCTTTCGACTTTTCATTTTCTGGCCCTAAGCACTGCTACTAAAGCTGGCAGTACTCAAGCGACAACACGTGAGCGATTTAGTGTATTCCCTAGGCGGCTGGGCATGGCACATGACCCGGAGCCGCAGGGTTCTCCACTCTCCCGCGGCTTGAGGTGTCTGACTGCGATACCTTAGGGCAGGGTTTCCATGTTGCGCGGCGTGATGACCACGACGCTGCCACCGCTGTCCAAGCTGCAGCCCAACAAACGGTTTTCTGGGGTATCCTCCCATAGTTTCGGCGCACCGTAGGCGCAGTGGCCCAGGTCCGTGGTGAGGTGGCCACGGTTTCCGCCCTCGCCTGCCTGCCAGTCATGGTTAGCGTATTCATCCAGCAGCGCCATGGCATCATCACAATTGGTGCCGTCTTCCTGAACGTAGACCAAGCCGGTGTCTTCTCCACGTGTGCCGCTTTCACCGCACACCGTTCCGGTGTTGGCGATGCCATTCGCATCTGGCTTCGCCGGGAAAGTATCGGAGTAGTACTGGCCATCGTCCTTGACGGTGAAGTGGTGCCCGTTCGCCTTGACCACAAACTCGTTGCCACTGAGTGCTTCAAAGGTTCCACCGTCAAAGCTCACGGTCTCGCCCTCGTTGAGCGTTGCAACTTCGGTCGGTGTATAGAACTCAATGGTCCACACCGGGAAGAAGCCGCGGTCGCTGAGGTAGCTCACCGCGTTTGACCTCCAGCTCTGCATGACCGGCCCCGGATAAATTGGCGGATCGGCAAATTCGACCTTGCAGTTCGGGGCATCGGCCTCTTCGTGGATGAGGCAGAGGACGCGCCCATCCGGGCTCTTGACCGCTGGGATGGGGTTCGGAATCGTCGCTAGGTTGCCACCCGCCATAAAGTCCTGCGGATCGCGTTCCTTCAGGCCGCCGGGTTTGTCTTTATCGGGCTTGGCGCTGCTCGACGCCGCGGCCTCGGTAGAGCTACTGGAGGCAGATTCAGAACTGGCGGAGCTGGCTGAGTTCTGTTGAAACTGTGGCTCATCGCCCGCCGGCTCGCTCGTCGAAGAACACGAAGCCGCGGCGCAGGCCATGAGGGAGGCAGAAAGGATAGAGAGAAGCTTCTTCATAACAATCATCGTCCCACGAATTATTGCTGCGCTAGTAGTTATATGTGTATTTCGGAACATCTGGGTGTTCAGCGTCGAGAAGAATGACCCGACCATTACCGGACAAGTCACCGCAGTGCAGACGGCGTGCATCCGGATCTGGCATGTCAATGTACTCCGGTTCTCGATAGGAGCACTTCCAGCCGTCAAGCTCCAGAATTCCGCGAGAATTCTGTTCTTTTATGTCCCACTCGTAGTTGAAGTACTTGTTCACGATGTCCATTGCAGTCGTGCAATTCGTCCCGTCTGTCTGCACAAAGACTTTCTCGCGGCCAAAATTGGTGTCGACCTCGCCGCAGATGGTGCCCACGGGCGCATAACCGTTGGAGTCCGGCTTCAGCGGATAAGTATCCGCCGAAAACTGGCCGCCGTCCTTCACCGTGAAATGATGGTCTTGGACCCGAACGGTGAATTCATCCGCGTTGGGGGCTTCAAAAACCACGCCGTCGATATCGACTTTCTCGCCTTCCTCCAGCTGCTGCGATGGAACCTGGTCCCCGGCATCCACCACGCCCTTGGGGAAGAAACCGGCACCTTCTTTATAGCTGACCATGTTTGCTTCCCATTGCGGGTTCTCGGGGTCGGGCAGGATGGGCGGGTTCTCGAAGCCAACGAAGCACCACGGCCCTTGAGAGCCCTCCGTCAGAGAACACGACACTCTGCCGTCTGGGCTCCTCACTCCCCAGGCAACCGTCGTCTCATACCTGAATCCGGTAGCGCGGAAGTCCTCAGCATCGCGTTCTTTTAGTCTGGAAGATTGAGAATCAAACTCCGGCTCATTATCTGTAGAATCGCTCGCTACCGCAGCACCGGATTCTTCCGAACCGCTCTCAGAGCCGGAGGTATCCACAACTTCGAATCGAGGAGTGTCCTCTATTCCTTCATCGAAGGAACAGGCAACCAATCCAGCGGCCACCATCGGGAGTGTGAGAAGAGAGAAAAACTTTTTCATGCTTTGCATTGTTCCACGCAGGCAGGCTTCACGCTGGGTGTTTCCTTGCTACGACAACTTAAAAGCCCTTAAAACAACAACGCACAAGCCTTCGGCTACGGGGCCGGTGGCTTGTGCGTTGAGGAGGAAAGCTAGCGCGGAGACTAGTGCTCAGGTTTCACGATGGGGAAGAGTACCGTCTCACGGATCCCCAGGCCGGTCAGAGCCATAAGCAGGCGGTCCATGCCCATACCAGCGCCCGCTGTCGGCGGCATGCCCTGCTCCATGGCGGCGAGGAAGTCCTCATCCAAAACCATGGCTTCTTCATCGCCGCCAGCAGCCAAGCGGGCCTGGTCCTCGAAGCGCTCACGCTGGATTACGGGATCCACCAGCTCCGAGTAGCCGGTGGCCAGCTCGAAGCCGCGCACGTAAAGGTCCCACTTCTCCGTCACGCCTGGCTGCGAGCGGTGCTGACGGGTCAGCGGGGAGGTCTCAACCGGGAAGTTCTTCACAAAGATTGGGCCCTCAAGCTGGTCCTCGCAGAGCACCTCCCAGATCTCCTCCACCAGTTTGCCGTGGCCCCAGCCGCCGTTCTTCGGGACGTCGAGCCCGATGACGTCAGCAATCGCCTTGAGCTCCTCGACGGTGGAGTCGATGGTGACCTCCGGCTGGCCGGGGAACTTGCGCTGCAGAGCCTCGTTGAGGGAGGGGTACATTTCAATCTCCGGCCACTCTTCGCCACCGAAGTCATACTCAGTACCATCAGCCAAGGTGACGGTGGTGGAACCGAAGACCGCGCGGGCCACAGACTGGATGGACTCGCGGATAGTGCGGGCACAGTCGTTGTAGTCACCCCACGCCTCGTAGGTCTCCAGCATGGCAAACTCCGGGGAGTGGGAGCGGTCAACGCCCTCGTTACGGAAGTTGCGGTTGATCTCAAAGACGCGGTCGATGCCGCCGACCACAGCGCGCTTCAGGAAGAGCTCCGGAGCGATGCGCAGGTAGAGGTCAATGTCCAGGGCATTGGAGTGGGTCACGAACGGGCGGGCCGCCGCACCACCGTGGAGGGTCTGCAACATCGGGGTTTCGATCTCCACGAAGCCCTCATCTTCCAGGTAGTTGCGCAGCGCACGCATGACCTTCACGCGGGTCATGGCATTCTTGCGGGCCTCCTCGCGCACGATGAGGTCGTTGTAGCGCTGGCGCACGCGAGTTTCCTCGTTCATGTCCGCGAAGGAAACCGGAAGCGGGCGCAGGGACTTCGCCGCCATGGTCCACGTGGAGGCCATAACGGAGAGCTCGCCACGGCGCGAGGAAATGACGCGACCCCGCACGGAGATGAAATCACCCAGGTCAACGTCAGACTTCCACGCGGCGAGGCGCTCCTCCCCTACCTCTGCCAGCGACAGCATGGCCTGCACTTGGGTGCCATCGCCATCTTGCAAGGTGGCAAAGCAAAGCTTGCCGGTATTGCGCATGAAGATAAGGCGGCCGGCGATGGCTACCTCGACGTCAGTCTCCTCACCCGCGCTGAGGTAGGTGACGCCCTCTTCCGCGGCCGGCTCTTCGCCCTCGGCAACGACCTGGAACTGCTGGCGGAGATCCCGCAAGGAGATCGTGCGGTCTACGGTCACCGGATAGGGCTCGGTGCCGGACTCCAACAGTCGGGCGCGCTTCTCGCGGCGAATGCGCAGCTGCTCGGGGACGTCAGTAACTTCAGTATTCTTCTTCTCGCTCACGGTTGTCTAGGGTAGTCGATCCCTATACGCTGGCGCGATCCCGGTTCACAGAGTGTTCATCTAGCGGTTAGACAGGATCAACCGCGCGGTCATCTCAACCGTATTAACTCATGACGTCCGTTGCGACACTTCGTTGCGACATCCCCTTGCGCAACCAACGATTTTCGATTTTTGGAGCATAACTTTCATGGCACTCAACGGCCGTAATCTCTTGGCTAACATGTTCACCTCGTCTCGTTCTTCTCTTACCTGCACCTACAAGTGCGGTAATGCCTGTTTCGGCGAATGCGAGAACACCTCCGATAACCCTTACTTCGGCGACCAGTTCTCCCGCCGTACCGCCTTGCGTGCCGGTGGCTTGGCCGTCGTCGCCGTTGGTGGTTCCTCCGCCCTGGCTGCGTGTGCCGCACCAGACGAAAAGGATGCTGCAGCTGGCGGCGGCTCCTCCGACAAGACCAGCGAGGTCAAGGGCTCTGACATCGAGCTCACCTCCGCCGAGGGCATGCACTTTGAAGCCGTAGAGGCCAATACCAAGGATGAGGTCGTCATCCCGAAGGGCTATGAGCAGTCCGTTCTGATTGCCTGGGGTGACCCGGTCATCGAGGGCGCACCGGAATTCGACGTCAACAACCAGACCGCCGCGGATGCGGAGAAGCAGTTCGGCTTCAACAATGACTTCGCCGGCCTCATCGAGCACCCGGATGACAAGAACCGCATGATCTACATGTGCTCGCATGAGTACACCACCGAGCCGATGATGTTCCCGGACTACGACCCGGAGAACCCCACCGAGGAGCAGGTAAAGATCGGCTGGGCCGGCCACGGCCACACCATCCTCGAGGTCTCCAAGGTGAAGGGCTCCGGCGAACTCAAGCGCGAATTCGGCCCGCTCAACCGCCGCATTACCGCCACCACCCCGTTCACTCTGGTGGGCCCCGCTAAGGGCACCGACCTGGTGAAGACCTCCGCCGACCCGAAGGGTGAGAAGGTCCTGGGTACCCTCAACAACTGCTCCGGTGGCGTGACCCCGTGGAACACCATGCTCTCCGGCGAAGAGAACTTCGACCAGTACTTCGCAGGCGGTGACGTCAAGGACGACAAGGCCGCTGAGTCTCTCAAGCGCTTCGGCATCAAGGAGGGCCCGTCCGACCGTAAGTGGGAGAAGTACGATGACCGCTTCGATGTAACCAAGGAGCCGAACGAGCCGAGCCGCTTTGGCTGGCTCGTGGAGATCAACCCGCTAGATCCGAACTCCACCCCGGTCAAGCACACCGCTGTGGGCCGCTACAAGCACGAGGCCGGCAACATCCACATCACCAAGGATGGCACCGTGGTCTGCTACTCCGGCGATGACTCCCGCTTCGAGTACGTCTACAAGTTCGTCTCCTCCAAGAAGTACAAGGAAGGCGACCTGGAGCACAACATGACCATCCTGGACCACGGCACCCTGTACGTGGCCAAGATGGAAGGAAACTCCCCGGAGAAGGAGATCGACGGCTCCGGTGTCCTGCCGGAGGACGGTGCTTTCGACGGCAGCGGCGAGTGGGTCAAGCTGCTGACCTCCGATACGGAGAACAACAAGTTCGAGTCCCACGTAGACGGTATGTCCGCCGAAGAGGTAGCCATCTTCACCCGTGAGGCCGCCGATAAGGTGGGCGCCACCAAGATGGACCGCCCAGAGGACGTTGAGGTTCACCCGGAGACCGAGAAGATATACATCGCACTGACCAACAACAAGTACCGCGGCGCCACCGGTGAGAACGCCAAGAAGAACAAGGAAGACGCCAAGGAATGGGCTCCGGTCAAGGAGAACAAGAACGGCCTGGTCATGGAGCTCGAGGATGACCACGCTGGCGAGAAGTTCACCTGGAACCTGTTCCTGGTCTGCGGTGACCCGCGTGAGGCCAGCACCTACTTCGGCGGCTTCGACAAGGAGAAGGTCTCCCCGATTTCCTGCCCGGATAACCTGGCCTTCGACAACCACGGCAACCTGTGGATCTCCACTGACGGCAACGCACTGGACTCCAACGACGGCCTTTACGCCGTGACCACCGAGGGCGAAACCCGCGGTGAGCTCAAGTGCTTCCTTACCGTTCCGGCGGGTGCGGAGACCTGTGGCCCTATCGTCGACGATGACCGCGTCATGGTCAACGTCCAGCACCCGGGCGAGGCTGACGACGCCACCTTTGAGAACGCCACCTCCCACTGGCCTGACGGCGGCAAGTCCACCCCGCGTCCGGCCGTGGTTGTGGTGTGGAAGAAGGACGGCAAGATCGGTTCTAAGTAAAGAACCTCCTCGGTGAGTAACGCCACCCACGCTACTCACCTGCTCGTCTTAGGACGAGCGCAGCTGGGCTTCGAGCACATCCTGCGCGAAGTCCCACAACGGGGTCTTTACCCCAGCTTTGGCGCCCATGCGTCGGATAGCTCCGACCTGGGCGTCAAGTTCGTTTGGTAGACCTTCTTTGATGTCGCGCTGCATGGAGGACGTGTTATCCGGGTGCTGCTGGCGGGCAAACTCCATGGTTTGCTCGACCACATTGTCAGGCAGGTCCACGCCAAGTGCACGTCCAACAGACTCGACTTCCCGCATGAAGGCCTCAAGCTGGCCGGGGATTTCCTGGCAAAGGTAGCCAATCGGTTTATCCACCAAGGCGCCCAGAGTGCCGGTAGGGGTAACGAACATGGCTTTCGACCAGACGTCGACAAGCGCTGCGTCGTGGAACTTGCTGGAGGCACCCGCCTCTTTCAGCGCGGCCGCCAGCTCCTCACCCGTACGGCGCAGTGACTCCGGCGCATCAGCACTCAGCGGACCAAAAGCCAAAGCCAAGGGCCCCGGATTGCGCTTGATCTGAGCCGGCCCCAGACGGGTGGCATAAACACGGGCAACCCCAGCAAGGATGTTTTCCTCCCCAAATTCCTCGGCCGCAAGGTACGGAATCTCGACCGAGTTGTGCGTGGTCACCACCGGGATACCCTGCAGGACCTCGCGGTCCTCCGCGCTGCCAAAGGTCTCATTGCCCGGCAGCGCCTTCGACGCGATAATCGCCACGTCCAGCCCACCCAAGACCTCCTTGACCTCAGTAAAGGATTGCGCAGCCGGTACCTTAATAACCTCGGTCGTGGTGGGTTCTGCGTGGGCGTCGATCAGCGTCACGCCCGTCTCCCCCAGCACCCGCAAGGTCTCGCCACGGGCGACGAAGGCGACGTCGTGGCCCGCTGCTTTCAGTTTTCCGCCAAAGTATCCGCCGATGGCGCCGGCTCCCAGAATTCCAATCTTCATGTCTCCAACCTAACTGGTGGAGACCTGCGCCACAGATTTTTATCCGCGCTGTTCTAAATTTCGGAAGCCAATTCCCAACGGCACGCCCGCGTTATCGATGAGCCGCACGCCGCCGATGGTGGCGGCGATAAAGAGGCGGGCATCGCCCTCTGCGGGTGGCTCCCCAAGGTCGCGCCCACGCAGCTCGACGTACTCCGGCTCCACGTTTGCTGCGGCCAACACTTCACGTGCCACGCGGACGACTTCCTCGGCCCCGGACTCCGCCGCGTACGCGCCGGCGGTAAGTGCCGCTGACAATGCGCTGGCTTGCTCGCGTGCTTCGGATGCCACGTCGGCATTGCGCAGGCTCATCACCACACCATCGGGCATGCGCACCGAGGGCACACCCTGCACACGCGCCCCGATGTGAAGGTCCGTAAAGGCCTGCTGGGTGGCCACGAGCAACTCGTAGTCCTTCTCCCCCATGAAAACATCACTGGGGCCAAGCGCACAGGTCAGCGCCACAATGCGGGTCAACTCCGCACTGACGTCTTCCATGCCGTGATCGGGTGCAAGGACCCGCGTGCGCTGGCTCTGCGTGCCATAGCGCCACACCACGTCGACGCCGTCGAGGGCGGTGATGTCAGTGTCGTCGTCAACGGCGACGACAACCACGCTTCCGCGCACGCCCTGTGCTGCCTGCACTAAGGCAAGGTGCCCGGCGTGAATATCGCGGCCCAGCGGTACGAGCACCACGCGCTTGCCCGTCTTGCGGTAGGCGCTGCCCACCATGCGGATGCGCTCAATGTCCTCCACTAGGAGTTGTTCGGCCACGGCGCTTCCTTTCTTACTGCCCACAGTTCCAATTCTTCAATCTTTTCCTGCTCGCCCACAATCCGGGCAACGTCGCGGTAGTTCCGCGCCATGCCGAGCTCCACCGCGGCGGGGTAGGCATCGATAATGTCATCGGCGTCGAGGTCGAAGGAGCTGCCCATAAAATGTTCGATAATCTCCGCTTTTATCGACGCCCACACGGTGAGTGCACGGAGCATTTCCGCGTAGAACAGCCGCGCGGCTCGCTCGGCACGTTGTGCCTCAGGCACCGTTTCTGCGGTCTGGTGAATCTCTGAGAGCAACAATCTAATGACGGTATCCGCCACCTCATCGAGAGCGCCCACCGCGTAGGAGTCGCCCAGGGGAGCTGCGGCAATCGTCAGACACCCGCGCGTTTCCAGCTCATCAAGGGCTTCCACCCCAACCAGCAATGAGGTGTGGATGACGATTTGCTTGGGACGCACGTGCTTTTCGACGTCCCCGACAGCCCCTTCCAGCTCCCTCGCCGTCGCGGCGAGAATCAGCGCATCGAAGCGGTCCAGCTGGGCGGGGTCCTCAAGCTTCTCAATGGTGTGGCCAGCCATCTCCAGACGGAGGGCGAAGTTAATGCCGGCTCGGGAATTACCCCAGACCGCCACCCGCATGCGTGGTGCCTGCATCTACTTCTTGGTGTCCTTGTTCTGCTGTTCCTTCCGGCGCTTGCTGCGCGCCATGAGCTCCGCCACGGAGACCGCGCCCTCACGGTGTTCATCGCTGCGGCGACGGCCACGGGTGCTGGGCTGTGCGCTGTCTGACTCCGGCTTGCGATGGCGGTGGTGCGGCTGTGCGGGGCCAGTATCCTCCTTGACGTGCTGCGCGCCCGCAGCACCCTGGTTCCACTGCACGGCCTGGAAGCTATCGGTTTTAAACTCCGGCGCCTTCGGCTGCGACTGAGTCTGAGGCTTCTGCTGCTGCGGCTTCTGCTCGGTGCGCGCCTGCTGCTTCTCTGCCTTTACCTGCGGCTTTTCGGCCTTCGGCTGGGGCTGCGGCTGCGGCGCCTGCGGCTTCTGCTGTGGTTCACCCATGGGGCGAAACGCCGGGGCACGGTTCTGCGACGGCTGTGGTGCACCGAAGGGAGATGGTGCTGGGCGGGTGCCCTGCTGATCTGCGGGCTGCTCGGCGGGTTTCGCAGCAGGCTGCTGGGCGTTGCCACGAGCATTATCCGCCAGCAGATTATCCAGCGGATTGCTCACCGGGTGGGTTGGCTGCGAACCGAGGCGGCCTGCCACGGCGTCGGCAGACGGCGCGCCACCGGACTTCTGGGTGAAGTTCACGTTGGGTGCATCGCCGCGCTCATCCACTCCTGCGCCGCCGGCCTTGCGCTCCAGCTCCTGGATGCGGCGAGCCTCCGCATACAGGGCGGCGGGCTCGTAGACCCACTCGCGCCCGGAGATCTCCTCGATTTGGGCGCGGATGGCTTCTAGCTCAGAGCGGATCTCCGCCAGGACCTGACTGTTGTCCGTAGTGGAAGCGCCGGAAGCGGTCAAAGTGGATGCAGCATGGGCGCGCTCTACTGCCAGAAGCTCCTTGGCCTCATGGGCCTGGCGGCGGTAGCGCACAACCAGGAAGAAGCCCAGCACCGCAGCCCACAGGGAGGCGAGCAAGGCGATCTTCAGCGCATTCGCCGAACCCGAAATCAGCATGACCAGGCTGGCGATGACCGCCAGAATGACCAAGACGATGAGCCCGATGGAACCAGCATCCGTCTTCGAACCGGTCTCAGAAGACTCCGCCGGCGTTGGTGGCTGAGAGTCCGGCTGCGCAGAAAATTGGGCCGTCGGATAATCGTCCGGGGCCGACTCGTGCTGGGGCTCAGGGGCGTGATGCGGGCTCGTCATGCCCACTAACTTACCGCTTGTGCCCCATCAGTTGGAGGTGGCACCTCGCAGTGTCGCTCCAGCACCACTCCGGCGACACACATCGCGGCACCACCCAGCGCAGAGGTCAGCACCCCAGCCAGGTCACCAGCCGCCGCGACGAGCTCACCCGCACGAGGCACCACGTAAACTGCCATGCCTGCATAGGCCCCGCCCACGATGGCGCCGGTCCACGCCGAGGCTTTGCCGACCAGCAAGAATTGCGCGATGGTCATGGGATTGAGCTGCGAGTTGTCCAGGCCGATGCCGTGCTCGTCCTCCTTGGCGCCGCGGACCTTAAGGGTCAACAGCACGCACACCAGCGCCATGGCCCACAGGGAAATCGACACCGTTGCCGGGATGGCCAGCATGGAGCCATAAAAGCGGGTGGTGAGGATGGCGGCCGCCGCGGCCACGAAAAGGGCCGTGCCGATGAGCGCGCCGATCGACGTCCTCGTCATTACTCCCCCAGTTCCTTCACCGCCGCGACCTCGTCCTCATCGAGGTCGGCGATGAGTTCGCGCACCGGGGTGCCGTTAAGCTGCGCGTGCTCATCCGCGGCCAGCCACGGCACGAGCACAAAGGCGCGCTCGTGGGCATAAGGGTGCGGCAGAGTAAGTTCCGGATCTTCGGAGGTCACGCCGTCTATCTGTACGATGTCCACGTCCAAGGTGCGCGGGCCCCAGTGCCGCACGCGCACACGCTCAGCGGCCTCCTCCAACTTCTGGCCGCGGCGCAGCAGCTCCAGCGGGGTGCAGTCCACGTCCACGATGAGCACCGCGTTGAGAAACTCATCCTGGTCAGTCACGCCCCACGGCGGGGTGGCATAGACCGGAGAGGCGGCGATGGTCTCATCGGCAAACTCATCAAAGACGGTCTGCAGCAGCGCGTGGCGATCCTCCATGTTGGAGCCGATGGACAGCACGGCGCGCATTAGCCTGCCATCCTCTTCCGGGAGCGGCGTGCTACGACGGCGACGTCGGCAAAGGTGCGTGGGATGGGTGCCTTCGGCTTGTGGATGGTCACCTCGATGGCGTGGAGAATCTCGAAGCGCCGCATGGCGGTCTCGGCGACTTCTTCAGCCACCGTCTCGATGAGGTCCCGGGAGGGGCCTTCGACGATGTCTGCGGTGACGTCGGCAAGCTCGGCGTAATTCACCGTGCGGGACAGGTCATCCTCGATGCCCGCGGTGTCCAACCAGCAGGTGACATCCACGATGAAGGGCTGTCCTGTCTTCTTCTCTTCCTCGAAGACTCCGTGGTAGCCAAAGCACTCCAGGCCGGTGAGCTCGATGCGATCCGCCATGTTTTATGCCTTTCCCAAAGAAGTGGACACCACTGTTCCGCCGTCCGCGCCGTTGGCGTAGCTGCCGGAGGCATGCGCGCCACCGGTGTAGGATGCACCCGCGTTCCACGCCGCGGCAACGTCCACGGCATCGCGCGAGACATCCACCTCGTGCACGCGCACGCCCCACGCGCCCATCTGCGCGGAGATGGCGGTCACGGCCGCGGTGGCCGGGTCCGCGAGCAGCGGGCTGGACTCGGCACCGCGATCCTCCCGGATGGCGGCGAGGAAGCGCTTGCGGGAGGCTCCCACCAACAGCGGGAATTCGCCCTGGAGGAACTCCGGCAAGGCCTTGAGCAAAGCCCAGTTATCTTGTGGGGACTTGGCAAAGCCCAGGCCCGGATCCACGACGATATTGTCGTGGCTGACACCTGCTTGCAGGGCGCTATCGGCCAGCTTCGCCAAGGATTCGTGGACATCGCGCACAACATCCCCGCCGTGGTCGGCCACTCCGGCCGCGCTGCCGAATTGGACGGTGCGCCAGTGCATGAGGCACACCGGCAGGCCGGTCTCGGCCATGGTGCGGTACATGTCTGGGTCGGCGGCACCACCGGAGACATCATTGATCATGTCGACGCCGGCCTCCGCAGCGGCTTTGGCAACCGAGGCCCGCATCGTATCCACGGAGGTCTTAATCCCCTCCTCGTGCAGCGCCTTGATGACGGGCACGACGCGGCTCTCTTCCTCCTCGGCAGCCACGCGCACTGCGCCCGGGCGGGTGGACTCGCCGCCGACATCGATCATGTCCGCGCCGGATTCCACGAGGTGGCGGGCGTGGTTGAGCGCATCGTCGATGTTGATCCAGCGCCCGCCGTCGGAGAAGGAATCCTCCGTGACGTTAACAATGCCCATGACCAGCGTGCGGCCGGGAACAGTGAGATCGCTGACTGCCATTGCTGCTAGCTCCTAATCAGGCTCATGACCTCCGCGCGGGAGGCCGCATTCTTCTTGAAACCACCGCGCACCGCGGAGGTTGTCGTGGTCGCTCCCGGCTTGCGGATGCCGCGCATGGCCATGCACAGGTGCTCGCACTCGATGACGACGATGACGGACTGCGCGTGGAGGACCTCCACCAGTGCATCGGCGATCTGGCTCGTGAGGCGCTCCTGCACCTGCGGGCGCTTGGCGTACATGTCCGCCAGGCGAGCCAGCTTGGACAGTCCAGTGACGTGGCCGTCGGGACCGGGGATGTAGCCGATGTGCGCCGTGCCATAGAAGGGCACGAGGTGATGCTCGCACGTGGAGTAGATGGGAATATCACGCACCAGGACAAGCTCTTGGTGCTCCTCGGCAAAGGTCTTGTGCAGGACCTCAGTCGGATCCTGGTGGAGTCCTGCGAAGACCTCGGCATAGGCGCGGGCCACGCGGGCCGGGGTCTCGCGCAGGCCCTCGCGGTCGGGGTCCTCGCCCACTGCGATGAGAAGCTCGCGGATGGCTGCTTCGGCGCGCTCGTGATCGAAGTCGTGTTGCGCCGGGATGTTATCGCTCATTGGTGTCGCCATCCTTGTATGGGTTGTTGCGGTATTCGTTCTCTCCCCAGCCGGGTGCTCCCCAGGAGTGATCCTCCGGCTTGGCATGGCGGCCGCGGCGTTCCGGTTCGCGCGGTTGCGGCTGGGCTTCCGGCTGCGGTGCAGCGGCATTCGGCACACGCGGAATCTCTTGGGTGTCCTCGTGGCTAGGGCCGGCCTGTTCTGGGGCCACGGTCTCCTCTTGCGCCCCATCGCTGGCGGCCTCGTCTGCGCTGAGCTCGCGGCCGGTGGGCTCGGTGATATCGGACTCGCCGAAGAAGGTATTGCCCTTCTCCGGATCCACAAAGTCGCCTGCGTGCTGGCCAAAGCTGAAGCCGATCTCCTCGACCGGCGCCGCCGATGTCGCGGCGGCGCCATCGGCCTCCCCGCCGTTTTCCTTCGCGCGCTCGAGCTCCGCGTGGCGGCGCGCACGGGCGGCACGGGAGGCGTCGAGAAGCGTCATGCGCTTCGGCAGCTCCTCACCGCGCTCCTGGGCAAGCTCCACCGGGGTCTTTACCGGCTCGCGGCCGGCCTGGCGCGGGAAGCGGGCGTCCTCGTTCGGGAAGACGTCGAAAGCCTCGCGCGGCTCAATGCCTTCGAAAATGCCCTCGAGGTCCGGGCGGCGCAGGGTTTCCTTCTCCAAGAGCATCTCGGCGAGCTTATCCAGGTAGTCGCGGTGCTCGGACAGGATGTCATAGGCCTGCTGGTGCGCGCGGTCCAGCAGGTAGGCCATCTGCTCATCAATCTTGGCGGCCACGGCATCCGAATAGTCGATGGAGCCACCGCCGCCGGCGGCATAGGCGAAGGGATCGCCCTGCTCCTTGCCGTACTTGACGGTTCCCAAATCCGGGCTGAAGCCATACTCCGTGATCATGGAGCGCGCAATCTTGGTGGCGTGCTCAATATCCGAAGAAGCGCCGGTGGTGGGTGCTCCGAACACGAGCTCTTCCGCGGCGCGCCCACCCATGGCAAAGACGAGGCGTGAGAACAACTCATCGCGGGTGTACATGCCCTTATCGTCTTCCTGCGCGGTCATGGCATGGCCGCCGGTGCGGCCGCGGGCCAAGATGGTCACCTTGTAGACGCGCTCGATATCCTTCAGCGCCCACGCGGACAGGGTGTGGCCGCCCTCGTGGTAGGCGGTGACCTTCTTCTCATGTTCGGAGATGATCTTGCCCTGGCGGCGCGGGCCGCCGACGACGCGGTCGGTGGCCTCCTCCAGCGCGTCATAGGTAATGACGTTGCCGCCGATGCGGGCGGTGAGCAGGGCAGCCTCGTTGAGCACGTTGGCCAAGTCCGCGCCGGACATACCGGCGGTGCGCTTGGCCAGCTGCGCCACATCCACTTCCTTAGCCAGCGGCTTGTCCTTGGCGTGCACGCGCAGGATTTGCTCGCGGCCGGCCAGGTCCGGGTTGGTCACCGGGATCTGGCGGTCGAAGCGTCCCGGGCGCAGAAGCGCCGGGTCCAGAATGTCGGGGCGGTTGGTCGCGGCGATGAGGATGACGCCTTCGCGGTCGCCGAAGCCATCCATCTCCACGAGCAGCTGGTTCAGCGTCTGCTCGCGCTCATCATGGCCACCGCCGGTGCCGGAACCACGCTGGCGACCCACAGCGTCAATCTCATCGACGAAGATGATGCACGGGCTGTTCTGCTTAGCCTGCTTGAACAGGTCACGCACGCGGGAGGCACCCACGCCGACGAACATCTCCACGAAGTCGGAGCCGGAAATGGAATAGAAAGGCACGCCAGCCTCGCCCGCGACCGCGCGGGCCAGAAGGGTCTTACCGGTACCCGGCGGGCCATAAAGCAGCACGCCGCGCGGGATCTTTGCGCCCAGCTCATGGTAGCGCTCCGGATCATCCAGGAAGTCCTTGATTTCCTGCAGCTCATCCACAGCTTCATCCGCGCCGGCCACATCCGCGAAGGTGTTGGTAGGCATGTCCTTGGTCAGCTCCTTCGCCTTGGAACCACCAATGCCGAACATGCCGCCCGCGCCCTGCTGCATGCGGGTCATCATCCAGAACAGCAGCGCGAAGAGAATCAGCATCGGCAGCAGGAAGCTGATCATGGAGCCAATGAAGGAATCCTGTGTGACCTTGGTCTGGTACTTATCCGCACCAGAATCCTTCACCGCGTTGAAGACCTGCTCGGAGGCGCGTGCCGGGTACTTGGCAATGACCTCCTCGATGCCCTCCTGCTCTTCGACCGTTACTGGTTCCTTGAGCTTGAGGCGCAGCTGCTGCTCGCGGTCATCGATCTGCGCTTCCTCAACGTTCTGATCCGCCAGCTGCTGCATGGCCACCGAGGTGTCAACCTGCTTGAAGCTGCGGGCATCGTTGCTAAAGAACGTAAAGGCGTACAGCAGAATGAGAACCAGGCCCGCGATCGAGCCATAGCGAATGATGTTCTTATTTTTCATTAATTACCTTGCGAATTCGAGGCCTCATGGTGAGAGGACAAGAAAAGACTAGTCGTTGCTGTAGACCGCGGGGTCCAGCGTGCCCACGAAAGGAAGATCGCGATAGCGCTCCGCGAAATCCAGGCCATAACCCACGACGAACTCGTTAGGGATGTCAAAGCCCACGTCAAAAAGATCCAGCTCCGCCTTGACTACTTCGGGCTTGCGCAGCAGCGTGACCACTTCCAGGGAACGCGGCTGGCGGCCCTGCAGGTTGCGGATGAGCCAGGACAAGGTCAGGCCGGAGTCGATGATGTCCTCCACGATGAGCACATCGCGGCCCTCGATATCGCGGTCCAGATCTTTTAGAATCCGCACCACTCCCGAGGAGGAAGCCGAGTTACCGTAGGACGAGACCGCCATGAACTCCAGCTGGGAGGGGATGCTGAGCTTGCGGGCGAAGTCCGTCAGGAAGAAGACCGCGCCTTTGAGCACGCAGACCAAGATGAGGTCCTCGTCGGTGTTGCGGTATTTCTCGGCAACGCGGTCCGCCATCTCCTGGATGCGCGCCTGAAGATCGTCTTCGGCGATGAGAACGTTTTTGATGTCCTCTCCGTAGGGGTGGGCGGGGACGGCTGATTCATGGGTGTCGTGCACGTGAGCGCTCCTTTGCTGACCGAGGCAATAGTGACAGTTTGCCACCAACGCGTGCTACTTCCAACCTTGTACCTTTCTTTTCGCTGCGGACGGCGACGGGGCCTTGTCCATGCCAGCGCGTGCACAGGGCATCGATGCCGCGCACCGCCTCGCGCGTAACCTCCGCTCCTTCCTCGCGCAGCCACGAGGCGATCGCCCGGCGGCGCTTCGGTTCTGGAAGAACGGCCAGCTCGGTGCAGTCGGTGGTGGGGTGGGTGCTGAGGAGGGCGTCGTCAAGCGCGGCGTCGTAGGCCGCCTGGGCTAAGGCCGGGACGGGGTCTCCACCCACGATCTCCTGCAGGCGCGGGAGGATCTCGTGGCGCAGTGCTACGCGGCGGAAGGCCAGGTCCTGGTTCTGGGGGTCCTGCCAGACCTCCAGGCCCAGCTCCGCGCAGGCGGCCTCGGTCTGGGCGCGGCGCACGCTCAGTAGGGGCCGCAGGACGTGTACGCCTTCCACCTCGGAGCGCTCGCGCATGCCCGCCACCCTCCCACGGAGGGCGCTGAGCAGCAGGGTTTCAGCCTGGTCATCGGCGGTATGCGCCACCGCCACCTCAGCCCAAGGCGCGAAGGCACGGTACCGGGCAGCGCGGGCTTCGGCCTCGACGGAGCCTTGCTTGGCGACGTCCACCCGCAACACATCCGCTCCCGCCCCCAAGGCGCGGGCCTGCTCAGCAGCTCGGCGCGCCTGCGCGGCCGAGCCTTCCTGCAAATCGTGGTCCACGCATAGCGCTGTCACCTCGTGCCCCTCCGCGAGGAGTGCTGCGGTCAGCGCCAAGGAATCGGCGCCGCCGGATAGACCCACCGCTATGGCGCGTGGTTGCTCACCCACCACAGCGCGGACGGCGACGCGGCAGGCCAAGAAGTTGGGGCTTTTACGTGGCCAAAAAGGTTTCTTAGAAGTCATGAAGTGCGGCGGCGAGGGCGTCTTGGGCCTGACGGGCGGAGGTGACTTCGCCGTCGTTGACCAGGAAGGCGAAGGCGTAGACGCGGCCCGACTGGCCCTGGGCGGTACCGGTCAGCGCGGAAGTTCCCGTGAGGGTGCCGGTCTTGGCGCGAACAAATCCGCGCGCAGAAGAATCGTGATAGCGCTCGTAGAGGGTTCCTTCGCCACCGGCAAGAGGGAGGTAGCCCAAGAGCGGGCGAAGCTCGTCGGTGGCTACGGCTTGGTCCGCGATGTGGGCGAGGAGCCCAGCGGGAATGCGGTTATCGCGGGAGAGGCCGGAGCCGTCCTTGAGGGTGACGCCGTTGACGTCGATGCCGGCGCCACGCAGCTCGTCGAGGATGGCCATCGTGGCGCCGTCGAAGCTTGCTTCCGTGCCCTGGCCGACGGCCAGCTCGCGGGCGATGGCCTCCGCCATGACGTTGTCTGAATACTTTATTGCTTCCTGGGCGCGCAGGGCCAGTGGCTCGGACTCGCTGGTGCCGAGGACCTCGGAATTCTCGGGGGCTGAGCTTAAGTCGGCTTTGTCGGCGCCCAGGCGGGCGGCCAGCGCGCGGGCTACATCGAGGGCAGGCTCGTGGGAGCGCGGAACGTCGCCGGTCTTTTCCCCAATGCGCCCGCCATAGAGCATGGCAGGCTGGATGGGAGCGACATAGCCGCCATCGATATTGTCATCGTCCCAGCCTGGTGCCTGGTCGGGACCGGCCCAGATGGAGGTGTCGATGGAGACTCGCGTGACGGTATCCATCTTCTGCTGGATCTGTTCCGCCAGCTCATCGAGACGCTCGTCCGTCAGCCAGACATCGCCGGCGGCCTTGATAACAACTTCGCCCTCGTGCGCACCTGCGACCACCTCGGTGGTGAGGCGCTCTTCCTCATCGAGAGCGAGTGTTGCTGCGGCGAGGGTGAGGACCTTAGTAGCGGAGGCCGGGGTCAGCGGCTTCGCGGGCTCGCGCTCCCACAGCACCTCGTGGGTGGTGGTGTCGATGACCTGCCCGCCGAAAGTAGCTAGAGCCTTGTCTTTGCCCAGCTCATCCAACCTGGCTTTGAGCGCAGCGGCGTCGAAATCGCCGGGCTCGACGGGCTGGACCAGTGTTGTGGGTTCTTCCTGCTTATAGGGCTGGCCGTGGTCCAGGTGATCGTAGGTGCGCTGGACTTCTACGCCCACGGCGGCCGTCGCCGCCACGGCACCAGCCGTGACGAGGGCCGCAGTACTCCACCAGACATGCTTAGCTTTCATCGCCCTTTAGACTAGCGCGGTAGACTAAGCGGAGCACATACCAACCTAATAGTTATGGAGGATTCAGCCGTGAGCGTTGAAGTAACCATCGAGATCCCTAAGGGCTCCCGCAACAAGTACGAGATCGACCACGAGACCGGCAAGGTCCACCTCGACCGCTACCTGTTCACCCCGATGGCCTACCCGGCTGACTACGGCTTCATCGACCACACCCTGGGTGAGGATGGCGACCCGCTGGACGCACTGGTCATCCTCCCGGAGCCGGTCTTCCCCGGCGTTGTCGTGGAGGCTCGTGTCCTCGGCGTGTTCAAGATGACCGATGAGGCCGGCGGCGACGACAAGCTGCTCGCCGTCGTCGATGACCCGCGCTGGGAGCGCTACCAGGACATCAACGATGTGGAACAGCACATCAAGGACGAGATCGAGCACTTCTTCACCCGCTACAAGGACCTGGAGCCGAACAAGGAAGTTACTGGCTCCGGCTGGGGCGACAAGGCTGAGGCAGAGAAGATCCTCGAGGAAGCGAAGGCTCGCTTCAAGTAAGCCGCCGCTTTCGCGTGCCAGCGAGAGCACTGTCAGGTACGTTTTGGTAAATAAGGGCTGAAAACCTACCAGTTTTTCGCCACTATTTGCGAAAACGTACCTTTTTTCGTTCCGGGGGAAACATTGATTGAGATTTATCGGGGACGCGATGTCTCCCGCGGGGCTCGGCGCAAGGGAGCCATCAAGATTGCGAATGGCTTTTACCTCTCAAAGGAGCCAACACCGCTTCAGCTAGCACAAATCATGTCGCGTGAATGGCCTGACTTAGCGCTTGACGGCTATTCCGCCGCTCGCCGGTACTTAGAACAGCCCCTTCAATTCCCGCTCGAGTTTATTCGCGACTCCACTCTCCCATCGAGCACGTACTTTCGCAGTCGGCGGGCGCGCCCCAAGGCACTGGGCAGCATGAACGGAGTCAATGTATGTAGTCCCCTGCAATGCATTGAGACGATGGCGCAGGAGGATGCCGTAGCCTTCATCGAAGCCTTCTTCGCCGGGCCGCACGGACGCTCGCGCATTGAGACCGAACAGCTAGACTTTCGCCGCCTGCCCAAGCACACGCGTGAAATCCTAGAGAAAGCCATCGTTGGGGCGGATAGCAAGCCGGAGCGCGACCTCACCCGAGGCCTCGAGCCGCACGTCAAGGTCCGCAACAACGTGCGGATTGGCCCCTACCGCTGGGACTTGGTGCTAGAGGAGTACAAGGTGGCCATCGAGGTGGATGGCTATGCCTACCACAAAGGCGAGAACCGGCAGCGTTTCGAAATCGACCGCCAGAAGCTTAACGACGCCATTCAACGCGGCTACCGGCCCCTCCACTTCACCGCCGCCACGATTGAGCACCACCTCGACGTCGCTGTGCACCAGGTGCTCGCGGTCATACAAGGGCGGGGTGAGTTCGTGCCTCCGCCGTGGAAGTGGCACCACTACTGGCGGTGGGAAGGCGAGCGTTGGGCAGGCTAGCGTTGCAGCTGTTCAGCCGCAACGTGCCGACAACGAACTGGGCTGACTAACGCTGCGGCTTACTAACACTGCAGCTAACTAACTACAGTGGGACGCGAGCCAGCCGTCGAGCTCGGATTCCGGGGCATCGGGAGCGATGGGGTCCTCGGCGAATTCCTCGCCCGTGCGCGCCTTGTCCTTGGCCGTGGTGAGCATGAGCGAGCGGCCGTCCGGATAATCCAGGACCACGTTGGCAGAGGCGTAGCCGGCAGTCGGCTCACCGAAGGTCCGCACGTTGTCCAGCCCGCGGAAGGCTAAGAGGGTGGCTTCGGCGGAGGAGGCGGTCTCACCGTCGGTCAGCACGGCGACGGGAACGTCGAGCTTGCCGCCCGCTGTGGTGGTTGCAGTACCTCCGCCGGTCACGGAGTTTCCGTCGATGACCACGTCAGTTGTGCCCATACGGCTGACGAAGGAGAGCGCGGTGCCATCCGGTAGCAGGGGGCTTAAGCCCGCATACATCGGCCCCATGTCGCCGCCGTCATTGCTCCGCAGATCCACCACGGCAGCGCAGGCCTCCGGGTGCGCGGCCAGACCTTGAGCGAGCGTATCGGCGTAGGCCTGGCCGTCATCGTGGCGGCCGATGGAGGGCACGGTCGCGCGCAGGACGCCGTCCTCGAAGTCGACCGAAGGCTCGGTGCTTTCGGCGGCCTTTTCCTTTTCGGTGCTAAAGACCTTGGAGTGCTTGCCGCCGGCGGCGTTGATGGCAGCATCGAGGAGCTCGGTGTTCGTGGGGTCCTCCTTGAAGGCCTCGCGTGCGCGCTGGAATTCCTCACTTTCGCCATAGATTCCGGAGAGCGCTGCGGTATCCACCATCGCGGTATTGATGCGCTTCTCGCTGGCATTAAAAAGAAACACGGGTTTTCCGAAGAATGCCCCACCGTAAGAGGGGCCGAAGAAATACACGGCCGCAGCCACGGCGATGAGGGCAACGAGAAAAAGTCCGCCGAAGATTTTCAGTACAGTTTTCATTCTTTTCTCCCTCCGGTTCGCAGCACGTAGCCGCGCAGGGGCTCAACAAGGATAATGGCAAGCAGCGTGACCAGCCAGCCCACGGCTAGGAATCCGAAGGCCATGAGCAGACGGCCAAGAACGTCGACATTGCTTTGTTCGACGCTGGAGAAGAACATCAGCGAGGCGATCCCGCCGCCGAAAAGGAAGCCGAAGAAGCTCAATCCCACCACAGGCCCCATGATGGTCAGGACACCGGAGCGGAACTGGAAGCCGCGCGGCACGCCCATGAGATCCAGGGAGCGGATGAGTTCCTTGTCTTCGAAGATGCCGGAGACCTGCCCCAGAATGATGGACATGGTGGTCAGCGTGAAGCCGAAGATGAGGGTTAATAAGACACCGGTGGAGATGTCTTTGAATACCACGTTCATTCCGGGATCTTCCTTGAGCACGAGAGCCAAGGCGTCGGAGCCCAAGGGGGCGGCAACGAGAAAGCCCGCCAAATAGCCGAAGAACGCGATGGCCGCACTCCGCTTCCATGCCGGGCGCGCATTGCCCGCCACTCGCTGGCAGGCCACGAAGTGCGCGGTGCCAGGAAAGAGAGACATGATGTGTGCGCCGAGCTGCAAGATAAAAGGGGAAATGAGGTTGATGCTCATCACCATGCCAAACATGACCACGATGACCATGGCGGTCGGCGGGCCCGCCTTTCCGGAGAGCAACACACCACCGATACCCGCGATGATGAGGAAGACGATGACGCGCCACCAGCGATAGGCCGCGGGCATCTGGCGCTTGGCCACCCCCAGGGGGCTCACGCGCACGCGCTGCATGCCGACGAGTGCCGCACCGATAGCCAACACAAAGAGCACACCGGCCACGGCTAGATAACCCCACCACGGGAGAAGAATCTCGGATACAGCAATAGAACGCATCTGGAAGTCCACCTGCGTAAAGACCGGCGCGATGAGCAGGCTGATCAGCCCACCGAGCACGATGCCGATGATGGCTTGCAGGCCCGTCTCCACGATGGCCATGCGCTCCACCTGGCGGGAGCTCAACCCCAGAAGACGCAGGGTGGCCAGGCGCTGCTCCCGGCCGGAGGCGCCGAGGACGGCGGCTTGGGCTGTGAGGTTAAACAGCGCCGGAAGAATGAAGGCGCAGGCCAGCAGGGCCAGGGCAAACCAAGGATAAAGAAAGGCCTCCATCTCGTTGCCGAAGGCCTCCTTGAGCGCGGGCGCGGCTTCCTCGACGTGCTGGGCGCGTTGCCAAAACATCCACGTACCGCCCGCGACGAGGAAGGCAATGGCGGAACCAATGGTCAGGCTCACAATGGCCAGCAAGGAAACAATTCCTGTTCCGGAGCGCGCACGAATGGATTCGCGCTGCAGGTCAAAGACTAAAGTCGCGGTGTTCATCGGATCACCTCGAGGCGGCGGTCATCGTGGATGATGCCATCGCGAATCTCCACGCGGCGCTGCATCCAGTCGGCCACCTTCGGGTCGTGCGTGACCATGACCAGGCTCGCCCCGGACTGGCGCACGATGGTGGTCAGCATCTGCATGACCTCGTGACCCGTGGATTGGTCCAGCGCACCGGTGGGCTCGTCGGCGAAGACGACGCCCGGATTGGCCACCAGCGCACGCGCGATAGTCACGCGCTGCGCCTGGCCACCGGACACCTGCGCCGGGCGGCGATCCGCCAGGCCGCCCAGGCCCAGCTGGTCCAGCAGCTCCATCGCGCGCTTGCGGGCAGCACTCCGACCCATACCGTTAAGCATGGCTGGCAGCGCCACGTTATCCACGTTGCTCAGCTCCGGCAGCAATTGACCATCCTGGAAGACGAAGCCGAAGTTGCGCAGGCGGAGGCGGGAGCGGGGGCCGTCGCCAAGCGCGGAGAGCTCCTCATCTCCGTAGCGCACGCTGCCGTGCGTGGGGGTGAGCACGCCGGACATGCAGTGCAGCAGCGTGGACTTGCCGGAGCCGGACGGCCCCATGACGGCCACGAGCTCGCCCGGCGCGATGTCGAGGGAGATTCCGGCGAGCACCGGGCCGCCGCCAAAATCCTTGGTGATGTCTGTCAGGGAAAGTGTCTGTGCCATGTCTCTCATTCCACCGTGAAGGGCCCGCAGAAAGAACAGCCCTAGCGTTGCTCTTTACGGTAGTGCCAGCACTACCCCTGCAGTCGGTGGCGCCCGTTATGCTGAAAGCCGTGTTCCGAAGAAAGCCCCAGCCCACCAACCATGAGCAGCAGCAAGCAGAGAAGATTGCGCAGCTCACGGCCTCGCGCCGCGCCATCGCGGATGCCTATGAGGTGGAGCGCGCACGCATCGAGCGCGACCTGCACGACGGCGCGCAGCAATACCTCGTGGCCGCGAGCATGAAGTTGGGTGAGGCACTTCTCGACGCCCCCGCAGACCTCGCTGAGCTTCTCACCGCCGCCAAACAGGACGTGGACCGCGGCCTGCACTCCCTGCGTGCCACGGTGCACGGCATCCACCCGCAGGTCCTGCAGGATCATGGTTTGGTGGCCGCGCTTGCCGACGTCTCCTCTTCCCACGGCCCCCACGTCAGCGTCTTCGCCCCGCATCCTTTGCCAAAACTCTCCGCTTCCGTGCTGGCCTGCGGCTACTTCTTCGGCACGGAAGCTCTGACGAATGCGGCCAAGCACGCGCCCGGCGCGCCGGTTTCCGTTTTAGTGACCGCAGATGCCTCTTTAAAAATCACCGTGGTGGATGAGGGGCCGGGCGGCGCGCAGGTTGTACAAGGTCACGGCCTAGCGGGGATGGCCGAGCGCCTCGCCGCTTTCGGCGGAGAGATGACTTTATCGTCTCCCCCGGGCGGGCCCACGAGGCTGGCGTGCTCGATTCCTCTTCTTCTCGATCGCGGACAGTCAGGAGTGTAAGAAATGAGTTTGAGAATCGTGGTGGCGGATGATTCCGCCATTCTGCGTGAGGGTCTCGCCGGCCTTCTGGAGCGCCGCGGGCATTCGATTGTGGGCCAGGCGGATTCTGCGCCGGCGCTCGAGGCGGTGGTGGACAAGCTGCGCGATGAGCTGCCGGATATCGTCATCACGGACGTGCGCATGCCACCGGCCATGGGCGATGACGGTTTGAAAGCCGCCGTGAACTTGAGAAATGCCTACCCGGGCTTACCCGTCATGGTGCTCTCCCAGTATGTAGCCCCCGCATACGCGGTGGAGCTCTTCGACTCCCCTGATGCTGGCACCGGCTACCTTTTGAAAGACCGCGTCTCCGAGGTGCGGGACTTCCTCTCCAGCCTGGACGTGGTGGCCCAGGGCGGTACCGTCATCGATCCCACCGTGGCGCAGGCTTTAATGAGCTCAGGGCGCAGCGGACTGGGCGAACTCACCCCGCGCGAGCGCGAGGTGCTCGAATTGATGTCGCGCGGCAAGTCCAACAAGGACATCGCCGCCGAGCTCGTCCTGTCTTCCGCCGCGGTGGCCAAGCACGTCTCCAATATCTTCACCAAGCTGCGTTTAGATCCCAGCGAAGACAACCGCCGCGTCAAGGCAATCTTGGAGTACCTCTCCGCGCACCGCTAAACCGGCCGCTGCCGTTTTGACCCCGTACTCCACACGGGTAGCAGCTGTATGCTTTCGCCCCTCGAGCACGTTATCTTGACTACGTTCACGGTAAATAAGGCCCAAATTTTCGCGATTTTTCGGCCTTATTTACCGTGAACGACATCAAACCCCCTCGCACACTCACACAAAGAACCGGTGCCACATCCACGGCGGGTCCAGATACCGTTTCGTCCCTTGTGCCACCCCGCGCACCTGCTCCACCACCTTGTCCAAATGATGCTCAATCGTGGTCGCGGTGAAGTGGAGGGGCGTATAGCCGCGATGCACCACATCATTCAACTTTTGGCGGTCAAGCTCGAACTGCCGGCGGTTTTCCCCGCGGTGATAAGCGTAGCCGTCGACCTCGATGGCAATCTTGTGCTCTTCCAAAAGGAGATCCCACCGGTAGGGGCCAATTTTCGCGTTGTTGAGCACCTTAAAGAAGGGCTCCAGAGCACGAGTAAGGGCCCGCTCGGGCACACTATCCGCACCGATGACTGCTTTCTCTAACACTCGCCGAGTGTGTTGCGGGAACCGCCGAAAGTCCATGGAGAGCAACTTCAGCCGCTTTTCCGCGTCCCTACCAGACAAGAACGTTTCCAGGAACTTCACCGCGTGCTTTTCTTCTATGGCCTCCACCGCCTGCAGTGGATTGCAGACGTTTATCCCGTCATAGGGAAATACCCCCTTTGGGCGGGCGCGGCGACCGACATAAAAGCGCGTATCCTCTAAGCCTTTTTCGCGAATGAGCTGCAGTGGAAAGCCAGGTTTCCGCTCAAGAAGCACCATCGCTGCGGAATATCCGTCCAACGCACTGTCTGGCCAATGCCGGCTGAGCACCTGCGCTAGCTCGTATGCCGTTGGTTCACGCGGTAGGTACAGCCCCCGCGTAATTTTGATCGCCTCACCTTTGGCCGCTGCCGCTGCGCCTGCGCGGCCGACAATCTCCTCCATTTAGCCCCTCCGATTGATTACCCCACCCCGCGCTTCTCACGATAAAGAACCCCCGCCACCCACGCAAGAAAACCCCGTAAGCTGGTGCGCATGCAGAACGTACAACCCACTGAAGTACCTGAAAGCGCCCAGCTCATCGACGTCCGCGAGGACCACGAGTGGAACACCGAGCATGCCCAAGGCGCCACGCACATCCCGATGGGAGACCTCGTCGAGCGCCTCGACGAGATTGACCCCGACCGCGATATCTACGTCATCTGCCATGCAGGCGGGCGCAGCATGCAGGTCTGCCAGTACCTCGAGCACGCGAAAGGCTGGGACGTCATCAATATCGAAGGCGGCACGGACGCATGGAAGGCCCAAGGCCGCCCCATGGTTTACCCAAACTAGTGGGCCATAACCCATGATTTAAGTTTGCTACGGTAGGCGCGTAGTATCGTCGGCATGCCTACCTTTAACTCCGTATCGATTCCCACCTCGCTCCTAGAGTCCCCCTCCTTCCAGCTGGAGCGCCTCCGCCGCCGCACCCGCGAAGGCGTCGAGGCCGCACTACAAACGCAGAAGACCACCCTGCGCGAGTACTGGGTTCTCACCTGCCTGGTTGCGGAAGCCGCGTCCTCCCAGTCCGCACTATCGGAAACCTTGGCCATTGACGCTTCCGACATGGTGCGCCTGCTGGATTCACTGGAGTCTCGCAATTGGGTTAAGCGTGAGCGTGACTCCAAGGACCGCCGCCGCCAAATCATTGCCTCCACCAAGAAAGGCGTGAAGGCGCACAAAGAGCTCACCGTTTTGGTAGCGAAGGCCGAGGACGAAGCCCTCGACGCGTCCACCAACAAGCAGCTCAAGCACCTGCGCAAACTGGCCACCGCCATCATCGCAGCGGACGCACCGGCTGATGCAGAAAGCAGTGATGCTTAAATGACGGAACCCGATAATCTTCCCAGTACAGGGGGCCGCCACGCCCTGCACACAGACGAGCCCGAGATCCCAGTAATGCCCGAGGTCCCCGAGCACTACCTCCTTGGTGATGAGGCCGCACCGGCGCGCACCCTCTGGGACATCGTTAAGACCACAGCCGAGCACTTCCCCGAGGCCGCGGCCCTCGACGACGGTGAAATCCTCACCTACGCCGAACTGCTTGCCGACGTCTCCGCATGGGCCACCGAACTCCACGCCAGCGGTGTGCGCCGTGGCGACCGCATCGGCATCCGCATGACCTCGGGCAAGCGCGAGCTCTACCTGGCCATCCTGGCCACGCTCGCCGCCGGCGCGGCCTACGTGCCCGTCGATGCCGACGACCCCGACGAGCGCGCCGAGATGGTCTTCGGCGAGGCCGACATCGATGGTGTGTTCACCGACGAAGGTTTCCGCATGTTGCGGGAGGGCGGGGCGCGGATGGCGCGCCCCGCGTTCGACGAAAAGGATGGCGGTGGAGATGGCGTCCCCTTCGAGGAACCGCGACCCGAAGACACCGCGTGGATCATCTTCACCTCCGGCTCAACGGGTAAGCCCAAGGGCGTGGCCGTAAGCCACCGCTCCGCGGCCGCCTTCGTTGATGCCGAGGCTGCCCTCTTTTTGGTGGATAGCCCGCACGGTCCGCTCGGTCCGGAGGACCGCGTCCTGGCTGGCCTTTCTGTAGCCTTCGATGCCTCCTGCGAGGAAATGTGGCTGGCCTGGGGCCACGGTGCCTGCTTGGTTCCGGCCCCGCGCTCGCTGGTGCGCTCCGGCATGGACTTAGGTCCCTGGCTGATTCGCCGTGACATCACGGTGGTCTCCACCGTCCCAACCTTGGCCGGCCTCTGGCCCGCCGAGGCCCTGGACAACATCCGCCTCCTCATCGTCGGCGGCGAAGCCTGCTCCCAAGAGCTCACGGACCGCCTGGCCACCGAGGACCGCGAGATGTGGAATACCTACGGCCCCACCGAGGCCACGGTCGTGGCCTGCGCGCAGCGCATGCTGCCGGGCAAGCCCGTGTCGATTGGGTTGCCGCTGAAGGGCTGGGACCTGGTGGTCGTCGACAAGCACGGCGTCCCCGTGAACATCGGTGAGGTGGGCGAGCTCGTCATCGGTGGTGTGGGCCTGGCTGCTTACCTGGACCCGGTGAAGGATGCGGAGAAGTACGCGCCGCTGGAGTCCCTGGGCTGGGAGCGCGCCTACCGCACCGGTGACCACGTGCGCCTGGAAGAGGACGGCCTGTACTTTGTGGGTCGCGTCGATGACCAGGTCAAGATTGGTGGCCGCCGCATCGAACTCGGTGAGGTCGAAGCTAACGTCGCCGCGTTGCCGAACGTGTACAACTCCGCCGTGGCCGTGCAGAAGACACCGGGCGGCGAGTCCGTGCTCGTCGGCTACGTCTCCCTGGATGACCCGGATGCCGGCTTCGACCACGAGGCCGCGCACGCCCGCCTGGCGGAGTCCATGCCGGCAGCGCTCGTCCCGCGCATCTGCGTCATGGAGGAGCTACCGATTCGCACCTCCGGCAAGGTGGATAAGAAAGCCCTGCCGTGGCCGCTGCCGGGAGTGGGCGTGGAGGCAGACGGCCTCAACCCCACCGAGCAGTGGCTGGCGGAGCTGTGGGTGGACACCCTGGGTGTTTCCGTGGAGGACGTCAACGCTGATTTCTTCTCCCTCGGCGGCACCTCGCTGGCCGCGGCGACCTTGGTCGGCCGCATCCGCGAGCGCTTCCCCACCGTGGCCGTGCGCGATCTCTACGACCACCCGCGCCTGGGTTCCCTGGCGGAGCAGCTTGCCGGTGCCGAGTCCGTCGAGGACGCCGGACCCGCACGCGAGGTGAAGCCCGTCGGCGCCGGCACGCGCCTCGCGCAAACACTCATCCAGATCCCCGTGATGACGCTGGCCGCCACGACGTGGCTGGCCTGGCTGCTGCTGGGCTCCAACCTGGCGAACCTGCTGGGCGTGGAGTGGGCCATGACCACGCCATGGTGGCTGGTCATCCTCCTTATCGTCATCTTTGTCACCCCCATCGGCCGCATCCCCATCGGTGGTTTCGGCGCGCGGCTTATCACCGCCGGGATTAAGCCCGGCGACTATCCGCGCGGTGGCTCAACACACCTGCGTATTTGGGCAGCGGAGCGCTGGGCCGATGCTTCTGGCTCGCGCTCGATCGCGGGCGCGACGTGGGTCAACAACTATGCCCGCGCGCTGGGAGTGAAGATGGGCCGCGGAGTGGACCTACACTCGCTGCCGCCTGTAACGGGCCTGCTGACCCTGGGCAAGCACGCCGCGATTGAGCCCGAGGTCGATCTCTCCGGCTACTGGCTCGACGGCGATATCCTGCACGTTGGCGCCATTGAGGTCAAGGAGGGTGCTCGCGTGGGCGCGCGCTCGACGCTGCTTCCGGGCGCCGTCGTGGGCAAGAATGCCCACGTCGAGGCCGGCTCCACCGTCACTGGGCGCAAGAAGATCAAGGACGGTCAGCGCTGGTCCGGATCTCCTGCCAAGAAGGTGGGCCGCTCCAAGCATCGCTTCCCGTCGCATGCCCCGAAGCGCCGCCCGTGGTGGGTAGCCATCTACGGCGCTACTTCTATCTTGCTGGCCCTCCAGCCCATCGTGGCGCTGGCCGTGGGTGCTGCCGTGGTCGTTGCCCTCATCGCGGTGACCGAGGGCTCTGCCTTCGTCGGCTCTATCTTCTTCGCCCCGCTGGGCGCGCTTGCGGCATTCGCCACCTTCATGCTGCAAACCTGGCTGGGCGTGCGCATCCTCTCGCTGGGCATCAAGCCCGGTGTGGCACCGGTGCGCTCCGCCAAGGGCTGGCGCCTGTGGGCCATCGAACGCCTCATGGACGAGGCCCGCACGCAGCTCTTTCCCATCTATGCCTCGCAGCTCACCCCGGCGTGGTTGCGTTCGCTGGGTGCGACGATTGGCAAGGACGTGGAGATTTCCACGGCCGTCATGGTTCCCAAACTCACCGAGGTCAAGGACGGTGCGTTCCTGGCGGATGACACCATGATCGGCGGCTATGAGCTCGGTGGCGGGTGGATGCTCACGGGTGAGACCAAGGTGGGCAAGCGTTCCTTCGTGGGCAACTCCGGCATCACCGGACCCGGACGCAAACTATCGAAGAACTCGCTGGTTGCCGTGCTCTCCTCGACGCCGAAGAAGACCAAGTCCGGTGCCAACTGGTGGGGTTCCCCGCCGGAGCGCATGCGCCGCGTGGAGGCCCACGTGGACGGTGTGGAGGGCGAATCCCTCACCTATAACCCGGGCTTTGGGGTCAAGGCCGCGCGTGGTGCGATTGAAACCATGCGCCTGCTGGCTCCGATGACCTCGGCCATGTTGCTGGCGGGCACGTTGGCATCGCTCTACGCTCTTGCCGACGCCCTCGGCATCGCCACCGCCTGGGCCCTCGGCGGCCTCATCCTCATGGTGGCGGGCGCCATCGCGATGGCGATCACCGTGGCGGTCAAGTGGATCTGCGTGGACACGCAGACCGCTGGCGATCACCCTCTGTGGTCCGCCTTCGTGTGGCTCAACGAGCTACAGGACACCTTCGTGGAGGCGGTGGCCGCCCCGTGGTTCTTTACTCACACCTATGGCATGGGCGAGATCAACCAGGGCCTGCGCGCGCTGGGCGTGACGATTGGCCGCGGCGCCTGGATCGATTCCTACTGGTTCCCAGAGACGGACCTGTGCTTTGTGGGCGAAGGCGCTTCCGTCGGCCCGGGCACCGTGGTGCAAACACACCTCTTCCAGGACCGCGTGATGAGCCTGGACACCGTGACCATCAAGGCTGGTGCCACCTTGGGCTCGCATTCGGTGGCGCTGCCAGCCTCGGTCATCGGCAGCGTGGCAACGGTTGGCCCCGGCTCCTTGGTGATGCGTGGCGACCAAGTCCCGGGCAACTCCGAGTGGCAGGGAAACCCTATCGAGCCCTGGAAGAAATAGATAAAAAAATAAAGGAGGCGGCAGGTTTACCTGCCGCCTCCTTTTTATGCCTGACTCGCTAATGAGCGGTCGGGGTGCCGTGATTAGTCACCGATCTGGTCGCGACCGCGCTTGACAATCTTGTCATCCACCTGGTCAACGAGCTCGTGGTCCTTGTTGGTGTACTCAAACTTGGAGAGCACGTAGCGCATCGCGTTGATGCGGGCACGCTTCTTGTCGTTGGATTTAATGGTGATCCACGGAGACTCTTCCGTATCGGTGTAGCGGAACTGCTCCTCCTTGGCGCGGGTGTAATCATCCCACTTATCCAAGGACGCTAGGTCCATGGGCGAAAGCTTCCACTGACGGACGGGGTCAATCTGGCGAATAGCGAAGCGAGTGCGCTGTTCCTTGCGAGTCACGGAGAACCATAGCTTAGTCAGGGAGATACCCGAGCCTAGGAGCATGTTCTCCAGCATCGGTACCTCGCGCAGGAACTCTGCGTGCTGGGACTCTGTGCAGAAGCCCATGACGCGCTCCACACCGGAGCGGTTGTACCAGGAGCGGTCGAAGAAAACGATTTCACCACCGGACGGGAAGTGCTGAATATAGCGCTGGAAGTACCACGACGTGGACTCGCGCGGGGAAGGCTTCTCCAGCGCCACGGTGCGCGCACCACGCGGGTTGAGGTGCTCGTTGAAACGCTTAATGGTGCCGCCCTTACCCGCGGCATCGCGGCCCTCGAAGAGGATAATGTGGCGCTGGCCGGTTTCCTTCGTCCAGTTCTGCCATTTCAGCAGCTCAATCTGCAGGGCGCGCTTGATGGATTCGTACTCATCGCGCGTCATGCGCTCCTCGTACGGGTAGTTCTCGCGCCAAGTCTCGACAGGCGAGCCATCCGGCATGATCAGCGAGGGATCATCTTCATCAGAGTCATCGACGACGTAGCCGTCGGTCTGCGCAAGGTCGATCTCGGGGAGTTCGTCGTCTTTAATGTCAGCCATACCTTTAATTCTATCTAGGAAGCAGACATCTGGCGCGATAAAAGAAGTTGTAGCCGCGTGATTTACCCCCGTATGCCCGATGGGCGGCAGCATCCGCCCAGAATGTACGTTTCTAACAATTAGTGCCCCCAAAAGTCGGGCGAGATCTGGGGGCTTAAATGGTCGTTCCGTACCCGCCGCGCGTACACGTTGGTACGTTTTCGCACGCAAGCTCATGAAACCGCCTGGTTTCGGGGGCTTATTTGCGAAAACGTACCACGCCACCGCGCTGGCCGAACTCAGTCCGGCGGCCCAGTCCTAGGCATCCGTCCGACGGCGAATTTCGGAAATGGGAAACCCCGCTGCCCAAATGGGTCAGCGGGGTTAGCGCTTAGTACTGCGTGAGCAGCGTGCTTTTTAGAGCAGGCCGATCAGCTTGGAAGCGCCGGAAGCCATGTCGCCCAGGTTGTAGAAAATGTTGAGCAGGAGGCCGATGATGCCGGAGGAAGAAAGGGTACCCATTTGAAATCTCCTTGGGATTGAAAGTGTGTGTTTAGTGCTGCCCTAAAGGGAAGCTAGTTTACTTCTTGGAGGACAGAGCCTCGAGAGCGGAGGTGTTCGGCTTAACAACGAAGGAGTCACCCTGCTGAGCAGCGCCGGAGATAGCGTCGAAGACGCCAGCGAAGCCGGTGAAGAGCTTCTTGATGCCGTCAGCGAAGGTAGCGAAGTTACCGAGCTGGTCACCGATGAAAGAAAGATCCATTGTGGTCTCCTCTTGTGAAGTCCGGGTAAAGAGATTGCCCGGAGGGGGTTTGCGGTTTTGCAGACACCCTCAGCGGGCGTCACAAGGAACTATTTTGGCACACCACTGACACATTGCAAGTGAATTCGTGGGTGATTTTTCGCGCAAAGCGCTTTGACAATCAGAGTCACTTTTCAGGTTATTAATTCATCTTCTATTAACCCAGCCTGCAACAACGCGCCTATCTGCAGAAATAGGTAGCGCTCGAAATGAAGGCTTAAGAAATCTTCCTCAGAACGTAACGTTAGCTCCCTGAACCACGATTCATAGGCTTGCTTTACAGAGTAAACTCGCGAAATATTTTTCGCAGGAGCACCCCGAATTACCCCTATTCGGGGTGCTATAAGGACACAAAAGTGTCTCAAGAGGAAGAAAGCTCCCCACGGTCAACCGTGGGGAGCTCGTAATTTGTTAGGACCTGAAGTCGCAATGCGCTTCAGGCCGGGAGGCTAAGGACTAGAAGCCCATACCGCCCATTGCGTCAGCGTCCGGCATGCCAGCGCCTGCACCGGCCGGCTCCGGCTTATCAGCCACAACCGCCTCGGTAGTCAGGAACAAGGCTGCGATGGACGCAGCGTTCTGCAACGCGGAGCGGGTGACCTTCACCGGGTCGTTGATGCCCGCAGCCATCAGGTCCACGTACTCGCCAGAAGCGGCGTTGAGACCCTGGCCAGCCGGCAGGGAGGAGACCTTGTCAGCGACAACGCCCGGCTCCAGACCAGCATTCTGGGCAATCTGCTTCAGCGGCGCAGAGAGTGCCTCGCGCACAATCTTGACGCCAGTAGCCTCGTCACCCGTTAGGTCAGAGAGGGAATCCAGAACCTCGGCTGCCTGCAGCAGAGCCACGCCACCACCGGCGACGATGCCCTCCTCTACGGCAGCCTTAGCGTTGCGCACGGCATCCTCGATGCGGTGCTTGCGCTCCTTGAGCTCAACCTCGGTAGCGGCACCAACCTTGAGGACTGCCACGCCGCCGGCCAGCTTGGCCAGGCGCTCCTGCAGCTTCTCGCGGTCGTAGTCAGAGTCGGAGTTCTCGATCTCGGCACGGATCTGCTTGATACGGCCGTCGATCTGCTCCTGGGAGCCGGCACCCTGAACGATGGTGGTCTCATCCTTGGTCACGACAACCTTGCGTGCCTGGCCAAGGTACTCGATCTCAGCGGTCTCCAGGGAGAGGCCAACCTCTTCGGAGATGACCTGACCGCCGGTGAGGATAGCCATGTCCTGCAGGGTGGCCTTGCGGCGGTCGCCGAAGCCCGGAGCCTTCACAGCAACGGACTTGAAGGTGCCGCGGATCTTGTTGACCACGAGGGTGGACAGGGCCTCGCCCTCGACATCCTCAGCGATAATCAGCAGCGGCTTGCCGGTCTGCATGACCTTCTCCAACAGCGGGACGAGGTCCTTGATGTTGGAGATCTTGGAGGAGACCAGCAGGATGTACGGATCCTCAAGGACTGCCTCCTGGCGCTCCATATCGGTAGCGAAGTAGCCAGAGATGTAGCCCTTGTCGAAGCGCATACCTTCAGTGACCTCAAGGTCAACGCCGAAGGTGTTGGACTCCTCAACGGTAATAACGGAATCCTTGTTCACGGAGCCGTTACCCACGGTGTACATAGCCTCGGCGATCTTCTCGCCGATTGCCGGGTCAGCGGCGGAGATGCCTGCGGTGGTGGCAATCTCTTCCTGGGTCTCTACTTCCTTTGCGGAGGAAAGCAGGGAGTCAACAACCTTCTTGGTAGCGGCCTCGATGCCGCGCTTGATGCCCATTGGGTTGGAACCAGCAGCTACGTTGCGCAGGCCCTCACGCACGAGAGCTTGTGCCAGAACGGTAGCGGTGGTGGTGCCGTCACCGGCGACGTCGTCGGTCTTCTTGGCTACTTCCTTGACCAGCTCAGCGCCGATCTTCTCGTACGGGTCCTCGAGCTCGATCTCGCGCGCGATGGAGACACCGTCGTTAGTAATGGTCGGAGCGCCCCAGGACTTCTCCAGGACGACATTGCGACCCTTGGGGCCGAGGGTGACCTTGACGGCGTCAGCAAGCGTGTTGAGACCACGCTCGAGGCCGCGACGTGCCTCTTCATCGAAGGCAATAATCTTTGCCATGTGTTTGTGCTCCTTAAGCTTTGTTGAGGACGACACTCACGTCTGATCTATGACGGACGCCCGCGACGGCACGGCTGGCGAGTGTTCTCCAGCCCCAACCACATAGATGATTCTGTTTATTTCTGGCACTTGCCATGTGGAAGTGCTAGCGACCATTCTGGCACTCAGCCCCCGCGACTGCAAGGTTCAACACGAACGGGCGGTGCATAAGCACCGCCCACTAGATCGCATCGCCCGTTAAACCGAACCACTCATCAACACGAAACCTTTATCGCGTTTAAGACGCAGCCTTCTTCGCTGTCCACTTGTAGGCCGCAGCAATACCGCCAACAAAGAGAATGACGCCAACGAACTTGGCTGCCGTCCCGCCTTCGAAAATCTCCAGCGGGGACTCGCCGGCCGAGGCCGCGATGATACCCGCGTTGACCACGCCGAAGAGGGACTCTCCCACGATGAGGCCAGTAGCCAGCAGCGTACCCATGCGCTTGACAAAATCCGGCTTGGACTGGCGGGCTGCCCAACGATTGTAGAAGTAACCCAGGAAAGCACCGATCGGCACCACAACGGTGATGGCTGCCGGCAGGTACATGCCCATGCCCACGGCCAGCGGCGACAGAGAGTACTTGTCGGTGAAGTAGCGCAGGCACTCGTCCACGATGATGATGACGGCACCAATTGCCGCGCCCAGACCGATGAGATCCCACGGCAGGGAGTTATCGAAAATACCGGAGGCCACCGAGGACATCAGTGCGGCCTGCGGTGCAGCCAGTGCATCCTCGCCAGCGCCCTCCATGCCCTGGAAGCCGAAGCCGGTGAGCATGACCTGGAGAATCGGCGGAATCACCAAGGAACCGAAGAGAACACCAATGATGAGCGCTACCTGCTGCTTCCATGGCGTTGCCCCAACCAGCTGACCAGTTTTGAGGTCCTGCAGGTTGTCATTGGAAATGGTCGCAATGCCGAAGACAATGGCCGCGGTAAACAGCGTGTAGGCCACAAGCGAGAGCGGCTCCGCATCCGTACCGCGGGTCACGGCGGCAATCAGCAGCGCCGCGGCGATGACCGCGATGATGCCAATAGAGGAAATCGGCGAGTTAGAGGCACCAATCAGGCCAGCCATGTAGCCGCACACCGACGCGATAACGAGGCCCACCAGCAAGGTGAAGAGCACGGAGACCGTAATGAGCACGCCCATGTGATCGTGAATATCGGTACCGCGCACGAAGTTCCACAGCAAAAGTCCAATCGGAATCATCAGGACCAAGATGGTGCCAATGACATAGGGCGCTGGAATATCGCGCTCCTCCACTGCCACTTGCTGGCCATCCTTGCGGTTGCGGGAGGAGGCGAAGGACTCAGCCATGCCCTTGACAATCGGGCCCGTAATCTTAACCAGCGTCCACACGGCCGCGATGGCCATGGTGCCCACGCCGATGAAGCGGATCCTATCGGAGAAGACCGTATCGACGGTCTCCATGATGGCGGCCGGATCTCCCAGACCCTCACCACCGGTGAGGATGGGCAGCAGGATGAGGTAGGAAATAACCACGCCGACGAGCATGGCGATACCGACGGCCAGGCCCACGAGGTGGCCCACGCCGACCAGCGCCAGCGAGAGGGAGGTGCCTAGCGTCGTCGCACCTGAGCCGAATTTGAAGTAGGTGGCCACCTCAGAGGCAGCCGCCTTCATTGCTGCCAGTAAAGCCATAAACGCGGAGAGGATACCGCCAAAGACAATGACGCGCAGGCCCTTCGCGTTTTCCTCGTGGACGGCTTCGCCGTCCTCACCGGAGCTATCGCCCACCTTGAGGACCTCGGCCGCGGCCACACCCTCCGGGTAGGGCAGGTCCGAGCCCGTCACCAGCGCGCGGCGGAGCGGGATGGAGTACATCACGCCGAGCACACCACCGATGGCGCACACCGCGGCGGTATCGATGAAGGAAAAGCCCTGCCAGTAGCCCACCATCACCAGGCCTGGGAGCACGAAGATGATGGCGGACAAGGTACCGGCTGCCGACGCGATGGTCTGCACAATGTTGTTCTCTTTGACGTTGTGCCCGGCAAAGCGGCGCAGCACCGCCATGGAAATCACGGCGGCAGGAATGGACGTGGCAAATGTCAGGCCTACTTTAAGGCCGAGATACACGTTGGCGGCAGTAAAGATCAGAGTGATAAGTCCACCGATAATAATGCCGCGCAGCGTGAGCTCGCGGAGCGTGGACTGGGAACCTTCGGCGGTCGTCGTCGCCATGTCAGGTCCTTTCTAAGGAATAGTTACTAGAACCCGGGATATATTACTCCCTACTTGTCGATAGACCGATTCGGGGATACGAGTAGGTTGGAGGGCATGACCAAGATTTCTGAGTTTGTCAGCAACGACCGAGATACCATTTTCCAGCAGCTCAAGGAGCTCGTCTCCTTCAATTCCGTCCACAACGAGCCGGGTCTAGAGGAGCAGACCGCGAAGGCAGCGGAGTGGGTTCACGCCGCGCTTGTCGACGTCGGCTTCACCCCCGAAGCCATCACCACCGCTGATGGTTCCACGGCGATCGTCGCCAAGCGCCCCGGCAAGGAAGGCGCGAAGACGGTGCTGCTCTACTCGCACTATGATGTCGTGCCCGCCGGCAACCCGGAGGCCTGGGGCTCCGATCCCTTCACGCTGACCGAGCGCGATGGCCGCTGGTACGGCCGCGGCGCCGCGGACTGCAAGGGCAACGTCGCTATGCACCTAGCGGCCCTGCGCGCACTCGACGCTCACGGTGGAACCGACCTCAACCTCACCGTGCTTATTGAGGGTTCTGAGGAACGCGGCGGCGAGGGCCTGTCCGCACTCATCGAAGAGCGCCCGGAGCTCTTTGCTGCCGACGCCATCCTCATCGCCGACGCCGGCAACGCCAAGGTGGGTGTGCCGACGCTGACGACCTCCCTGCGCGGTGGCTCGCAGATCAACGTCAAGGTCTCCACCCTCCACTCGGCTGTGCACTCCGGCCAGTTCGGCGGCGCGGCTCCCGACGCTGTCAAGGCGCTCATGCGCGCGCTGGATTCCCTGACGGATGAGTATGGCCGCACGACTATCGACGGCGTCGATTGCGAGGGCACCTGGCCGCTGGCCGAGGGCCAGGACACCGCTTACAGCGAGGAGAACTTCCGCGCCGACGCGCAGATGCTTGAGGGCACCGAGGTCATGGGCGCGAAGGACCCGGCCGGTGCCACCGCCATCGCGGATATGATTTGGGCCCGCCCGGCGATTACCGTCACCGGCTTTACCTCCACCCCGGTGGCCGAGGCCGTCAACGCCGTGCCCGCTACCGCTGAGGCCAATATCAACCTGCGCACCCCCGCCACCATGGATCCCCGCGCCACCGCGGAGGCCGTGGCCGAGCACCTGAAGAAGCACGTCCCGTGGGGCGCACACATCGAGGTCACCATCCTGGAGGCCAACCTGGGATTCGAAACCGATCCGGCAAAGCCCGCCGTGGCTCTGCTCGGCGAGTGCCTCGGCGAGGCTTTCGGGGCCGAGACCATCACCCAGGGCATGGGCGGATCCATCCCGCTGACCGTGGAGCTGCAGGAGAAGCACCCGAATGCCGAGATCGCGCTCTTTGGCGTCGAGGAGCCGCAGTGCACCATCCACTCCGCCAATGAGTCGGTCGACCCGAGCGAAATTGAAAAGATCGCCATCGCTGAAGCACTCTTCCTCCAGCGCTTCGCCTAGGCACCAGCCCAACGCCCAGCCACAAGATCCGCCGGGCGTTGGTCTCCCTTCTCCTGAGCTAGGCGGTTGGCGAGGTGGCGGAACGCCAACAGGAGACGCATATATAACTGTATGAAACGAAAATGTGAAAACTGGGATTTCAGACTGTATCGTGAGCATTAGTGAACGCCCGCCAGCGCGGTGGGTTTAACCCAGTCCCCCGACAAGGAAAGGACGCCACCGCAACCTCGTGCTCACTCTCTTTTGCGCCTTGGTCGTAGCATCCATCGCCGCTCCATTCCTCATTTTCTACCTTGGCCGCCGCGCCTTCGGGCTCTTGGCAATCGCCCCTGCGGTCGGCTTCTTCTGGGTACTCCAGCAGCTCACTACTGGCACGCTACGCAACGGCAACCAGCTGGCTTATGACCTCAACTGGATGCCAGCCGCGCACCTCAATATCAGCTTCCGCATGGACGCGCTTTCCGCGTTATTCAGCCTCATCATCTTGGGAGTAGGCGCGCTGGTCTTGCTTTATTGCTGGGGCTATTTCGACCATCCTCGGCGCCGCCTTGCCCTCTTCGGTGGCCAGATGGTGGGCTTTGCCACGGCCATGTATGGCCTGGTCATTTCCGATAATTTCCTGCTGCTCTACGTCTTCTGGGAAATCACCTCCCTGCTGTCTTTTCTCTTGGTGAGCTATTACGGCGAGCGCGCCTCGTCGCGTCGATCAGCGCAGCAGGCGCTCATGGTGACCGTTCTAGGCGGCCTCGCCATGCTGGTCGGTATCACCCTCCTCGGCCGCCAGACCGGCGCGTGGTCTTTCAGCGGTATCGCCGCCACCGAAGACCTCGCCAACACCCCCTACCTCACCGTGGCGATCGTGCTGATTCTCTGCGGTGCGCTCTCCAAGTCCGCCATCGCCCCGGCCCACTTCTGGCTGCCCGGCGCCATGGCCGCGCCGACCCCAGTCTCGGCTTACCTGCACTCCGCAGCGATGGTGAAGGCCGGTATCTACCTCGTCGCGCGCCTTGCTCCCTCGGTGCATGACATTCCTACCTGGCACCTCGTGGTCATCCCCCTGGGCGCCTTCACCATGCTGCTCGGCGGCTGGATGGCGCTCAAGCAGCGTGACCTGAAGCTGGTTTTGGCTTATGGCACCGTCTCACAGCTGGGTTTTATCACCGCCATCATCGCCATCGGATCCCGCGAGGCCATGCAGGCAGGACTGGCGCTAACGTTCGCGCATTCCCTCTTCAAGGCTGCGCTCTTCATGATCGTCGGTGCTATCGACCATTCGACGGGAACGAGGGACATCGACAAGCTTGCGGGCCTGGGCAGGAAGAGCCCCGCGCTGTATGTCCTAGCTATCCTCCCCGCGATGTCCATGGCGGGCATTCCACCGCTGCTGGGCTTCGTGTCCAAGGAAGCCACGCTGGAAGCCATCATGGGCGAGGAGCTGCTCGTCGGCATGCCGCGCAACATGCTACTCGTTGCCGTCGTCGTCGGCTCCGCGCTGACGATGGCCTATGCCCTGCGCTTCTTGTGGGGCGCGTTCTCCTCCAAGGGGCAGGAAGAGCCTTCGGAGGCAGTGGCACACATGCACCACATCGGCCCCTTCCTGTGGATCCCGCCGACGGTGCTGACCTTGCTCACCATCTTCTTTGGCCTGCGGCCGCTGCCGCTATCCCACGGCATCACGCAGCACCTGGACAACACTTTTGGGACGGAGCAGGCTTCCGAACTAGCCCTATGGCATGGCTTCACCATCGCGCTGCTGCTTTCCGTGGTCATTGTCGCCGCCGGTTTCCTCCTGCACTGGCAGCGCCAGGCGCTCACGAAGGCCCAGTTCACCTACCCGGCCCTGGGCTCGGCAGATGATTCCTACGACGCCGTGATCAACGCCCTACGCCAGCTTTCCCTGCGCATCACCGCCTCCACCCAGCGCGGTTCGCTGCAGTTCAACCTCACGGTCATTTTCGCTACGCTCATGGTGCTGCCCATCGTCATGCTCATCAACGGTGATATCACCAACGTGCACATGATCGTGGCTGAGAACCCTTGGCAGGCCATCGCTGCGGTGATCATCATCATCGCTGCTGTCGCAGCCACCGTGCTGGATAACCGCCTCTCGGGCGTCATCCTCGTCGGCGTGACCGGCTACGCCTTGTCTTTCATCTTCGCGCTACAGGGCGCACCGGACCTGGCGCTAACGCAGCTCCTTGTGGAGACCATCATCATGGTGCTCTTCATGCTGGTACTGCGCCGTATGCCGGCCAATACCGAGTGGAAGCAGGAGCCCAAAACCGGTCGCTTGCGCGCCTGGCTGGCAGTCGGCGTGGGCCTGGCCGTCACCGTGATCGGTATGTTCGCTATCAACGCCCGGCGCGAGGAACCCATCTCGCAGTACATGCCGGAGTTGGCCAAGGAGATTGGCCACGGCGCCAACACGGTCAACGTCCTGCTCGTGGACCTGCGTGCGTGGGATACCTTTGGCGAGATCACGGTGCTCGTCATTGCCGCAACGGGCATTGCCTCGTTGATTTTCCGCACGCAAAGCTTTACCCGTGCCTCCCGCCGCCCGACCTTGCAGGTCACCGGGCGCCGCTGGCTGGCTGCAGGCGTGGAATCGGAGAAGGCGCTCAACCGTTCGCTCATGGTGGACGTGAGCACCCGTATTCTCTTCCCCTCGATGATGGTGCTGTCCCTGTACTTCTTCTTCGGCGGCCACAACGCCCCCGGCGGCGGTTTTGCTGGCGGCCTCGTGGCAGCCTTGGCGCTGATTCTGCGCTACCTGGCGGGCGGCCGCGAGGAGCTCGAGGAGGCGCTGCCACTCGACGGCGGCCGCACCATGGCGGTAGGCCTGCTGTTCTCCCTCAGCGCCGTCATCACCCCGATGCTCCTGGGCTATCCACCACTGACCTCTGGGTACACGAAGATCGGCGTACCGCTCATCGGTGATGTTTCCTTGCCGTCGGCGCTCATTTTCGACGCCGGTGTCTACCTCATCGTCGTCGGTCTCACGCTCTATGTCTTGTCTTCCTTGGGTGCCAAGCTCGATGAGGAAGAAGAGATGCGTAAGCAGCGCGCCCGCGACCGCGCCCGTTCCCTGTCACGCCGGGCGAAAGAGAAAGAAACCACTGCCACCGCAGAGAAAGGACACGCCTAATGGATGCCAACCTCATGCTCCTGCTCGCTGCGGGCGTGCTCTGCGGCGCCGGGGTGTACTTATTGCTAGACCGCGCCATGACCAAGATGCTGCTCGGCATCTTGCTGCTGGGCAATGGCGCGAACCTCTTCATGCTCATGGCTGGCGGCAAGGCGGGCTCACCGCCAATCGACGGCCGGACCTCCTTGCCCTATGGCGAGGACATCGCCGATCCACTGGCCCAGGCGATGATCCTCACGGCCATCGTCATTTCGATGGCGCTGACCGGCTTCATCCTCACCTTGGCCTACCGCCAATATCGCTACCGCACCGCGGACGTGATTGAGGATGACACCGAGGACGCCGCCATCGCCGCGATTGCCTCACGTCCGGGCAACGCCTCGGCTGCCCCCGACCATGACGCCTCCAATGACCCGACCACCGGCCGCAACACCAAGGAAGGCGATAAATTTGGCCCCGAATTCTTCGAGGCTCCCGTGAAGGAGGCCACCGATGAGTGAGACCATCTCACCCCTGGTGGATCTGCTGCTGCCCTATATCAGCTACCTGATCCCCCTGCCGATCATCATCCCGGCCTTGGCTGCCGCGCTAGCGATGCTTTGTGCACGCAATGCCAATGCGCAGCGCCGCATCGCTTTCTTCTCCCTGCTCACGCTCGCCACCGTGAATGCCGCTCTGATTTTCATCGCGGATACCACCGGCATTCAAACCCTGCAGGTGGGCGGCTGGGACGCCCCAGTGGGCATCACGCTGGTGGCGGACCGTTTGTCCACGGTCATGCTCTTTACCTCCTCCGTCGTCCTGTTCTCCGTCATGTGGTACGCCATTTCACAGGGCGTGCGCGACGGCACTAAGGACGAGCCGGTGGCGACCTTCCTGCCCACCTACATGTTGCTAACCATGGGCGTGAACGTGTCCTTCCTGGCCGGTGACTTGTTCAACCTCTACGTGGGCTTCGAAATCTTCCTCGTGGCCTCCTATGTGCTGCTGACCCTCGGCGCCTCGCCCGCACGCGTGCGGGCCGGCGTGGGCTACGTCATGGTCTCCATGGCCTCCTCGCTCATCTTCGTACTGGCCTTGGCTTATATCTACGCCACGGTGGGCACGATGAACATGGCCCAGATTGGCATCCGGATGGAGGATATCCCGGCGGGCACCCGCTCCGCAGTGTTCGCCGTGCTGCTCATTGCCTTTGGCATTAAGGCGGCCGTCTTCCCGTTGGATGCCTGGCTGCCGGACTCCTACCCCACCGCACCGTCCCTCGTCACCGCGGTCTTCGCGGGCCTGCTCACCAAGGTTGGTGTCTACGCCATCATTCGCGCGCGTACCTCAATCTTCACCGATGGAGGGCTGGATGGCCTGCTCATGTGGGTCGCATTGGCCACGATGCTCGTGGGTATTTTGGGTGCTATCGCCCAATCGGATATCAAGCGATTGCTGTCCTTCACGCTGGTCAGCCATATCGGCTATATGATCTTCGGCGTTGCCCTCGGAACCGCGCAAGGTTTGTCGGGCGCCATTTTCTACGCCGTGCACCACATTCTGGTCCAGACCGCGCTCTTCTTGGTGGTAGGCCTCATCGAACGCCAGGCCGGCACTTCTTCGCTGCGGCGCTTGGGCTCGCTGATTTATACCGCGCCGCTCATCGCCATCTTGTACTTCATCCCAGCCATGAACCTGGGTGGCATCCCGCCCTTTTCCGGCTTCCTGGGCAAAATCATGCTGCTCCAAGCTGGCGCGAACGAGGGCTCGTGGATGTCCTGGGTCCTCATCGGCGGTGCGGTGGTCACCTCCCTGCTCACCTTGTATGTCATGGTGCTCGTCTGGGCCAAGGGCTTCCTGCGTGACCGCGGCGACGCCCCCGAGGGCAACCTCGCCATGGTGCGTCCTTCCCCGCTGGGCGAGGTCACCGAATACGTCGAACTGGCAGATCGCGATGATGTCGGCCGCGTGCCCTTCGGCATGCTGGCCTCCACGTCCCTACTCGTCATCGCCTCGGTGTCGATGTCCTTCCTGGCAGGCCCCATCTCCGGTGTCACCACCCGCGCGGCCATCTCGGCGCAGGATGATTCCATCTACCGTTATGCCGTGCTGGGTGATTCCGCCGAGGCCCCGACGCGCCACCTAGACCCCGCCGAGCGCTACGAGGAGGGCGCGGATTCCCGCAAGAACCGGAGCGAGCCCATCCCGGATCCGGAGCCGGTGGCGCCGACAACGAGGACGTCGCCAAGCGCCACGCCCGCTCTGCCCACCACCGTGCGCAAGGATGAAAAGGAGGTATCGCGATGAGATTTGCCGGGATTAAGCACCGCTTCCGGCCCTGGTTCATGGTGTGGATCATCGTCATGTGGTGCATGCTCATGGGCGAAGTCACCGTGGCGAACCTGGCAGGCGGGCTGCTTGCCAGCCTGTTCATCGTCTTCGCGCTACCGCTGCCGGCCATGCCCGTGGCAGGAATTTCGGTGAGCTGGGGCAAGCTTTTCATCTTCATGGCGCAGTGGTTTGTGGAGCTAATGGAAGCTTCCCTCAAGGTTGGCTGGCTGGCGGTGCGCCCGCAGGAAGTGCCGAAGACCGCAATTGTGAAGTTGCCGATGCGCGTGGAGAACGAGTTCGTTCTCGCGCTGGCGGTGAGCTTGTATAACCTGCAGCCGGGCGGCACGGTGTCCGATATCGATATTGCCAACCGCATGCTCACCATCCATCTCCTCAACGCTGACTCTGAGGAACACTTGGAGCGGGAGATCGCGGCGGTGCGCAAGCTGGAAGCCGATATGATTGCCATCTTCGAAAGGAGCCACCCCTGATGGATACTGACGTGTATAACATCCTGCTCACCGTGGCCGCGGGCTTCCTCGTGGTGGCCTTCCTCATCACCACGTGGCGCATCGTTATCGGCCCCAACTCGCTCGACCGGCTCATCGCCATGGACGGGCTCGTGGCCATGTTCCAATGCGCCCTGGCCACCTATATCTGTTGGACCTTGGACACCACAGTCTCCAACGCGATGCTGGTCGTGGCGCTCCTCGGATTCATTTCGACGGTCTCCGTTACTCGCTTCAGGAAGAGGGATTCATGAGTTACGCACTGATTGCCGATGTCCTCTCCATCATCCTCATCCTCGTCGGCTCGATACTCATTCTGGCGGCCGCGATTGGAGTGGCACGGTTTGGGGACACGATGGCGCGCGTGCATGCCATCGCTAAACCACAGACCACGGGGCTCATCTTCACCATTCTGGGCGCCATCATCAAGGTGACGGGTTCGGAAAGCTTCAGCGTGGCTGAGCGCGGCGACTTGGGCATCCTGGTGCTGCTTGTCCTTTTCGCCATGATCACCAGCCCGGTGACCGCACAAAGAACCACGCGTATCGCTCGCCGCGAGGGCCTGTACGGCACGCCGGATTCGATGCTGCGCAACGAGGCCCCCGCCGCGCGTTCCCTGCGCCGAAAGTAAGGACACGGGCCCCTTCTCCCAGGAAAAGAGGGAGCATTAATATAGGCTGCTAAAGGCAATAATAGGTGCTCATTCGAGGAGAGTCGACGTGAAAAAGCTGCAAGGCGTACCAACGATATGCGCTGTCCTCGCACTGGGCATCGCTGTGATGGTGTACAAGTTCAGCCAATACGATGGACCCCACTCCTTCACCTACATCCTCCCCTTCGACCTCTCCATCTACCGCATGGCGGGCGAGGACCTCAACACGGGCGGCCTGCTTTACGACGCCCCCTATATCTTCCAATTCCCCTTCACCTACCCGCCGTTCGCGGGCCTGCTGTTCAAGGTTTTGCCCTTCTTCAGCAAGGGTGCGCTGACCATTATCTGGCCCTCGCTCATGTTCCTAGCGGTGCTGGCGATCGTCGTCATGATCTTCCGCGAGCGGGGCGTGAAGATGACCCCGGCCGCGGTACTCGTCGCCGTGCTGCTTACCGCGCTCACCCCGGCGAATGAGGCGATGCACGGGTCGCTGTACTACGGGCAGGTCAACGTCTTCTTGATGCTGCTCGTGGCCTTGGATTTCCTGCCGCTTAAGCACCGCCTGCCGGGCGTGGGAATTGGACTGGCCGCGGGCATCAAGCTGACCCCGGCCTATATGGGGCTGGCCTTGCTTTTTGAGAAGCGCTGGTGGGCCGCCGCGGGGGCGGTCATCACCTTCTTGGTGACCGTGGTGCTCGGCTTCCTCTTCGTACCCGATGCGATGGATTTCTGGACCGATGCCATGTTCAATTCTTCCCGCGTGGGCGAGCATGCCAACCCCGGAGCAAAGTCGCTGCGCTCGCTTATGTTCCGCGAGCTCGGCATCGATGGCGGCATCTGGTGGCTGTTGGCGGTCATCGTGGTCTTCGCGCTTACCTGCCTGGCGCTGCGCACCGCATACCTGCGCGGCAACCGTACCGCGGCCTTCGCGCTAACTGGCCTGAGCACCTGCTTGGTCTCCCCCTTCTCGTGGTACCACCACTTCGTGTGGACCATCCCCTTCGTGGTCATGGTCTTCGTATCAGTCAACCAGGCGCTAACTGCTCGGCTATCCGGGAAGTTCGGCGAGCAGCTCGCCGGTCTTGCCTCCGTGGCGGCCCTGTTCGTGGTGTCACTGCCCTTCATGTCGGTCCCGGTGTGGTTCACCATGTCCACGGCCAACCTCGACGCGATCGAATCCTTCCAGCCGTGGGCGACCTCGCTGTGGACGCTGTCTTGCATCGTCTTTATCGCCGTCTACGCCGTGTGGGGCTTCGTCGCGCCGCGCAAGCGCGTGGCGGAGAAGAGCTAGGGGCGGTTCGCCAGGTCTTGACAAGGTACGTTTTCGTAAATAGTGGCTCGAAAACTCGTGTTCTACAAGGCTTATTTACCAATCTGTACCTTCGCCCCCTAGGGCTTAGCCCTCAGCGAGCGGCAGGAGCTGCTCCATCTCATCCGCGGTGGCCTTGACCACCTTCTGCCAGCTGCCGGTCTCCTCATACAAGCGGCGCTGGCGCTCATAGCCCGCCCCAGAATCGATGATCTCCTGCACCAGCTGCAGCTCCCGGGCACAGCCTAGTTCTTCTGAGAGCGGGGTCAGCTCCACCAACAGATCCGCCAGCTCATCTTTGATCCAGCGCTCATCGGTCTCGCGCGAGGTGATGACCAGCGCGTCCATGCCATAGCGCGCACCGCGCCACTTGTTCTCCGCCACGTGCCACGGCTGGAGGGTTGGCAGCTTTTCGCCCGCATCGATCATGCGGTCATAGTGCACCACCAGGCAGTGCGTGAGCGCCACGATGGCGGAGAGCTCGCGGAGGTTGGAGGCGGCATCGGAAATGCGCACCTCCACCGTTCCCCACTTCGAGGCCGGGCGGACGTCGAAGTGCATCGAGCCGGTGTGGTTGATGACCCCCGAAATGGCCTGGTCCCGCATGTAGGACTTCCACTGCTCCCAGTTCTCAAACTGGTAGGGCATGCCCGCGGTAGGCAGCTGCTGGTAAAGCATCGTGCGGTTGGAGGCGTAACCGGTATCGAGCCCCTCCCACCCCGGCGAGCAGGCGGAAATGGCCAGCAGGTGGGGGTACTTCGTCATCAGCGCATTGATGATGGGCCACACGCGTTCCTCATGGCTGATGCCGACGTGCACGTGCGTGCCCCACAGCAGCATCTGCTGGCCCCAGTACTGGGTGCGGTTAATGATTTCGGAGTAGCTCTCCTTGGAGGAAACCGGGTTCTTGCGGAAGTCCGTAAAAGGGTGTCCGCCCGAGCCCCAGAGGCGCACGTCCATAGAATTAGCCGCTTCACGCACTGCGCTTAGCGACGTCTGCAGGTCCCCCATCGCCTCCGGCACCGTCCGGCATACCCCGGTCACCAGCTCCACCGTGTTCTGGAGGAATTCCTTTTCCAAGTGGATGTCGGGGTGAGCGGCGTGTACGTGGTCAATGAGCTCCGCACCACGCGGCACGAGGTCCCAAGTCACTGGGTCAACGAGGGCGACTTCCCACTCCACGCCCAGGGTGGGCTCAGGCGAGCGGGCGAAGTTCTCTTCCGGAATATTCACCCATTCATCCTATCCACCAACAGGGTGAATTTAATAAGTTTTTATTCCTTAGGCTTGGGGAACGGCGAGGACCACGACGACGGCATCGCCCTTGGTGTAATCCCCGGTCAGCTCAGCCGGGTAAGGCGCAATGGCTTCCGCCGGAACATTGCCGCCGTAGTACTGGGCGGCGACTTCCTTGGCCAGGTTCTCGGCCGCCGCATCACCCTGCGGGAAGAAGATGGTGGTCTGCGGTGCGACGAGGACGTCGCCGCTGATGTTGCCCACCTCGGCCACCTTAAACTTTTCGGTCTTGAGGCGCTCTGCCTCATCAGCGGCGTAGTTGGCGCGGCCGGAGTTGTTGAAAACGTTGACGGGGATCTCCGCCTGCGGGCGGTCAGAGTTGCCTACGGCGGCGCCCGCCTCAGCGTTCTCTTCGCGGTTCTCCTTGTGCTCCGCGCCAGCCTGGTCGGCGTTCTCCGAGTCGGCGTCGGCATCAGCCGGGCGCTCGTGCTCGGCTGCGTCCTTGTTCTTGTCGGCTTCGCCCTCCGCACCGCCGGTAGCAGCATCGCCTTCAACGCCACCGGTGGCGGGACCGGAGACGGCGGCGTCGTTGGCGGGCGCATCCTGCGCGGTGTCCTCGGAACCATCCGAGGTCATGGCGTAGAGAGCCCACATGCCGAGCATGACGGCCACGGCGATGAGCACCATGGCAACACCACGCAGCGGGAGCTTGCTAGCGGAGGCCGGGGCGGCGGCAGCCGAATCGGAATCGGCGGCGTGGCGCGCGCGGTCAGCGGACGAGGCAGAGTTTTCCGGATTCACATTAGTCACACTGGCAACTCTAGTATCTATGGGCCTCAGTCCGGTGCATTGTCGTGCGCGGCGCGCCGGACGTCCTCGCGGGCGTCGCGAAGCCGGCGCAAACGTGTCACCAACAGCGGGTAGGAAGCATGCGCGGCGGGGTTATCAAGGAGCACGTTAAGGCGTTGGTGGTAGCGCACCGGAGTAATATCCAGCTGCGCACGGATGGCTTCCTCCTTGGCGCCGATATCGCGCGGGGCGTGGGACTCGAACTCCAAAATCGCGGCGTCTAGGTCTGACAGGGAGTGCATGCTTAGACTGTATGCCATGACTATTCGTCCCATCGTTATCCACGGCGACCCGGTCCTCCACAATCCCACCGATCCGGTCACTGAAGCCATCGACTCCCCCGAGCTACAGGAGCTCATCGCGGACATGCACGAAACCATGGATGCCGCGCACGGAGTAGGCCTGGCTGCAAACCAGGTCGGCGTGAACAAGCGCCTCTTTGTCTACCACTGCCCCGACACCGACGGGCCAGATGGCACCGAGCTTCCCGAAGGCGGCATGCGGCGCGGCTGCGTGATCAACCCGGTGCTGGAAACCTCCGAGATTCCGGAGACCATGCCGGCTGACGACGGCTCCGAGGACGAAGGCTGCCTCTCCGTTCCGGGCGAGGGCTACCCCACCGGCCGCGCTGACTGGGCGCGTGTGACCGGCAAGAATGAAAAGGGCGAGGACATCTCCATCGAGGGCTATGGTTTCTTCGCGCGCATGCTGCAGCACGAAACCGGCCACCTCGACGGCTTCGTCTACACCGACGTGCTCACCGGCCGCTACAAGCGCCAGGCCAAGAAGGCTATTAAGCGCAACGGCTGGACCGAGGCCGGGCTTACCTGGCTGCCAGGCGAGGACGAAGATCCCTTCGGGCACGACGACTAATGTCCCGCATCTTCCGCTCCGATTCCGTCCAGGTGGGCGAGCGCGTGGTGGCCCGGCGCGATTTCGGCGGCGTGCACAGTGATGTCATCGGCCACGTGCTCAGCCTGGAGCCGCTGGTCATCCGCCCCCAGGAAGTCGGCGGCTACCCCTCTTCGCTCGACGCAGTGGAGATTCCGCCGGAGCAGCTCAAGATCATTAAGCGCCTCTCCCCGCGTACCGTCCGCAACTCCGATATCCGCGCCGCCGAGGTGGCCACCGCGGCTGCCTTCCCAGGCAAGGAACACACGTGGACCTCGGATGGCCAGTGGCTCCTGCGCGCGGGTGATGGCGTGACAGGCCGCTCAAACTCCGCGATTCCGCTGGGCCCTTCCGCGGGATTTCTGCCGGTACCGATGGAGGAGATCGACGCGTTTTATGCGCGCCACGATCTTCCTGTGCGCTTGGCCATCCCGGAGCGCATCGGCGCCTCCGCAGAAAAGCTCGTGGCGGCCGAACCCGAAGCCTGGGAGCTCGAACCGGAAATCTTGGTGATGGTCCGAGACCTGGAGGAGCTGCCGGCGCTTTCCGACGTCCACTTCGTCGTCGACAAGCAGCCCGATGCCGAGTGGCTCGACCTTTACCACTTCCGCGGCCAGGCGCTCCCGCCGCTGGCGCTGGAGTACCTGCGCAGCCACATTGAGGGCACGATGGGCTTCGGACGCCTCCTTTCCCCTGCTGGTGAGACCATCGCGATCACGCGCGGCACGCTCACCGAATCCAGGGACGGCACCGTGTGGCTGGGTTACTCCGCCGTGGAGGTGGCCGAAGGCTGGCGCCGCAAGGGCCTGGGCACCGCCTTAGGCGCGCACATGCTGGCCTGGGGCAAGGCCCAGGGTGCGGAGAAGGCCTACCTGCAGGTCGTGGCAGGAAACACGGCTGGGATCCGGCTCTATGAGAAGCTCGGCTTCCTCGAGCAGCACCGTCACCGTTACGCCCGCCGTCTACCTCAAGTACCCTAAACCACATGCGCATCGCTACCTGGAACATCAACTCCGTTCGCACCCGCGCTCAGCGCGCGGTGGATCTGCTGGCCAAGCACGACATCGACGTGCTCTGTCTGCAAGAAACCAAGGTGGCGGATGCGAAGTTCCCCCGCGAGCCTTTTGAGGAGGCCGGCTACCACGTCACCTGCCACGGGCTTAACCAGTGGAATGGCGTGGCCATCCTGTCGAAGGAGGAGCCGGAAGAGGTCCAGACCTTCTTCCCCGGTCAGCCTGGGTTCCACAAGGACCCCACTAAGGAGCAGGCGCGCGAGGCCCGGGCGCTATCGGCCCGCATCCGCGGGGTTGAGATTTGGTCCCTCTACGTTCCCAACGGGCGCGAAATCACGGACCGGCACTTCGACTATAAGCTGGACTTCCTCTATTCGTTGGCGCGCTATGCGGAGCCCCGCGCGCAGTCGAAGCTCTTGCTCACGGGCGACTTCAACATTGCCCCGCGCGATGAGGACGTCTGGGATATGTCCCTTTTCCGCGGCAAGACGCACGTCACCGAGCCGGAGCGCGCGGCCTTCCAGATGTTGGAGGAAGCCGGGCTTGAGGAGGTCACGCGCCGCTTCACCGAGGCGGAGCGCTGGACCTATTTTGATTACAAGTCCCTGCGTTTCCAGAAGAACGAGGGCATGCGCATCGATTTCCAGCTGGCCAGCGAACCCCTCGCACGCCTCGTCCAAGGAGCACAGGTGGACATGGTTGAACGCGCCGGCGACAAGACCTCCGACCACGTGCCACTAATCGCGGATTTCGATGTCCCCGATTTCGCATCGGTGTGCTAGCCTGCCATGAACCTCAACATCGATCTCTCCGTCTGGCAGTTTGTACTGCTGCTTATTGATTACGGCATCAAAATCATCGCCATCGGCGTCGTTCCCGAAGGCCGCCGCCCCTCCAGCTCCACTGCCTGGCTGTTGGCCATTCTTGTGCTGCCCATCGTGGGGCTGCCGTTGTTCTTGCTCATGGGCTCGCCCTATATCAACCGCCGGCGCCACCGCATCCAGCAGGAAGCCAACGCCCTGCTTAACGACGTCACCGCCTCCACCCCCAACCACCCCTCGGGCCGCCTCTCCCCGGAGGTGGAATCCCTCATCCAGCTCAATCGCAACCTCACCGGCCACCCAGCTCTCATTGGCCACAACAAAGGCCTGCACGCCTCCTATGAGGAAGCCATCCTGGCCATGGCTCAGGCCGTCGACCGCGCTGAGAAATACGTGCTCATTGAGATCTACATCCAGTCCTGGGATGAGGTGACCGATGTCTTCTTCCAGTCCCTCGCGCGCGCCCGAAAGCGCGGCGTGGAGGTCAAGCTGCTGCTAGACCAGATCGGCAGTTTGAAGTACAAGGGCTATTTCACCCTGGGCAAGCGCCTCACCGAGATTGACGTCGACTGGCGGCTCATGCTTCCGCTGCAGCTGCACAAAGGCCGCTTCCGCCGCCCGGATTTGCGCAACCACCGCAAGATCGTGGTCATTGACGGCCACACGGGCTTCTTGGGCTCGATGAACATGATCAAGCGTGAATACAAGACCAAGGACCGCGCATGGATCGACTACATGGTCGAGATGACCGGCCCTGTGGTGACGTCCTTGGCCTCGGTGTTCGCGGTGGATTGGTACCTGGAATCCGAAGAGCAGCTGTCCTTGGATATGCAGCCCTATGACGACGCCATGACGGCCGACTCCAACCACCTCCAGTTGGTCCCCTCCGGCCCCGGTTACACCACGGAACCCAACCTGCGCATGTTCAATTCGGTGGTACACCACGCCAAGGAAAAGCTCATCCTTTGCTCGCCCTACTTCATCCCGGACGAGTCCCTCTTGGAGGCGGTCACCACCGCGTGCTACCGCGACGTTGAGGTGGAGTTGTTGGTGTCCGCGAAGGCGGACCAGTTCATGGTCAACCACGCGCAGTCCTCCTACTACCAAGCACTGTTGGAGGCTGGCGTGCGGATCTTCCAATTCCCCGAGCCCTTCGTGCTGCACTCCAAGTTCATTCTTGCGGACCCGAACCTGCCGGAGCGCGACTCCTTGTGCATGTTTGGTTCCTCCAACATGGATATGCGCTCCTTCGGTCTCAACTATGAATCGACCATGTTGGTGGCCAAGGGCGACCTCATCGATGACTTCACCCAGTTGGCCAGCAACTACAAGAAGGTCTGCCACGAGCTCACCCTCGAGGAGTGGAACGAGCGCGGCCTGCTGCGCCGCTACGTGGACAACGTCATGCGCCTGACCTCCGCCCTGCAGTAGGGGATGCATGGGGACCCGCACGTGGTTCCAGTCAAAAGGCTCCAGTCAGGTGGTTCCAGTCAAACGGTTCCTCTGGGGGCAAACAAACCTTCTACGAGGCGGTAGATGGTTCGTTTGGGGGCAAACGAACCATCTGACTAGAACCATCTCTGAGGATGGCAAGAGCCCCGCCCTGGTGTACTCGCCGCGCACGTGGCGCGCGCCGCAAGACATCCGACGAAGGCATCTAGTAAATGGCATCTCCCAGAAGGCATCTCTCAAAAGGTGTTTTTGGTGCTAAAAACGCCATCTAGGACCCGCAAAAGGCGTTTTTAGAGGAAAAGACGCCTTTCGACTGATGCCATTTGTGGGATGCCTTTTGCAAGGCGCCGTTTGGGTGCTCGATGGCTTGAGTTCGGCGGCCTGTGCACGAGACGGCGCGGTGCACTACGCGGCGCCGCGGGCCAGCCGCGTGGATACCACAAGGCCGCACAGCGAGATGAAGCTGCAGCACACCATTCCGATGGCCATGGTCAGCGCTGCGTTCGAGCCCCAGCCCATGAGCGGGCTGATGGCGCTGGCCAACATAGACTGGCCGAAGCCCATGATCGCGGAGACGCTACCCGCTCGCGGGCGCATGAGGCCCGTGGCCAACGCCGTGGCGTTGCCCATGATGAAGCCGGTCGGCGCCACGCAGGCAAAAAGCACAGTGAGGCAGACCCAGACCGGAGCGCCAAACAGCACCGACAGCAACAAGAGCACCCCGCACACGAAAACGCCGGTCACGCCGATGCGCAACATGACCGCCGGGGAGACCGAATCCATCGCCCGCGAATTCACCAGCGTGGCCATAAAGAGGCCCACGGAGTTGATGCCGAAGATCAGCGAATAGCCCAAGGGCGAGAATCCCCACTGGTCCTGCACCACGAAGGCCGAGGCGGAGATGTAGCAAAACATCGAGCAGAAGCCGAAGGCCATGGTTACCAAGTAGCCCCACACCCGGGCATTGGTCAGTACCGCCCAGTAGTTGCCCGCGACCGTGCGAAACAGCCCGGCGCGGGAGCGCCCGCCCGCGGTTTCCGGGACGATGGCGACCGCCAGCACCAATTGCACCGCATGCAGCCCGGCCAGCACCCAAAAGATGCCACGCCAGCCCAACGGCTCCGCCAGGACGCCACCGAGCACCGGGGCCACCGCCGGTGCGATGCCTTGCAACGCCATGAGCAGCGAATAAGCCTTCGCAGCCGCCGATCCGTGCACAAGGTCAGGAACTACCGCGCGGGCCAGCACCGTGCACGCACCGCCACCGAGGCCCTGCAGCACACGGGCAGCCACGAGAACGGTGGCGGTAGGAGCCATCGCTGCCAGGACAGAGGCCGCCAGCGCGAGGGCGGCACCGGCAATAAGGAGGCGTTTGCGCCCGATGGCGTCGGACAGCGGGCCCATCACGAGCTGACCCACCCCCATGCCAATGAAAAAGCCTGAGATGGTCAGCTGCACCATGGACCGGGTGGTGCCCAGATCAGAGACGATCTCCGGCATCACCGGCAAATACATATCTGTGGCAAAAGGCGCTGTTGCGGACAACAGCGCCAACGTAGCCAAGAGTGGATAGGGAATCACGCGTCGCGCTTCTCCAGCACGATGACGCCCACGATCCACAGAACTGCGGCCCAGCCGAAGAAGACGAGAGCCTCAAAGCCTACCGATGACCACGGCGCGTTCTCATCCACATAGTTCACCGCCCAGTTCTGGAAGGCGGTAAAGGGCATGAAGTGAATGACTTTATCGCCCACCAGCGGCAGCACGCGCACGATATTTTCCAAGCCCAAGTACAAGATGAGGCAGATAGCCACCGTGCCGGCGGTTTGCCGCAGCAGCATGCCTAAGCCTTGAACAAAGGCAACCAGGCCAAAAGCGGCGAGCGGGAAGGCCCACAACATGTACTTGCCATCCTCGCTGGCAAAGGGCTGGAAGGCCTCCGCCGCAGATTCGTTGGCCGTCACATCCGCCAACACGAAGATGTACACCAAGCCCAAGAAAGCAATAATCGCGGCAATGACTCCGTAGAGCAGCAGCTTGGCGCAGGCCACGGTCCAGCGCTGCGGGTTTGCCATGAAGGTCTGGGACTGCGTTTTATAGCGGTACTCCGTGGTCACTACCATCGAGGCCTGGATCATGATGATCGGCATGCCCATGAGCAAGATGATGGAGCCCAAGCTGCGCTCCTGCAGCGGGCTAATGCCCAGCACGGCTTCGCCCGCGTTGAGCGAATTCAGCAGCGTCCAGCCGGTAGTGATAAGAAAAATGAGGGCCGTGGTCCACCAGAAGGACTTCGTCGTGCGCAGCTTCGTCCACTCCGCGTGAACAGTATTGAGAAACATTAGCGGTGTACCCCTTCCTGCGGTGCCTCCGCCTGGTACTGCACCGCGCGATCCGTCATAGCCACATAAGCCTCTTCCAGCGAGGCGCGGTGGAGCGTCAATTCCGTCAGCGGCACACCCGTGGAATAAGCCAGCTGGCCCACGTAGTCCGTGGTCTGGTGAGGAATCACTAGCGTTGGTCGCTGTTCCTCATCAGCCGACTCGTGGTAAAAAATCCCGGCTTCCTTGAGCGCCGAGCCGAACTCGCGCAGGTGCTCCGAGCGCACGATGACCGAAGAGCTGGAATTCTCCTTCACAAAGTCATAGGTACGCTGATTAGCCAAGAGCCTGCCGCGGCCAATGACCACCAAGTGGTCGGCCGTCTGCGCCATCTCCGCCAGCAGGTGGGAGGAGATGAGCACCGTGCGGCCTTCTGCTGCCAGCGCGCGCACGAGCGAGCGCACCCAGCGAATGCCCTCCGGGTCCAGGCCGTTGACCGGCTCATCCAAAATCAGCACGCCCGGGTCCCCCAGCAATGCAGCCGCCAAGCCCAGGCGCTGCCCCATACCAAGGGAGAAGCCGCCGGCCTTCTTACCCGCAACATCAGCCAAGCCCACAAGCCCGAGCACCTCATCAACGCGGGAGGTGGGGATCCCGTTGGCTTGCGCCATCCACGTCAGGTGGTTGGCGGCGGTGCGGTTGGCGTGGACCGCTTTGGCGTCGAGAAGCGCGCCCACCTCACGCAGCGGGTTCTTCAGCTCGCGGTAGGGCTTGCCGTGCACCAAGGCGGTACCAGCGGTGGGCTTGTCCAAGCCCAGGATCATGCGCATCGTCGTTGATTTTCCAGCGCCGTTTGGTCCCAGAAAGCCGGTCACTTGTCCCGGCTCCACCTGGAAGGTGAGGTCATCGACGGCGCGGACAGACTTGTACTGTTTGGTCAGTCCGGCTACTTCAATCATGTCCTACAGCGTGCCACAGGTTCCCGCCGCGCGCCTGTATCAGCTGCCGTTTTCTTCCCAATACTTCAGCAGCCGCGGTAGTGCTTCCCGGAAGGGAGCCAAAAGCTCCAGCTCTTCTATCTGGTTAAAGGGAACCCAGCGCAGCTCAGCAGATTCTTCGTTGGCAGTCGTGGCCAAGCGCTGCCCCGAAAGAGTCCGCGCTAACACCGTGGTATAAGTCCAGCCTTCCTCGAAGGGCCCGGCGGTAACGAGCGAGCCTAGAACCTCGACGTCCGCCGGCGAGATTCCGGTTTCTTCCTCCGTTTCCCGCAGCGCGGCCTGCTCCGGTGACTCCGGCTTATCCCGCGCCCCGCCCGGGATTCCCCAGGTCCCACCGTTATTCGTCCACGTAGCGCGATGCTGCAGCAGCACTTGGTCCCCCGCCACGAGGAAGAGGCCAGCTGCTCCAAACTTGCCCCATACCGGCACCCCGCCCGGACCTTTAGACCAGCCATCACCGGAAAGCTCTGGGTTAACGCGTGTACACATGTCTTATACGATACGCGAGAATAAGCCCACGCCACCCTGCCCCAAATCATCGCGCGATGGGGTGCGGGGCGCTATCCTAAGGGAATGACCGGCCCGGCCACCGAACTGCGCGAGCACTCCCCCGAATCATGGGGCGATCATTGGCTCGATGAGGTCACCGAGCCTGCTGCCCCGGCTTTTAGCCGCCCCACGCAGCTGGCCATGAGTTCCTTCTCCGGCCCAGCGCGCGTCCTCCGGCGCTTTTATAGCTTTGCTTCCACCACGCCCGGCAAGCTGTTTACGGTCACCGTCATCCTGACCGCCGCGCTCGCGGCAGCCGGGTTTTCTATGTCTTCTTCCTCGGCCGCGCGCCACGATGACCTGGATACTCTGCTGACCTCCACGGAGCCGATGTCGAATGCGGCGCATCACCTCTACACCAACCTGTCTCTGGCCGATACCGTGGCCACCACCGGCTTCGTGCAGGCGGGCGTCGAACCGGAGCATAACCGCAACCGCTATAACGAGGCCATCGATGCCGCGTCGGTCGCCGCCACGCAGGCCATCGTGGGCACCTCCGCCGAGGATGAGCGCGTGCGCGAGCTCGTCACCTTTATCCAGCGCGAGCTGCCGGTGTACACCGCCCTCGTGGAAAAGGCGCGTGTCAATCACCGCGCGGGCCACGCCGTGGCGAATTCCTATATGTCCAACGCCTCGGCGCTCATGCGGACCCAGATTCTCCCCGCCGCCGCGGAGCTGTTCACCCTGACCTCGGAGAAGGTGAGCCAACAGCAGCAGCGTCTGACCCGCCCGCAGTGGGTTCCGCTGTCCGGGCTGGTTGCCGCACTCATTTTCCTCGGCTTGGCGCAGTGGTGGCTGTGGCGGCTGACCCGCCGCCGCTTCAACCGTGGCTTTGTGGCGGCCACGGGGTTGCTGTTCCTCGCGCTGGTGTGGGCCTCCGCCTCCAACTTCGCCACGTGGGCCTCGGGCCACCAGGGTTTCGAGACGGTGTCGCGCCCCTGGGATTCACTGACTGCCTCGCGCATTGAGGCCCAGCAGATGCGCACCTCGGAGACTCTCGCGCTAGTCTTGCGCTCCTCCGAGCAGGACATGTCCGTGCACTTTAGCTCCACGGTGTACTCCGTTAACCAGGCCCTGCGGGATTATGAGCAGGCGCTTAACGACGACGACTTCCCCTCCTCCGATCCTTCCCTGATTCCCCGCGCCAAGCAGGCAGTAGAAGACTGGACATCCACGCACGAGAAGTTCACCGAGGACCTTGCCATGGGCGACTACGATGGCGCGCTGTACCAGGCCACCGCCATCGATCCGGATGGTGACCCGACCGCCGCCAGTGCTTTCAACGCCGTGGATAGCTCCTTGGCAGCACTCATCGATCAAGCCCGCGATGCCATGCGCACCTATCTGGTCCAGGGGCTCAATGCCATGACGATGGTCTCGACCGGCGTGCTCCTGGCCACCTTTGGTGCGATTATTGCCGTGTGGCTAGGTATTCGTCCCCGTCTGCAGGAGTACCTGTGATGCGCCGCCCTACCAAGAACCGCCCGGCCTGGACCGCGGCCCTGCTCCTGCTCAGCAGCGCCGTGGCGCTCAGCGGCTGTGAGCCGGAGCCGCCCAGCACGCAGGACCCCATCCTGCCCTCCACCGCGAACCTCGATTCCACGCCGGGACCACCACTGCCGGAGGATGCCATCATCGAGCCCGCTGGCGCCGGCGAGGCGTCCAAGCAAAGCACCGAAGAGGCCTATGGCTCCTACCGCCCGGACGATAAGAAGCCGGAGGAGCGCGTGCCCGATATCCTGGCGCGCGGCCGGCTTATCGTGGGTGTGGATCGCTCCAATAACCTGCTCAGCTACCGCGATACCGCCAGCGGCGAGGTCCGCGGCTTCGAGGTCGATATTGCTCGCGAAATCGCCCGCGATATCTTCGAGGATCCCAACAAGGTGGACTTCCGCTTCGTGGAGGCTTCCGAACGCGCGCGTGCGCTCAATGATCGCACGGTGGATATCGTCATCCGCACCATGACGATTAGCCCCAGCCGCCAGCGCGAAGTCTCCTTCTCCATTCCCTATATGCAAACCGACGCGCGTTTGCTGGTGCTGAAGAACTCCGGCGTTGAGTCCATCGCGGATACCGCTGGGATGACCTTGTGTGCGACAAAGGGTTCCACCATGGTGGACGCGATACGCACGCACGCGCCTGCTTCCGACATCCTAGAAACCCGCGCCTGGGGCGATTGCCTCATGGCCCTGCAACTGGGGCAAGCGGATGGCATCGTGGTAGATGATGCGCTGCTCTCCGGCATGCTGGCCCAGGATCGCTACACCGAGATTGTCGGTGGTCCCCTCGAAAGCCAAAGCTATGGCGTGGCCGTGCGCAAGCCCGATGGCTCGTATGATTCGCGCCCGCTTATCCGTCAGGTGAACTCCACGCTGGAGCGCATTCGCAAGGACGGGACCTGGCAGAGGCTCTTCACAACGTGGCTGGGGGATTATATGGAACAGCCGGTGCTCCCGGCACCTAAGTACCTCGATGAGACCCCATCCGCGACGGAATCCCAGCCGAGTTCCCCAACCAGCAACCCGACCGGCGAGAAGAAGGAGGGACACTAATGTCGCACCGCTTCAGCGAGGATGAGCTCGATCACCTCACGCCCGAAGAGCACGAGACCGCGGAGCCCGAAGGTCCTGCCGACGCCACGCAAGCCGTCCGCTTCGATCCTTTCGCGGATGACGATGACGATTATTCGGAGGATCACCTTCTCGGCACCTCGCCTGCGGAACCAGGCGATCCGGGAACAGCGGCCGACAGCGCCGACAATACGGAAGCCTCCGACCACACCGCGGCGGTACCTTTTGATCCTTTCGCCGATGACTTCGATGAGGATGACCCCGCCGCCACTGGCGCCGTCCTCTCCCCCGCCGGTCAGCCCGGCACGCACGGCACCGCAACGAACAAGCCTGGCGATGGCGAATACGTCGATTCGGATAACATCGCGGCACTGATCGAGGAGCTGGGGCAGCTGCGAGATCGTCGCAAAGCAGAGGACCCTTCGCAGGCCTCCCGCCGCCGCGCGCTCGATACCTTCCGCCAGCGCCGCAGCACCAAGCGCACCGACCGCGAAGTGGCCGATGGCATGGCCACCTTGCCCTTCGTCGTCCCGGATGATCCCACTCAAGCACTCATCGATCCGCAGGATGCGCCCCGCGCCGCCCCGCCGCAGCTTAAGCCGGGTGACATGGTGGCGGGCCAATACGAAATCCTCGGCGTGCTGGCGCATGGCGGGCTGGGCTGGATCTACCTGGCCAATGACCATTTCGTCTCCGGGCGCATCGTGGTGCTCAAGGGCATGCAATCCACCAACTCCGCCGAGGAAACGGCGACTGCGGAGGCGGAGCGCGAGTTCCTCGCGGATATCACGCACCCGAATATCGTGAAGATTTTCAACTTCATCGATGATCCCCGCGTGCCCGGCGGCTTCATCGTCATGGAATACGTCGGCGGCCCCTCGCTGAAGCAGCGCCGCAACGACCAGGCCAATGACCGCTTCCCGGTCGATACGGCCATTGCCTATATCTTGGAAATCCTGCCCGCCCTGGATTACCTGCACGCCCGCGGCGTGGTCTACAACGACTTAAAGCCCTCCAACATCATCGTCACCGAGGACCAGGTCAAACTCATCGATCTGGGCGCGGTCTCCGGCATCGGTGCCTTCGGGCATATCTACGGAACACAGGGTTTTCAGGCGCCGGAGATCTCCACCCAGGGCCCCTCGGTGGCCAGCGATATTTATACCATCGGCCGCACCCTGGCCTGCCTGACGTTGAAACTGCCGGTGGAGGATGGCGTCTACAAGCCCGGCCTGCCCTCCCCCACGGAGGAGCCGCTGCTGCGCCGCTACCTCTCCTTCTACCGCCTGCTCTTGCGCGCGACTGACCCTGACCCGGAGCAGCGCTTCGCATCGGTCTCCGAGCTGCGCGACCAGCTCTTCGGCGTCCTGCGCGAGGTCATCGCGCTCCGTGATGGCATCCAGCACCCGGCCCAGCACTCCGTCTTCTCCCCGCAGCGTACGACCTTCGGCACGAAGCACCTGGTCTTCCGCACCGACCAGCTCATCGATGGCATCGACCGCACCGTCCGCATCACCGCCCCCGAGGTGGTCTCCGCGCTGCCCATCCCGCTGGTTGTCCGCTCTGACATCGGAGCCCCGCTGCTGCAGGGCTCCTCCTATACCGAGCCGCAGGAAGCGCTAGAAACCCTGCGCCAGGCCATGCAGGCCCCGGAGTACGAAGAATCCGCCGAGATTCCCCTCGGCGTGGTGCGCGCCATGATTGACCTGGGCTATATCGGCCAGGCCCGCGAGTGGTTGACCTCCATCGAGGAGCGCTTGGGCAAGGACTGGCGCTTCCACTGGTACTCGGGCGTGACCGAACTGCTCTTGGACAAATACCGTGAGGCCCAGGCCCACTTCGCGCACGTCCTCGACGTCCTGCCCGGTGAGGCCGCACCGAAGCTGGCCATCGGCGCGGTCAACGAGCTCATCCTGCAGCAGCTGGGTTTTTCGGAAGCCGCGCTTATCGACGCCTCCGTTGCCCGCGCCTGCGCCAACCTCACCACCTCGCTGGCGGATTTGCCCAATGATGCTTTTGAGGACCAGCCGGGCATCTGGGACCACATCACCGATGATCCGGCCCACCTGCGTTTCAATTCGCTGCGTCTCTACGGCATCGTGTGGGCGACGAACCCGACGACGGTCTCCTCCGCCTTCGGCTTGGCCCGCCAGCTGCGCGCCGAGCACCAGGTGGAGCTCGCCGTGGCCACCTTGGATAAGGTCCCCAATGCCTCGCGTCACCACCGCATGGCCCGCTTGACCACGGTTTTGCAGCTCATCGTGCACGACCTTTCCGAGTCCCGCATCCGGCGCGCCGCCCGCCGCCTGGAGGAGATTCCGCAGAACGAGCCGCGCTTTTTGCAGATCAAGATTGCGGTCATCTCCGCCGGGCTGACCTTCCTGCGTGAATCAGACCTCAAGGCCGCGGCCTCCCCCAACGATCTCTTCGAGTTCCCCTTTACCCAGCGCGGCCTGCGCTATGGCCTGGCGGATACCCTGCGGGCACTGGCCCGCCAGGCGCCGTTCGCTCGCCACCGCTACGCGCTGGTGGACCTGGCCAACAAGGTCCGCCCAGTCACGATGTTCTAGTACAGGCCCGCCTCCCGGGCCATGGCCGCGATACCCGCGGACTTCTGCGCAATAGCCAGCTCCTCGTTCGTCGGCACCACGAAGACCTTGACTTGCGATTCCGCGGTCGAAATCATGCGCGGCTCCTTGGAGCGCACCAGGTTGGCTTCCTTATCGAAGTCAATGCCGTACATATCCAGGTTGTACAGCGAATCCTGGCGGACCTCGGTATCGTTCTCACCCACGCCGGCGGTAAACGTAATCGCGTCCACGCGGCCCAACGCAATCATGTATGCACCAATGAAGCGGCGCAGCTGGTGGATGTAGATGTTATAGGCCAGCCAGGCATCCTGGTCCTCGTTGTTGATGCGCTCGCGCAGCACCCGGAAATCGTTGACACCCGCAATACCCTTCACACCGGAGCGCTTGTTCAGAAGGTTGTCGATCTCATCGATCGACATACCCGCCTCACGCGAGAGGTGGAAGATAATACCCGGGTCAATATCGCCCGAGCGCGTGCCCATGGCCAAACCTGCCAGCGGGGTCAGGCCCATCGAGGTATCGATCGGGCGACCGTTGCGAATCGCCGCGGCGGAGGCACCGTTGCCCAAGTGCAGCGTGATCTGGTGAACATGCCCAGGGTCGCGGTCAAGAAGCTTCGGCACCTGCTGCGAAACGAACTCGTGGGAGGTTCCGTGGAAGCCGTAGCGGCGGATGTCATACTGCGAGGCCACATCATTGTTGATGGCGTAGAGCGCTGCCGCCGGCGGCATGTGGTTAAAGAAGGCCGTATCGAAGACCGCCACGTGCGGGATCTCCGGCAGCAGCTTGCGCGCCACGCGGATGCCATCCAGGTTCGCCGGGTTGTGCAGCGGTGCAAGCGGGATGAGGTCCTCGATCATGGACTCGATCTGGTCCACGATGAGCTGCGGCTCGCTGAACAGGCGCCCGCCGTGCACCACGCGGTGCCCCACGGCAATGACCTCGACATCCGTCGGACCCACGCCGTGCTCGTGCATGATGCTAAACGCGCGGTCCAAGCCGAAGGAGTGGGTGGGGATCTCCAGTTCTTCCTTGAATTCCTCACCGCCCGTCTTGACGGTCACCGCACCCTGCGGCTCGCCGACCTGCTCCACCAAACCCGAGACCAGCGGGGTATCCGTGGCCGAGCTCTCCGGGTCCACGAGCTGGAATTTAACCGAGGAGGAACCCGAGTTGAGAACGAGTACGTACGCCATCTACTTCACCCCTGCCTGAATAGCGGTGATAGCCACCGTGTTGATGATGTCCGGAACGGTCGCGCCACGCGAAAGGTCATTGACCGGCTTGTTCAGACCCTGCAGAATCGGGCCCACCGCCAATGCACCACCGGTGCGCTGCGCCGTCTTATAACCAATGTTGCCGGCCTCCAGGTCCGGGAAGACGAAGACCGTGGCCTTACCTGCAACGTCGGATTCCGGCGCCTTCTTGGCTGCCACGCCTGGGTCGCAGGCAGCGTCGAACTGCAGCGGACCATCCACCGCCACGGAGGAGTCAATGCCGCGAGCCACCTCGACGGCCTTGACCACCTTCTCCACGTCCGGGCCCGCGCCCGAGGTTCCCGTGGAGTAGGACAGCAGCGCCACGCGCGGGTCCAGGCCGAACTGTGCTGCGGTCTGGGCGGACACGATGGCGATCTCGCCGAGCTGCTCCGGAGTCGGGTTCGGGTTCACCGCGCAGTCACCGAAGGCCCACAAGCGCCCCGGCATCACCATGAGGAAGATGGAGGAGACCACGGAGGCTTCCGGCTTGGTCTTAATGATCTGGAAGGAAGGCTTGATGGTGTGCGCCGTGGTGTGCGCCGCGCCGGAGACCATGCCATCGGCCAAGCCCTTGTGCACCATCATCGTGGCGAAGTAGGACACGTCTTTCATGGTCTCGCGCGCTTGCTCCAGCGTCACGCCCTTCTTCTTGCGCAGCTCCGCGAAGTCCGCCGCGAACTCCTCTGCCAGCGGGGATTCGAGGTGGTTGATGATGTCCACGCCTGGCAAGTCAATCCCGAGTTCCTGGGCACGCTTCTCAACGTTCCCATCACCCAGAATCGTCAGCTTCGCCACCTTGCCCTTGATGAGCTCACCCGCGGCCTGAAGGATGCGGTCATCCTCGCCTTCCGGCAGCACGATGTGCGCCCCGATTTCGCGGGCTTGATCCAGAAGCTGCTTCTGGAAGAGCTCAGCGCTCATATAGGGTTCGATTTCTTCCAGGGAGGAAATCGCACTGGGGATGGAGGAGACGTCATCCACCGCGCCCACCACGGTGGCTCCCACCGAGCGCGCGTGGTTCAGCGCCAGCTCCGCAGCACGTGCAGGTGCGCTGGAAATCAGCACGAAGGGCAGGCCCAGGGCGGCCGCGGCCTTGGCATCGAAGTCCATAACGCCGGTGCCTTGGAGGACCAGGTTGCCCGCGGGGGCATTCTCCAGGACTTCGCTGAGTGTGGTTCCCAAGTCATCTACCTGGGCGAAGGTGGCCCCCAGTTCCTGAGCCACAGCAGCAACGTTCAAACCGTCAAAGCCGCGCCCGATGACGCTGATAAAGGCGGAATTCCGTGAGGACTTGGCGGTCATAAGAAACCTTTCTCTGCTTAGAAAGCGTGTACCCGGGCTCACATAGTGGGGCACACAGTGACACTACGACACTTTCACAGTACGGCAACGCACCTCTTCTCGCCGCCAATCCATCGCCTTCCCTCAGCAACTCCCCAGGCCACTGGCGCCCCACCCGAAGACAAAGTGCGTTATCCCACAGAAACTTGTCTCCATTAAACCCCCGGAGTAGGCTCCTAACCAGGATTGTTACTTCGGGCAAGACCTAGGCTCCCCACTCTTAGCCGTGTGGGGATGGTTCGCTATGAACCATTGTGGCCTAGGTCTTTCGTGGTTTTTAGCCACAGTGCCTGCCTACTCTCGAAAGGATTCTCATGTCGACAGAGACTCGCTCGGCAGCCGAGGCCATCTTGGATGGCATCGGCGGAGCGGAGAACATCACCTCTTTCACGCACTGCGCTACGCGCCTGCGCTTTGAGCTGGCTGATGCCTCCAAAGCCGATAAGGAAGCGCTCGAATCTATCCCCAAGGTAATGGGCGCTGTGCCCCAGGGTGGCCGCAACTACCAGGTGGTCATCGGCGGTGACGTGGCCACGGTCTATGACGAGATCAACGCTCTCCCACAGATGAAGAACGCCGGCGCCTCCGCCGGCCAATCCAACGACGATGTCAAGGCCGCGGCCCGCGCCAAGTCCAAGGGCAAGCTGCCGTGGATGGATACCTTCTTCGAGTATCTCTCGGATTCCTTCCGCCCCATCCTGGGCGTGCTGCTGGGTGCTTCCCTGGTCATCGCCTTCGCCTCGGTGCTGGATGCTTTCGGCGTCGTGGACTTCCGCTCCCCGGACAAGCCGGCCTCCTGGTTCTTCGTGGATGCCATGTGGCGTTCCGTCTTCTTCTTCCTGCCGGTGATGGTGGCCTATAACGCTGGTAAGAAGCTGCGCATCGACCCCTGGGTTCCCGCGGCGGTCATGCTCGCGCTATTCACCCCGGAGTTCCTCGATCTCTCGGAGAACCCCGCGGTCCAGTGTGTTACCAACGACACCCTCGGTGCGGAGCAGTGCTCCATTGAGATCTTCGGCATGACCATGCAGCTGCAGGACTACGGTGGAAACGTCTTCGTCCCGCTCATCATGGCTGCTGTTGCCGCACTCTTCTACAAGGGTTTCCAAAAGATCATCCCGTCTGCGGTGCACATGGTCTTCGTTCCCTTCCTCACCATGATCGTCCTCATCCCGCTGACGGCCTTCCTCATTGGCCCCTTCGGCGTGTGGGCCGGTAACGGCATTGGCGCCGGCCTGTCCTGGATGAATGACAACGCTCCGTTCGTCTTCGCTCTGGCCATCCCGATGCTCTACCCCTTCCTGGTTCCGCTGGGCCTGCACTGGCCGCTTAACGCCCTCATGCTGGTCAACATCCAGACTTTGGGCTATGACTTCATCCAGGGCCCGATGGGCGCATGGAACTTCGCCTGCTTCGGTGCTACCGCTGGTGTGCTGGCCCTGTCCATCCGTGACCACGACAACGTGATGCGTCAGACCTCTGGCTCTGCCCTCCTGGCCGGCCTGCTCGGTGGCGTGTCTGAGCCTTCCCTCTACGGTATCCACCTGCGCTACAAGAGGATTTACCCGCGCATGCTGGTGGGCTGCTTCGCTGGTGGCCTGACCGTGGCTCTGCTGACCCTGGGCACGAACGGCATTACTACCGACGCCTTCGTCTTCACCTCCCTGCTGACCATCCCGGTCTTCACCCCGATGGCCAAGTACGCCATCTCCATTGCTGTGGCCTTCTTCGTGGCCTTCCTGCTCATCCTCTTCACCGACTACCGCACCCCGGAAGAGCGCGCTGAGGCCAAGGCCGCCCGCGAGGCAGCCGAGAAGGCCGAGCTCGACAACGCCGACAACGCTGACAACGCCGCGCTTGCCGACGCCCCCGCAACCGCAGGCACCTCTGCTGCCGGCGCCGGTGCTGGCGCTGCCACCGCAACCGCTACCAAGGCAGACGCCCCGGCCAAGGCTGCTGAGCCCGCCGCTGGCACCACCACCGACATTGCTTCCCCGGCTGCCGGCAAGGTTGTCCCGATGGCTGAGATCGATGACCCGGTCTTCTCTGCTGGAACGCTCGGCGATGGCGTGGGCATCGTCCCTGAGGGCAACGAAGTTTACTCCCCGGTGAGCGGAACGATCGTCAGCGCCATGAAGTCCGGCCACGCCTACGGCATCAAGACCGAGGACGGCGTGGAGGTCCTGGTCCACATCGGCATCAACACCGTCAAGATGAAGGGCGAAGGTTTCGCCCCGGCCGTCAAGAAGGGGGACACCGTCAAGCAGGGCGAGCTGCTTGCCACCGTTGACTTCGCCAAGGTCACCGAAGCCGGCTACGACACCACCATCGTCTTGGCCGTGACCAACACCAAGGCACTGTCTGCCGTCACCCCGGCTGGCCTCAACCATGCCTCCGCTGGCGATACGGTCATCACCACGACCCGCTAAAGGATCCAGTAGGGAACCTTTAGTACGCCTTTAACGAACCCTGACTAAGCTGGCTCGATGTAATCACCATCGTGGCCGGCTTTGGTCGTTTTAGCCTCAACCGGCTAGCCTCATCCGGCTAGCCTTAACAAGTTAACCTCAACGAGAAAGGTGCCTTGTGCAACTGCTGCGAGTATTCAATAACAACGTCGTTCTCGCACGGCGCGGCGCGGAGGACGTCATTGTCACCGGCCGCGGCATTGGCTTCCAGGCAAAGCCTGGCACTGAGGTTGACCCGGCCAAGGTGGTGAAGGTCTTCGTCCCGGATACCGGCCGCGACCCTGACCACCTCGCCGCCATGATTGCTGGTATTCCCGGCGAATACGTGCAGTTGGTCATCGACGCCATGCACTCCGTCGACATGTCTGAGGCACTGCGCAGCAAACTCACGCTCGTCGTGGCGATTGCGGACCACATCCACGGCGCGGTCAGCCGCGGCAAGCCTGTGGCTTATCCCTTGGAAGCTGAGGTACGCCACCTCTACGCCGATGACTTCGCCCTCGCTCAGAAACTACTCACCGCCATCAATAGTGGCCTGCACAAGCCACTAGCCCCCGACGAGGCCGTGGCCCTCACCCTGCATCTGGTCAACGCCGGCTTCGCGGTCGGGGATCTCTCCGGCACTTACCGCATGACAGGTCTGATTCAGCAAATCCTGGCCGTTATCGGCTCACACAACAATACTGAGCTCAACAGCGAGGACATCTCCGTCGCCCGCTTCATCACACACCTGCGCTACCTCTTCGTACGCATGGCGGAGCACCAACAGCTCGACTCCGACGACCGCCAAGTCGCCACCGCCATCTCCGCCCGCTACCCCGATGCCGTCGAGACCGCCCAGATGGTAGCTAACCTGATTGAGCTGCGCCTCGACAGCGCTTTAACCCCCGATGAAGTCTCCTACCTAACGCTGCACATCGCGCGCCTGGAGGAGTCCTCCGCCTAAGCCGCCGGCGCCTCAGCGCCACCTTCAACAGGTGCTACCGGCTCTGCCACGGTGATGATGTTGTCCTCGTAGCCGAGCTGGCCACCAACAAACTTGCCACCGCAGGTAATGAGGACCAGACGGTTCTCCCCCTCCGTGTCATTGACTACGTCCGGGAAGCCCGCGCCCTTCTGCAGACGGTACGGTGCCTCAGTCACGCGGAAACGGCGCTCCTCACCATCGATGAAGACGGTGAATTCTTGGCCCTGCTCCAGGGTGGTGAACTTCTCTGCAAAGCCCGTTCCCTGACCTTGGTAGTTGATGTGGCCAGTAATAACGCTGGAACCAACCGGACCGGCCTCACCCGGGACAGCGGAAGCGGAGTACCAGCCCAGGCGCTGCACATCGCGCGGCGGGATCAGCATGCCGGTATCGGTGACCTGAATCGGATCGATAGCCGCGAACTCCTCGTTGATGCCCAGGGACATGGCGCCAAAGCCACGGAATTCACCCGGTGCCGGTTCCACCTCATGGTTCTGCTCACCGGAGTGATCCACGAAAGGATCATTGTTGGTCGTCGGTGCGGCCTCCTCAGTGCTTTGCGATGTCTCCGCCTCGCCACCACTGGCATTATCATCCGCGGAATCATCGCCATTGCGGCCTGCATAGATGACCAGCTGCACGACGACCAAGATGATCGCGATGAGCGCGGCAATTCCGATGAGCAGCTTCTTGTTGCTCTTCTTTTCTCCGCCTACCGGTTGTGCATCGCCGGCTCGGTGTTTCGCCCCAGCAGTCTCCCCTGTGGAATCGGTGGGGTACTCCGGGATATCGTTCTGCTGGCCTTCCTCAGCCATAATCTCTGCTCCTAGCTTCTAAAGTTCTAGCGGTTGGGTTCTAATGCTTTAGTTCTAAAAGTGTCTTAGCTCTAAAAATGTCAGTTATAGTTCTTCTTTTTAAACCATAGATTAAAAATCAGACGACTAATCCCCTCCAGCGTTTTACACCCTGGAGGGGATAGTCTTAATCATTCTCTGCCCCTACCACTCCCGGCCGGTGAGGGCCGGGATGGTGTTGCAGTGTGGACTACTGAATGAAGTCCTTCATGCCTGGGTCAAGCTCGGTCGCACCGGAAGGTACGTGCTTGATCTCCACGCGCTTGGAGTTGGACGGCAGCGGCTGGCCAGCGTCCTCCGGCGGAGTTGCATCCAGCACAGTGACCTCGCGGTCGTCGCGGCCGGTGTTGCCACCGTTCTCCTCGGTCGACTCACCGTGGTTGTTGCCACGGCCGCCGTCCTCGGTGACGTCGTTGTGGTTGCCACCGTCGTGGCCACCGTTACCGCCGTCGTGGCCGCCATTGCCACCGTTGACACCATCAACGATGATCTTGATCAGGCCCAGACCCGGGATGAGCAGCAGCCACCATGGCAGGTCCTTCTTCGAGGAGCCCTTGCCACCGCCGTTCTCTTCGTCCTCATCCGGGGTATCGGACGGGTTCTCCGAAGTGACAGTCTGATCCTTATCGTTGATGTCCTTGTGCTCACCAATCTCGTTCGGCGTCTCATTGCCCGGAGTCTCCTCACCCTTGGAATTAACTTCCTTAGAAGTCAGAGTCTCAAAAGCAACCGCAGCCTTAACCGGCTCAGTCACATCATCATTAACGGTGATGGTCACAGCCTCAACACCCTTCGGCGCAGTCGGCACAAACTTATGACCAATGGTCTCACCAAGAACAGTCTTGCCATCAGCCTTCGAAATCAGCTGCGCATCCAGGAAGTACTCCTTACCCGGAACCAGACCCTCATACGAAACCTGGTCAACAATCTTGGCACCAGCAACAACCTCACGCAGGCCACCCTCAAAGTCAGCATTCGTCGAAATCTTCGGCTCACC
>NZ_KV803689.1:0-91599 GCF_001811145.1 Corynebacterium sp. HMSC062A03 | reverse complement strand
ATATCAGGTGTCTACCTAACAGGGGTCAGGTCCGAAATGTCGGCTAGGCGCATCAGCCAGGCAGTGGACTTGCGATTTCCATGCGAGGTAAAGAGCAGAAAATAAAGCTCTTCTAGGCATTATTCCGTCCGTTTATCGAAAGGGTAAATAGACATCGGAATTGTGTATGCACCTTTTGCAGTACCACCTTGCATAAGCTGGCTAAGCTTCGCGATATGCGCGCCATCCTTATCCGCAGCTGGGTCTTTGAATGTAAAAGAATGTACGCGAAGCTCCTCAGCACCTTCAATCGGCTGAGTCACGATATATAGATTTCCGCCGTCGATAGTTGCAGATACAGGACGGCGATCTGCGCCGATTAGCGGTTCAGTTTCTTTAACTTCCTGACGCTCGAGATCAAGTGCCACGATCGTTCCTCGACTCGTAAAGTACGACACGCTTCCTTCTTCGTAGCGAGAGGACCTATTTACGCCTGGTATCGGCAGCCTTTCGATATTTCCTTCGTGTTTTAAAGTTGGTTTTTCATTCGAGGTACCAACCGAGACAACATACGCACCACCAGTATCGTCAGGAAAAGAAATATATGATTTTTCTTTCCCGCACCCAAGAGCAGAGAAGTATTCGGATGCGACTGTTCCGGCAGGTATATCAAGGCGAGATTCAGACAACAACCCGTCGACTCCCATACGCACAAGCGTTAAACCGCTTCCGTCATCTTCGTCACGTTCTATCCAGACAGCTTTTTCATCAGTACAAGCCCTTAACGCGACTGGTCTCCTATCGCGAGTTACCGTGCTTGTAGTTTCCTTAGTTGCGAGCACTATGCGGCTCGCATACGGACTATCGCTCATGCCTTCGTTAAAAACAAACACTGCTGCTTTATTGTCCACAGAACCAGCAGAAGCTGTTTGGGTCGGTAGACCTAAACCTGCGAGAGGTTTCTCAGATTGTTTGCGAAAATCTGAATCAAAGACAACCAATTGATCCTTATCTGGAGCCACATACCCTTCACCGAGCCTCTCCATCGAAGGGTTATACACCGATGCAAGTTCAGCGAGAGAGTCCACCTCATCAGTGCTCGTTCCAAAAACATAATTGTGATTATTTACGGAAGGAGTCACAGAGACAGCCCTAGCGATCCCGCCCCATTCCCAAGTAGTAAAAGACTTCGATGTCTGTGAACGCTCTTGCGCACACGAAGAAACGACAAGTGCACAGACGCCTAGAGCGCAAACCGCTAGGAGTTTTCGAAGTAGTGCTATGAGCATTGCGCTTTCACTTTCTGGATCTAAGCCCATTTCCCGTCCGTACCGAATTCCGACAGTGCATACAACTGTTTATTCCAGGCCTACCCACGTGGTGGTGTCATCGGTATGCAGCTGCTCTTTCCAGATGGGGACTTCCGCCTTGACGCGGTCGGCGCAGGTCGAAGCAGCCTCGAAGGCGTCCTTGCGGTGCGCGGAGGAAGCGGCGACGAGGAAGGCGGATTCGCCAATTGCTAGTGCTCCAGTCCGGTGCGCGCACCAGAGGCGCACGGCGGGGAAGGCAGCGGCGACCTCGCCGGCAACGCGCTCGATCTCTTCTTGGGCGCTGGGATGCGCGGTGTAGGTCAGGAGTTTCACACCCCGGCCGGAGTCGTGGTTGCGCACGATGCCGTCGAATAAAACGACGGCGCCGGTTTCAGCGGTGGCGATGTCGGGGGCTGAGATAGGCTCAGCGCTGATGTGGGCGCCGAGTAAGCCGAAGTTAGTGCTCATGAATGCCTTCCAGCTGGTTGATGATGTGGTTAAGCACCGGTTCGAGGACCGCGCAGCCGTCCTTGGCCGCACCCGTGGAGCCGGGCAGGGCCATGGCGAAAGTGGACCCGGTGACTCCGGCAACCGTGCGGGAGAGCGCCGCAGTGGGGATGCCGGCGGAGTGCGCGTAGAAGGCGTGGGCCAGGCCGGGGAGCTCGCGCTCGAGATGCGGGGTGAGTGCTTCGACGGTGCGGTCATCCGGTGTGATGCCGGTGCCGCCGGAGGTGAGGATGACGGAGGGGGCATCGGCGAAGGCGGTGGCCAAGGCGGCGTCGATGTCGGCGTCCGCGACAACGAGGGGCTGCGGGGTATCGAAGCCCTGCTCACGCAGGAAGTTCACCAAGATGGGGCCGGAGCGGTCCTCGTACTCGCCGGCGGCGGCGCGGGTTGAGGCAACAATAACGAGTGCGCGGTGGGTCATGAGAGTGGGAATACCTCCACGAGGTCGCCGGCTGAAAGCTGCGTGTTAGCCGGGATACGGATGAGGGCGTTAGCGCCGATGGCCTGGGACATTAGGTGGGAGCTGGTGCCGCCGAGGAAGGAGGCGTGGGCTGTGCCATCGGAAATACTGATAGTTCCACGGCGGAACTGCTCGCGGTTGTTGAGTCCGTCTGCGGATTCAACAAGGTGCGCGCGAACCGGCTCTGAGGCATGGCCAAGGACGGGTGCCAAATAGAGGCGGAAGCTCACCAGCGTGGAGATGGGGTTGCCGGGAAAGCAGACTACGGGGACGTCGCCAAGGCGGGACAGGCCCTGCGGGCCACCCGGCTGTTGCGCCACGTGGCCGAACCAGCCGTCTTCTTCGAAGATTTGGCGGATGACCTCGAATTTTCCATGGGAGATGCCACCGGAGGTGACGATGACATCGGGGCGGTGGGTAATGACTGCTTCGGCGAGGTCCGCGCGCAGGGCAGAAGGATCGTCGTTCGTGCGCACGAAGCCAGCCACGTCGATGCCATACTGCCTGGCCAAAGCTGCGAGCATTGGCGCATTGGAATCGGGGATGGTGGCCCCACCTTCGCCACCTATTTCAGCGCCACCGGTACAGATGAGGATGCGGGCGGGCGCGACGGTGAGGACCTCGGTCAGGCCCTGGGAGGCGAGGGTGGCGATGGAGGGGGCGTCGAGAAGCGCGTGCTCGTTGATGAGCGTTGTGCCTGCCTTGACGTCGGAGCCCGCGCGGCGGATGAACTGCTCAGGGGCTGCCGGCACCGTGACCGTGGCGCCTTCCTCCGGGAAGCGTGGGGGCTCGCAGTGCTCGACGGGGACGATGGTGACGGTGCCCTCGGGGATTTTCGCGCCGGTCATGATGGGCAGGGCGGTGCCTTGCTCGAGCGAGCCCGGGGGATCCCCCGCCGCGATAGTGCGGCCGACGGTGAAGGTGCCGCCGTCACATGTGGGAAGCGCATAGCCGTCCATCTGTGAATTATCGAAAGGCGGCAGGTTGTGTTCGGCGCGGTACGTCGCGGCGGCGCGGCGTCCGAAGGCGCTGTTCAGGGGAGTGGACACCACCCGGGGCTGCGGAAGGGCCGCGCGAACGGCGGCGAGGTGTTCCTCATAGGTGCGCATCAGGTTCCTTCCTGTCACGGAGGCTGGCATAGTGGCAGCCATGGTTGACATACACTACTTTGCCGCAGCTCGCGCCGCCGCGGGGCGCGCGCAGGACACAGCGCAGGCAGCGACGCTGGGGGAGTTGCTGGACGTGTTGCGTGCTCAGCATACCGGCAGCACCGAGGCCGGAATGAGCTTTGCGGAGGTGCTGGAGCGCTGCACCTTCCTGGTGGATGGCGCGAGCGCTACCGAGGACGCCGTGCTTGCCGACGCCTCCCGCGTCGACGTCCTCCCGCCTTTCGCTGGGGGTTAGTGTCGAGTTCGCAGCGGGCTGGTGAAGAAGTTCACCACGCCGGAAACGATCGCGAGAACAATCGCGCCGATGATGGCGGCGCCCCAGCCGTCGATGACGAGTGAATCCATCAGCGCGCTGACGAGGAGCAGGACCGCGCCGTTGATGACGAGCGCGAAGAGGCCCAGGGTGAGGCAGGTCAGCGGGGCGCCGAGGAAGCGGAGCACCGGGGTGACGACCTCATTGACGATGATGAAGACCGCCGCGATGAGCAGGAAATTCTGGGTGCTAGCGGGGACGATGTCGATTCCGGGGACAATCGCCACCACGGCCCAGAAGGCCACCGCGACGGCAATGACGTTGAGTGCAAAATTGATAAATGTCTTCACAACTGCACTCTAACGCGGAAACTACTCCTCTGCAGCGAAGGCAACGTCCCACGCCTTAAGCAGCACGTCGGTTTCCTCAGCTGTGGTCACGGTGACGCGCACGCCCTCAGGGAAGGCGCGGACGAGAACGTCATTCTCGGCAAGCTGTGCAGCAACGTCCTGCGGGGAGCCTAGCTTCGCAATGGAGTCGGCGGCGAACCAGATGTGGTTGGCCTGGGATTCCGGCACACCAAAGTCGGCGAAGTGCTCCACCAGGCGGTCGCGCTGCTCCACGGTCTCGTCGGTGCGCTCACGCAGCTCCTTCTGGGCGGACAGCGAGGCCACAGCGCCAGCTTGTGCCACCGAGTTCACGGAGAACGGGATGGCCACCTTGCTTAGCGCCTCGATGATCTCGGCGTTGCCGAAGGCATAGCCTAAACGGATGCCGGCCAGGCCATAGGCCTTGGAGAAGGTGCGCAGGCCAATGACGTTGTCGTGAGTGTGGACGTAGTCGGTGGCCAGCGGGACGGCGTCGTTGCGGTTGTACTCGATGTAGGCCTCATCGAGCGCCACGATGACGTCCTTCGGGACCTTGGCCAGGAAGGCGTCGAGCTCCTCCTTGGTGATGATGGAGCCGGTGGGGTTATTCGGGTTGCACACGAAGATCAGGCGGGTCTTGTCCGTGATGGCAGCCGCCATGGCCTCCAAGTCCACGCGGTGATCCGCGGTGAGCGGGACCTTGACCGGGGTAGCGCCCACGACCTGCGCGAAGATGGGATAAGCCTCGAAGGAGCGCCAGGGGAAGACAATCTCATCACCGGGCACCGAGGTGATCTGCACCAGCTGCTGGCAGATGGCGGAGGAACCCGCGCCGCAGGTGACCTGCTCCGGTGTGACGCCGAGGTTTTCGGCGAGCGCCTTGCGGATTTCCACCGCGCCCATATCCGGGTAGCGGTTGACGTGCGCGGCTGCAGCTTCCATGGCCTTGAGCGCGCCGGGCAGCGGCTCCTGAGTTGCCTCATTGGAGGAGAGCTTCAAGGCGTGCTCGGCGTTCTTTCCGGGAACGTAGGCGGGCAGGGAGGAAAGGTCTGGTCGAATCATGTTCTCCACCTTAGGCGTTGCGGGGCCCACGAGGCCCGAAGTCGAAGTCAGCGGTCTGCGGCCCGAAGGCCTGAAGGCCCTTCGGCGCGTCGAAAGCATCAAGACGCACCTCGAGGAAGGCGCCGCGCTCTGGGTGAGCAGCGATGTCGTCTAGGGCCTTCGCCAGCTCGCCTTCGGTTGAGGCCACGTAGGACTCCATCGTGGTGTCCTTCTTGAAGGCCTTCGGCAGAGCCGTGTAATCCCACATCTGGATCTCGTTGTATTCGCGTTCCATGCCCAGGATGTAGCGCTCGATGGTGTAGCCATCGTTGTTCACCAACACGATGATGGGCTTCAAGTCCTGACGCAGGATAGTGGACAGCTCCTGGGCGGTGAGCTGGAAGGAGCCATCACCGATGAAGAGAACATGGCGGCGCTCCGGGTTGGCCAGCTGTGAGCCCAGCACGCAGGGCAGGGTAAAGCCGATGGAGCCCCAAATGGTGGAGTTAATGTACTGCACGCCCTCGGGCATGCGCTGCTGGCCCAAGCCAATGTTGGAGGTGCCGGCTTCGGCGATGACCACGTCATCGTCCTGGATGAAGCCGAGCATCTGCGGCCAGATGCGCTCCTGGGTCAGCGGGGCATCCGGGTTCGGCTCGAAGGGCTCGGGTTCGAAGGCCGCGCTTGGCGACGTCTCGGCTTCCTGGATGCGGTCGAGGAGGACGTCGAGAAGCTCCAGCGTATTGATGCCCACGAAGAACTCGCCGTCGGCGTTGAGGTGCTGGTCGCCGAAGTTATAGACGCGGGCATCGGCCAGGTTGTGGGTGAAGGAGCCGGAGTTGACCTCGATGAAGCGCGGGTTCGTGGTGACCAGGAAGTCGGATTTTTCGATGCGTTCCTGCACGCCTGGTGCGGAGGCCGCACCGTTATAGGTGCCGATGAACAGCGGGTGGCGCTCAGACAGGATGGCCTTGCCGGAGGAAAGCTGGGAGTAAGGCAGCTGGGCCTTGTCGATGATGGCGCGGAGCTTCTCCGTGAAACCGTGGCGGTTGGTGTCCTGATCGATGAGGATGATCGGGTCTTTGGCCTTCGCCAAGTGCTCCAGCACGTAGTCCGCGGCAGCGTTCAGGCGCTCCGGATCGGAGGGTGCCAGCTTGGTGGAGAAAGGCTCGTCGGGGACCTCGATGGTCAGGTGCGTGATATCGGAAGGAATCTGGATGTGCACCGGGCGCTTCTCGCGCAGGCAGGTGTGCAGGGCGCGGTCGAATTCCTCGACCACGTTCATGGGGGACACGCGCGTGGCCACTTCGGTGAAGGGCGCGAAGGAATCGAGCATGTTGGCAAAGTCGCCGTCGGCAAGCGAGTGGTGCAGGTTCCAGCGGAATTCGGTCGCATACTGCGGCGGCGCGCCTGCCAACGACACCAGCGGGACGTGCTCGGCACGTGCGCCCGCAATGCCGTTGAGCGCGGAAAGCTCGCCCACGCCATAGGTGGTGAGCAGGCAGCCCACGCCGCGTTGGCGGGCGTAGCCGTCAGCGGCATAGGCGGCGTTGAGCTCGTTGCAGGCGCCGACGAAGCGGATGCCCTCGGAGGCCTCGATCTGCTCGAGGAAGCTCAGGTTGAAATCACCGGGCACGCCGATGATTTCAGTAATACCGATGGCCTTGAGGCGGTCCAGGATGAAATCACCAATGGTGGTCTGCATGAGAGGGTCCTTTCTATGTGTTTCGTGCGTCGTGGCGCTTCTTCCCCAGCCAGATGAGTGCCAAGGTCACAATCCAACAGGGTAGGACAATGGCACCGGTGCGGTAGTCCGGCAGCATGAACATCAAAGCGATGACGAGGGCGAAGAAGGCCAAGCACAGGTAGTTAGCGATGGGGTAGAGGGGCGCGCGGAAAGCAGCATCCGGGCAGCGTTTGCGGAAGTTCAGGTGAGCTACGGCGATGGCGGACCAGGAGATGAGCTCCGCGCCCACGATGATGGCGAGGAGAACAATCAGGATTTTGCCCTCGAAGAGGAAATTAAGCAGCACGGCAGAACCCATGAGCAGGGAGTTGAAGAGCAGGGCGCGAACCGGCACGCCCTTAGCGCTGACGGAGTTGAAGAAGGGCGGAGCTTGGCCGCCGCGGGAGAGATCCCGCAACATGCGCGCGCCGGAGAAGGTCATGGTGTTGAACACGGAGACGGCGGCGACGAGCACGATGAGGTTGAGGCCCGTGGCGGCAGCCGTGATACCTAGGGTGCTCAGCGCGCGTACGAAGGGTGAGGTGGAAGTATCGAGTTCGTTCCACGGAGCGAGCAGCACGATGATGCCGATGCCGCCGACGTAGAAGATGAGGATGCGCCAGATCACGTTGTTGATGGCCTTGGGCAGGCTTTTAGCGGGATCCTGCGCCTCGCCCGCGGCGGTGCCGATGGAGATGATGCCGCCGAAGGAGAAAATAACAGCGACGAGGGAAAAGAGCACACCGGGGGCACCGTTGGGGAAGAAACCGCCGTGCTCGGTGATATTGCTTAAGCCCAGGGCCGGCTCCGGGGTGAGGCCAAAGATGATGGCCGCGCCGACGACGATCATGAGGATGAGCGCGGCAACCTTGATGAGCGAAAGCCAGAATTCTGCCTCGGCGAAGGCGCCGACGTGCACCAGGTTGATGGCGGTGACGATGACGAGAGCGACGAGGGCGGTGAGCCAGTGCGGGATGCCGGGGAACCAGAAATCCATGATGGTGCCAGCGGCGGTAAGCTCCACCATGCCGACAACGATGGTGGTAAACCACCAGTTCCAACCAGTGACAAAGCCGGCGATGGGGCCGATGTATTCGCGGGCGTAGGCGCTAAAAGAGCCGGCGACGGGGTGCTCCACGGCCATCTCACCGAGCATGCGCATGATGAGGAAGATGATGAAACCGCCGATGGCATAGGCGGCGATAACACCCGGACCGGCCTCCTGGATGGAGGCGCCCGAGCCTAAGAAGAGGCCCGTGCCGATGCACGAGCCAAAAGCGATCATCTGCAGATGGCGCGACTTCATGCCGCGCTGCAGGCCGTCGTCTGTACTGGCGTTGTCGCTGGCGACAACGTCCTGTGCTCTGACGGAATTGTTGGTTGTGGTCATGTAGACGCCCTTCATGAACGTATATCTGTGACGTGAGTCATTGAACTGTAGGAGATTATTGCGCACCACAGTTTTGTTTGTCACTAGACAATATTCGGAAGTATCTTTGACATATGTCAAAAGTGACACCCCCGCAGCTGACGAGCATTCAGGATATCGTCGACGAATGCGCCCAGATCCTGCAGCGCTCCGTCGAGGTGACTACCCCCGCCATCGCGGTGATTGCGGCCAGTGCCCAGATTGGTGCCATCGATAAGAACCGTGCGGCCTCTATTCTTAACCGCACCCCGCCCCCAGAGCCGATCCCGTGGATGTTGAGCTTCGGTATTCAAGAGGCTGTGCTGCCGGTTCGCCTGCCCGCCAACCCGCGCTATGACATGCTGCCTCGCGTGGTCATCCCCCTGCGCCACGAGGATCGGCTCGTGGGCTACCTGTGGATTATTGATGAGCCCGCGCTGGGTGATGCCCCCTTGGTCCGCCTCGGTTCTTTAACGGCTCCGCTAGCCAGGCTTATCGACGAACGCGATGCGCCCCTCGCCGCCCGCGCCCAACAGCTCGGTGAGCTGGCCCGCGAGGTGCTTACCGGTGATCTGGCCGCGCTGGCCGGGGCGCGTGAGCGCGATCTTTTGCCCTCTGATGGCGAGCTGACCGTGCATCGCGTGCTGGTGGAAGGCGATCAGCGCGCGGTGGCCGTGGAGCTTGCCCGCCCGCTGGTGCGCCGGCCCTTCCTGGTTGCGGATTCTCACGATTCCCTCGTGCTTGTCGAGTGCCGCCGCGATGACAAGGACACCGAGGCCCTTATGGAGGAGCTACAGAGTGCGTCGCTCGTCGCCGGCGCCGAGGTGGTAGCCCGCGGCTCGGCGCCGACGGCCCCGCAGGCGCGACTCATGGCGGACGTGGCCAAACTCTGCGGCCAGGACTCGCTGCGCTGGGAAGAGGCGGGCGCGTGGCGCCTGCTGCGTGGATGGGAACTGACCCCCGCGACGGTGGTGGCGATGAGCCCGGATGCCGCGGTGCTTCTCGACGACCCCCGCAACTCCTACTGGCACACCCTGCTGACCTATTTTGAGCATTCCCGCAATGTCTCTGCGACCGCTAATGCGCTCTACATTCACCGCGCTACTCTGCATTACCGCCTAGACCGCGTGCGTGAGATCCTCGGGCCCGACGTGCTCGATGATGGCTGGCGTTGCGCGGCTCTTTACGTTGCCCTCAAGCTGCACGCGGCGCTTCAGGGAAAGAATAGGGAAGCCCCATTTTGTCCATAGGGGAAGCGCTCAGGTAGAGTGATGGACGATTCATTGCGAATCGCTGGAGACGTGCCAGAGCGGCCGAATGGGGCTCCCTGCTAAGGAGTTGACTTACTTGCGTAGGTCCGGAGGTTCAAATCCTCTCGTCTCCGCAAACTACAGAACCCGAGTCATCGTTTCACCGGTGGCTCGGGTTCTGCGTTTTGTTGTTTTAGATAGGCATTTCTGACTTCTAGTGGGCATCGAGTGCTTCCCACACGGCTTCTTTGTCGTTGAGATCGATAAGAGCCGGCCCTCCGCAATCGAAAGAGGGGAGTTCAGCCTTAGCATTCATGCAGTCTATGTTAGCCGAGGGGGCACTGGCGGTCGCTGGTCGCTGTAGAAAACGTGACACATGATGTCATCTGGAGCCAAGTCTCTCCAATTGTCCCCGTTCGGGGTACCTTTTCGCATCTAAGGCCCTGATTTTCGAGATTTTGAGGCCTTATTTACGAAAACGGACCTACCCAGCCAGCGCGGGGAAGACGCGGTCACGCAACAGGTGCGCAAGCTCGCGGTCGGGGGCCGCTGGGTTGACCCAGGCGGTGTCGCCGATTTCGGCGGCCGCCTGGGGTTCGTCGGCGGTGATGGTGCGGGTGCAGGTGAAGATGGTGCCGACGACGACCTCGCCCGGTTCGTTGGCGGCGGGAGCGTCGAAGGTGCCGAGTTCGTTGAGGCTCTCGGCGTCGAGGGTGAGGCCTACTTCTTCGGCGACTTCGCGCAGGGCGGCGTCGACAAGCGCTTCGCCCGCCTCAGGCTTGCCGCCGGGCAGCTGGTACTTGGTGGAGGACTTCTTGCGCACGGTAAGCACGTGGCCTTGCGGGTTGCGGATGACGACGGCTGCGACTTCAATCATGGCCGCCGATTGTAGTGGGTAGTGAAAGTGCTAGAAAAATTTGTTTATCAATACAAGTTGGCGGGGTGTGGGCAAGGGTTTTGTTTCAGCAAACCATATCAATCGTTAATTGTTAATCATGGAAATTACGTTATGGGTTTCGGCAGGTTAGAGACTCGAAGCTTCAACGGGTACACTGCCTTCAGTGCGCCAAAGTTGGAAGATTTTTATCAGAGATGTAGCCAGGCTTGGCCGCGTCCCCAGGGCGTGGATCATCCTCATCGGACTCATCATCACCCCCGCGTTGTATTCATGGGTGAACATCGCGGCTTTTCGTGACCCTTATGGCCATACCAACAACATCAAGGTGGCCGTGGTCAACGAGGATAAGGGTGCTAACAATGAGCTCACTGGGGACATTGATGTTGGCAGCGAGGTCATTGAGAAACTGAAAAAGAATGACCAGATAGGCTGGCAATTCCTTGAGCGCGACGAAGCCGAGAAAGCCCTTTTAGAGGGAGACGTGTATGCCTCAGTGACGATTCCGGAGGACTTCAGTGAGAACCTCGTGAGCATGCTCGACGGGAAGTTCACGCAGCCGCAGCTGGTCTACCGCGTCAACGAGAAGAACAACGCCATCGCCGTGAAGATTACGGATACCGGTGCCAATGGTCTGGACAAGCAGATCACGGCAGCCTTTAAGGAGCAGGTGGCCACCGTCGCTGCGGAGAACGTCAAGGACACCGGTACCGACTTTGAGCGAAAAGTCACGCGCGCGATGAACAACACCAGCTCCTCTTTTGGGGAGACCGCGCAGGAGATTGACGGCAACCGCGAGAACCTCGCGCGGATCCAGGGAAAGCTTGACGCCGCTGCTGACTCCACGTTGGGAGCTAAGTCTACGGTGGCCAATGTGAGTGCTGCGCTGGGCGACGCCCAAACCGCCCTCGCCGAGGTCTCCTCCCTGGTCGAGCAGGCCCAAGGTGGTATTGGGGACTTCACCGACCAGACCACCGGCGCTTTCGTCAACGGTGCGACTGCGGTGGCGGACGGCACCGCCCAGGCGCAGGAATCCATCGCTGATGTCACCGCTGGCCTGAACCAGGCCGGTGACCGCTTCGATTACGCCACGCAGCGGGCTAATACCGCCATTGATGCGAGCGCAGAATCGATTGCGCAGCTTAAAGCCCTGCGCGATTCCGCAACACTCTCACCGCAGGTGGCTAAGGAAATTGATGACGCCATCCAGCGCCTTGATGAGGGTAATGAATCCAACCGCCAGTTGGTGGGAAACCTCAGCGCGCTGAGCAAGGATACCCAGGCCGCGGCGGATAACGTGCAGGCTAGCGCGGAGGCCATTAATCAGGCGGCGGCCGATACCAAGGCCACCTCGCAGACGCTGCGCGATACCGTGACGTCCGCCGTGCCCGAAATCAACCGCGCCATGAGCAATCTGAGCTCCATGGCGAGCGCTTTGAGCTCTACCCTGGAAGCCCAGAAGGGCACCATGCAGGAGGCAGACGGTCTCCTAGATGGTGTGGCCCAGCAGCTGCGTGCCACGAAGGACACCTTGTCTGATTTCGATGCCAACCTCCTTGCCCTGCAAGACAGTTTGCGCGCTATGCAGGGCGATGTGGGTTCGCTGCGAGCCGCAATGAACTCCAAAGTCGTTCAGGATGTCACCGGGCTGGATGCGGAAGAAATCGGTAGGTTCTTTGCCGAACCCATCGAGCTGAAGACCGAAACCGTGTACCCGGTGGACAGCTACGGCTCCGCCATGGCGGCGCTGTTTACCAACCTCTCCTTGTGGATTGGTGCCTTCGTCCTCATGGTGATCTTCCGGGTCGAGGTGGATAAGGAAGGCTTCGACCGCGTCACAGTGGGCCAGGCCTACTTGGGCCGCTTCCTCCTCATGGCCTTGATGGTTATCATCCAGGCCATCACGGTGACCGTCGGTGACCTGCTCATTGGCGTGCAGACCGTGAATGCGCCGGCTTTCGTCCTGACAGGCATACTCGTGGGACTGGCCTACTTGAGCATTATTTACGCACTGTCCTCATCCCTGGGACACCTGGGACGTGGCCTCTGCGTGGTCTTTGTCATTATCCAGATTCCGGGTGCTTCGGGCCTGTACCCGATTGAGCTTTTGCCCAACTTCTTCCACACCATCTACCCACTACTGCCATTCACGTACGGCATCGATGCCATGCGCGAAACCATCGGTGGGTTCTACGGCAACCACTACTTCAAGAACATGGCCGTGCTCGCCTTCATGTTCATTCTGTTCTTCGTCTTCGGCCTGCTGCTGCGTAAGGCGTTGGCGCACTTCAATGTCATCTTTAACCGCGAGCTGCGGGATACCGAGCTCTTTGACTATGAAAACGTGCAGGTTGTCGGCTCGGGCTACCGCATCGCGGACGTCATCCAGGCGCTGGATAGCCGCAGTGGCCTGAAGAAGGATCTGGACCGCCGCGCGCATGACTGGGGCTATTGGCTCAAGCTGGTGGGCATCGCCGGTGTTATCGGTGTGGTGATCCTCATCGTCGTCTCGGGTCTCTTGCCCGACCAGAAGCCGCTGCTTCTGGCCATTTGGACGGCATGGTGCTTCCTCATCATTATCGCCGCGGTCACCCTGGAGTACCTGCGCATTAGCCTGAAGCAGTCCGCAGAGCTGGTGACGTTGGATGAGGATGACATCAAACATCCAGCGCGCATTGGCGCGGAGTCCACGGAGGGGGATAACTAATGCGTGGAACACTCGAACTTTTTCTGAATGACATGCGCACCGCATGCCGCAACGTGATGAGCGCGGTGATGCTCGTGGGCCTCGTCGTTATCCCGATGCTGTTCACCTGGTTTAACGTTCTGGCCAGCTGGGATCCCTTCGATAACACCAGCCAGCTCAAGGTGGCGGTGGCTAGCAAGGACACCGGCTATAAAAGCGATCTGTTGCCGGTGCCCATCAACGTCGGCGACCAGGTGCTCAACGAGTTGCGCGCGAACGAGCAGCTGGATTGGGTTGTGACCACCTCCGATGAGGCGATAGAAGGTACCAAGTCCGGTGAGTATTACGCAGCCATCGTGCTTCCGGAAGATTTCAGTACCGACATGATGAACTTCTACACGGATGGTTCCCAGCCTGCGGATTTGTCCTTCTATATGAATGAAAAGAAGAATGCGCTGGCGCCGAAGATTACAGGTCAGGGTGCAGAGGGCGTGTCGGCGCAGGTGGCCGAGGCCTTCACCACGACGGTCGGTGACGTCTCCTTCGATCTGGTTACCTCACTCTCCGACTTCTTGAGCCAGGGCGATACCAAGGCCGTGTTGGACCGGATGCAGGCGCGCGCGGATGGTGTGCAGACCCAGCTGGATATGGCGGCACGTACCGCGCGTTCCTTGGCTGGACTTGTGGATACCGCGGTTCCGCTCATGGAAAGCGCCCAGCGCATTGCGGACTCGGCAGACCTGGAGCTGCCGGAGGTCCAGTCCTCCTCGCTCAACGTTTCCACGGATGCGCTGCAACAATCCCTCGACGCCACCAGCGCCAGTTATGACGTGGTGCGCCAACGCATTGATGCGCTTTACGACGACGCCTCCGCCTCCCGCGCCGACCGCGTCGCCGCGCTCAACACCTTGGCCGGCCAGGTAGAAGGCACCATTGCGCAGTACCAGAACCTGCATGGCCACATTGAGGCCCTCCCGATTCCCGTAGGGGATAAGGAGAAAGCGCTCAGCCGGATCGAGGACGCTATCGACGCCGAGCGTGCCCTTCACGCGCGCCTTACGGCCGCCGCCAACGCACCCGAACCTACGAAGCCGGATCTCTCCAGCCTCGATGATGCCAAGAAGGCAGTGGAGGGAATCTCCACCTCCGGTCTGCGTGAATCCTTGCGCGCGCTGCAGAATTCCCTGGGCCAGGTAAGCGCGGATCTGGATACCGCGAAGACTCCCGTCACCATTGATTCCTCTTCCTTGACGGATGCCCGGGATGCGGTACAGAAGCTCGCCTCTGGCTTGCAGGACAAGGCGAACAAGTTTGGTGATCTAAAGAAGGACATCGATTCCGCTGCGGAATCCGGGGATCTGAAGAAACTCGCGGACCTTATTGGTTCAGATCCGGACGCCTTGGCGCGTGCGATTGCGGCCCCAGTGGACGTCGACAGGCAAGCGGTCTACCCGGTCAAGAGCTTCGGCGCCGGCATGACGCCCATGTACACCGCCCTGGCGCTGTGGGTGGGTGCGCTGCTGACCGCAGTGAGCGTGCGCACCGACGTTGTGGACAAGGACAAGTATTCGCCGATGCAGCGCTTCTTTGGCCGCTTCGGTATTTTCGCGGCGGTCGGCCTCGTGCAGTCGACGATGCTCATCCTGGGCCTCATCTTCTTCGTAGGCATCGAGCCCGCGCACCCGATCCTCATGCTGCTGGCAGGTTGGGTAAGCTCGCTCATCTTTATGCTGATTTGCTACACCTTTGTGGTGTCGTTTGCCAACGCGGGCAAGGCGTTAGCGGTGCTCATGCTGGTCATCCAGGTCTCTTCTTCGGGCGGTGCTTACCCATTGCCGGTGCTTCCGGAGTGGTTCCAGAACATTAGCCCCTGGTTGCCAGCGACCTACACCATCCGCGCCTTCCGCGCGGCCATCGCCGGAACCTACCACGGTGACTTCTGGCTGTCGCTGCTTGCCCTCTTGCTCTTTGCCGTACCGATGCTCGTGTTGGGCGTGGTCTTCCACAAGCCGCTGGAGAAGTTCACCAATGGCTGGGTGGAGACCTTGGAAAAGACCAAGCTGATGTAGTGCTTACCGCACGGTGCAGCCGATGCTATTTACATAAAACTCTGGAGATACTCACAGGTTAGTGGGGTCCCGTGAAACGGCACCCAGCGGTAAGCTGAAGCGCTGTGAAACGCGGTCATTTCCTGGGCCCAGCTCGGCTCACCGCCGCGGGCTTTATTCTGCTTATCCTCGTGGGAACGGTGCTTCTTATGCTGCCGATTTCCGCCAACGTTCCACAGTGGACTCCGTTCTTGCCGGCACTTTTTACGGCTACCTCGGCAGTCTCTTTGACGGGTCTCGTGGTGGAGGACACCGGAACTTACTGGACGCCCTTCGGCCAAGTGGTCATTATTACGCTCATCCAGCTGGGCGGCCTCGGCATCATGAGTTTGGCGTCGTTATCGGGCATGCTTCTGACCGGACGCATCAGCTTCAAAGCTCGCAGAACTAGTGCTGCGGAGGGCCGCGCCGTGGTCTCTGGCGGAATTCGCCGCGCCTTGCTGCTTACCTTGGTGATGACTCTGATCTGCGAGGCCATCGTTGCCGTATTTATCGGCGTGCGTTTAGCCACCGAACACGGAGTAGCACCAGGACGCGCGGTGTGGGAAGGCATCTTCCACGCTATTTCGGCCTTCAACAACGCCGGGTTCAGTACCTATTCCGATAGCGTCGTTTCCTTTGCCGCCGATGCTTGGATCCTGTTGCCCCTCGCCTGCGCCCTGATTACGGGTGGCTTGGGCTATCCCATGCTGGCGGAGTTCGTGCGACGGGCCCGCGCACGGCTAACACGCTGGCGTGGTGGCACGCCACGCATTCACCGCATGTCCATGACCGCCCGGATGACGCTGGGTGCCACAGCGTTTTTGTTGCTTAGCGGCACCGTTGTTTTCTTCCTCGCAGAAAACTCTGGGGTACTACACGGGATGCCGCTGGGACAGAAGCTCACTAACGCTTTTTTCATGAGTGCGTCGCCCCGCACGGCCGGTTTCAACGCCATTGACTACGGGGAAGCGCATCCGTTGACGCTGATGGTCACGGATATCCTGATGTTCATCGGCGGCGGCTCCGCCGGTACGGCGGGTGGCATCAAGGTGACGACCGCATGCGTTCTGGGCGCGGCGATGATCTCTGAATTCTTGGGCCGGGAAGACACCTCCATCGGGCACCGTCGCCTGCCGCTGTCCACCTTCCGCCAGGCCCTCGCGCTGACCGCCGCCGGAATGATCGTTGTTGCTGTAGGCGTGGCAACGCTGCGCATCTGGGACCCCGAGTTCACCGCGGACCAGGTCACTTTCGAAGTCATGTCCGCCTTCGCCACCGTGGGTTTGTCCACGGGTATTACCGCAAGTTTGTCCGCACCATCACAGCTCATGCTGTGTCTCATCATGTACGTTGGCCGCGTAGGCCCCACCACCTTCGTGGCGGCACTGGCCGCCCGGACTATTAGCCTGCGCTACCGCTACCCAGAAGAAAGGCCGTTCATTGGCTAACATGTTCAGCGCCCTGCGGCGTGAGAAGTCTTCCATCAATATTCCGCCGGTCGTCGTCATTGGCATGGGGCGGTTCGGTTCTTCCCTGGCCCGTGAATTGATGGAGCATGGCGTGGAGGTTCTTGGCATCGATGCCGAGGAGAAGCACGTGCGCGAGCACGCCGCGTACCTCACCGAGGCCGTGACCGCGGATACGACCGACGCCGAGGCCCTCCGCCAGCTGGGCGTTGATGAAGTGGAACGCGTGGTCGTGGCCATCGGCTCCGATTTGGAAGATTCCATCCTCACCGCCTCGAACTTGGTGGAACTGGGGGTAGGCGATATCTGGGCCAAGGCAGATTCGGATGCGCACGCCCGTATCCTGCGCCAATTGGGAGTGCACCACGTGATCCGCCCAGAGCGCGATACGGGCCGCCGCGTGGCGCACCTGTTGGGCGGGCGCTTCGAGGATTTTGCGGAGATCGCCACCGACTATGGTGTGACGGCGATGACCCCGCCGGCGTCGATAAGCAAGCGTCCGCTCAACCTGCACCAGGTGTGGGAAGAGCACAACGTTCAGCTCATCTCACGCTGTGAGGGGCCTGGCCAGTGGCGCCCGCTTGTCGACGGCACCGAGCTCACCCACCGCGACCTCATCGTCGTCGCCGGTAGCCCAGCGGATCTTGAGGCCTTCTCGCAGTCCTAAGCGCGGTGCTTGGGGTGCCTCGCACTGTGGAGCGAGGAGCGGGGCGCTACAGTGGCGCGTATGACGAAGGCACGTTTTCCGGGCTCGGTGTATGGAACAGGGGAGGAACCCGACCCGCGCTTCAGCATGGCTAATGAGCGCACCTTTTTGGCGTGGATCCGCACGTCCTTAGCCTTTATCGCCGGTGGTGTGGCTCTGGAGACCTTCGAGCTGCCGCTGAACACCACGCTGACTCGCGTCGTTTCCGTCATCATGCTGATCGTGGCCATCATCCTGCCGGCAGTGGCATGGTTTCACTGGGGTGCCTCTGAGCGCGCGATGCGCCATGGGCGTCCGCTCCCAGCTAGCCCAGCGTTGGCGTTGATTGTTGGTGTGGTGATCATCATCGGCCTGATGATTCTGGTGGGCGAGCTGCTAGCGTGAGCGAGCTTTTTGATCCCGGCCTCCAACCCGAGCGCACCCGCTTAGCCTGGCAGCGCACGGGTCTAGCCGGCCTCATCGCGGGTTTGCTGGTCGTTCGTTCCGTTGCGCCATGGGCCGCATTGATTGTTGGGGCAGTGGTGGCCGTGGTGCTGTGGTTGGCCACCGCCAAGCTTCGCCATGTTGACGAGATCCTGGCTCGGGCCCAATCGCCCGCCCTGCCCGGAGCTCCGGCTCTTGCCGCCGTGACACTTGGAACGATGATTCTCGGGGCGGTTGCCTTTGCCGCTATCTGGTAGAGCCAAACCCCCAGACCTCGATCCCGCAACCTGCAGGTGGGCGTCGCCAAGCGCTTGCCGACGCCCCACCGCCGACCAGGGAGTTGCGGGATCGAGGTCTGGGGATCTAGCGAAGGTTCCTAGGCCCCGCAGCTAAGTGCCGCGCGATCGTGGCGATAAAGTCTTTTGGAGCTTCGCGCAATTCTTGGGGTGAGAAGCGTAAGACGACAAAGCCCTGGTTGAGGAGCGCCTTTTGGCGTTGGTGTTCGGCCCGAATTACCTCTTCCAGTTCGTTTTCGTATTTCACATTGCCGTCAATTTCAATGAGCAGCCAGCCATTAATCGCGAGGTCGGCGTAGTACTGATTGACCCGGTATTGGGCGCGCAGGCTGCGAACCGCGGGAAGGCCCGCGTCAAGAATAAGCGCCCGCGTATAAGACTCCCAGGGAGATTCGGAGCTGTTGACGCTGTGCTCTACGGCCCGCCGCGCATCCGCGACTCCTTTCACGCGACCCATGTTGCCAAGAACCCAGTTGAGGGTGTCCTTTGATACCCGGCGTGACCGTACGTAGTCTGCGGCGACGAGACCTTCGACGAAGCCATCGAAACGCGCGATGTCGATCGCTGTGCGTGCCAGGGACGTAACCCGGATCCCGTGGACTTCTGTGACTTGATTGTTGAGCTTTGTCTGCTTGTAACGGAAGTATTGGCGCTTGGACCTTTGGGGAACGGAGTTGGAGGGGACTGTCGCGAAATACTCGCTCGGCGTTGTGAGCGTAGGGATGCCATGGATGCGAGCAGCCGCTTTGCCCAGGAGAGTTGCCCGCGGTGCGGCACGCGCATGGGCATAAACCTCTGCGGTTTCTCGCTCCCAGGGTTTCAAGTGCAGCCATCGGTGCAGGGGAATGACATAGCACCACGCGAGCTTATGGAATTTCCTTGCGTGAATTTTTCCCCATCGGGGGTCGTCGTTGGTGAGCGTGCGCAGATCGACCATGTGGGTGTCTATGTAGTGAAAGATGCCTAGGTTGTTCATGGCTTACTTTTAGCGCATTCGAGCAGCTCGCGCGCGCTGAGCAGCATTCAGGGCCAAACCCCCAGACCTCGATCCCGCAACCCCCTGGTGGGTGGTGGGCGTCGGCAAGCGCTTGGCGACGCCCACCTGCAGGTTGCGGGATCGAGGTCTGGGGATCTGGGGGAGGGGAATTGGCTGCGGACTGCCCACACATTGGTGAGCATTCTTTGCAGCTAATCTGCAAAAGATTTTGCTAACAGGGGTGAATCTGTGGCCTTAGTGGGGGTAATGAGGCGAAAGTGTTTGTTGGCTGTCTGTGGTCTCGATAGCCTGAACGTGTAGGCCCATTCAGTGATTTCAGTAACTCTCTCAACTGAATGGGGGCTGGTTAACCAGGAAAAGGAGGGGGCAGATGACTACCCCGCAAACTCACGTCTCAACCGCACACACGGAGGGTGAAGACGACCGCGGCGTCGATACACGCGAATGGCGGCGCATGGCCATTGGCCTTATCGTCGGACTCGTCCTCGCCGCACTTGTGTGGTTTCTCTTCCCTAGTAACGCCGTCGACACGGTGTTGCAATCACCCGGCGCCAAGGATGATGTTGAATACACCCAGAGTGCGCTGCGTGCCGTGGCGGCCGTGACCATTCTCATGGGCGTGTGGTGGATGACGGAGGCCATCCCGCTGGCCGCTACCGCGCTCTTGCCCTTGGTCATCTTCCCGCTGGCGGGCGTAGGGGCCATCAAGGAAGTCGGCGCGCCGTATGCGTCCGCGACCATCTTCCTGTTCATGGGTGGCTTCCTCATCGCACTGTCCCTGCAGCGTTGGAACCTTCACCGCCGCCTCGCGCTGTATGTGGTGAAGTTGATTGGTACCTCGCCGAAGCGCCTGATTTTGGGCTTCATGCTCGCTACTGGCTTCTTGTCCATGTGGGTGTCTAACACCGCAACCGCTGTGGTCATGCTGCCGATTGGCACCTCGGTGCTGGCGCTGACCGCGGAGACCGTCGGCGGCTGGGATAAGCAGAAGAAGTTCGCCACCGCTCTCATGCTGGGTATCGCATACTCTGCATCTATCGGTTCGCTGGGAACCCTTATTGGTACTCCGCCGAATGCCTTCCTCAATGCTTACATGGCAGACACCTGGGACGTGACCCTGGGCTTTGGTCGCTGGATGGCCGTTGGTGTGCCGCTGGCTGCAATCTTCTTGATCATCGCATGGCTTTTGCTCATCACCGTCTTCAAGCCGGAGATGACCGAAATTCCGGGCGGTCGCGAGCTTATCGACGATGAAATTAAGGCCCTCGGCCCCTGGACCCGTCCCCAGATCATGACGGGCATTATCTTCTTGTTCGCTGCGGCGGCGTGGGTGACCCTGCCGCTCGTGCTCAAGGAATTCGAGAACTACGATGACGCCATCGTGGGCATCGCGGCCGGCATCTTGCTGTTCATCCTGCCTGCGGATAACCAGCGCCGCATTCGCCTTCTAGACTGGGAGACCGCCAACGAGATGCCCTGGGACGTGCTCCTTCTCTTCGGCGGTGGCCTGTCGCTGTCGGCCATGTTCAACAAGTCCGGTCTGTCCCTGTGGATTGGTGAGATGGCCAAGGGACTCAGTGTCCTACCAACTGTTCTCATCGTTGCCGCAGTGGCCGCTCTCGTGCTCTTCCTGACGGAGATCACCTCCAACACTGCGACCGCCGCGACCTTCATCCCGATCATGGGCGGTGTTGCCGTGGGTGTTGGCCTGACTGCGGAGGGTGACATCAACGTTCTGCTGCTCACCATCCCGGTGGCGCTGGCTGCAACCTGTGCGTTCATGCTCCCGGTTGCTACTCCGCCGAACGCCATCGCGTACGGCTCCGGCTACGTCAAGATTGGTGAGATGATCAAGGGTGGTCTGGGCCTCAACATCCTGGGCATCTTCCTCATCACCCTGACCGTCTATCTGTTGGCTGTGCCCATCTTCGGCCTGGCGGTCTAGTTTCTGGTAGTTCTGTCCCTGGCGCCGAAGCGATGACTCGGTGCCGGGGACAGAGTGCGTTTTAAGCTCAAGGCTCCTACCGGTTAGGTGAACAGTGGGTAAAGTGGAAGCTCGAAACTCAAGGTGAAAAAATGGTCGTGAACTGCTGATTTGTTAGTTTTTCAGACCGTAGGTATAGTTATTCCTCGTTGCACAGCAGAGCACACGCACTGCTTACCAACGGACTGCGCCCGTAGCTCAACGGATAGAGCATCTGACTACGGATCAGAAGGTTGGGGGTTCGAATCCCTCCGGGCGCACCACCTAAACCCCCAGGTCAAACGGTACAAACGCCGGATAGCCTGGGGGTTTATTTGCGTTTTAGTCGCCTAAAAGTAGGCCCGAGTAATCCCAGGTAAACCGAAGTGGGTGCAAACACGGTGCAAACAGATTGCAAACACCGGTCCTTCACCTGGGGCTATACTTTGGCCCATGATTCAAGCGATTCTCTCCGCTATCCTGCTTTTCATTTCCTCCCTCTTCTCTTTTGTTGGCTCCTCGGAACTGCCGGGGAGCTCGGACATAGCGGAAGCTGGATCCTCACAGCGCAACATTATTACTAGCACGCCCGCAGGCTTGGTCACCGCCAATGCGCAGCAGTTGGAGTTTGTGGTGAATGCCGAGTGGAAGTCCGCACAGCAGCCGGATTCCTTCTACGTGGACTTTTGGGACCAGTACTTGGAGTTCTCCTGCGATAACGCCGGTTTCCATTTTGAGAGTAACGAGGCTAGTGAGATAGATATCACGTGGGATTTGATGTCAGACAACATCTGCTTTGGCTCGCAATCGGACGGGGCTCTCATTGACTTTCTTCAAAGACCAGTAACGGTGATGGTGGACCCCGATGCCTCCGCAACCCCTGAGCGCATTTACCTCGTGCGCGATGAGAAATCCATCGCCCTTAGCCGCTGAGACGCATATCACGCAGAGCTGAGTGAAACGCAGAGCTGAAAACAAACACAAATAAGAAGACCGGCCAGAGCCACTGGTCGGTCTTAAACGTTTTCAACTGCAAGGAGATGAATAGGTGTCAGCGCGCGCCCGAATAGTGGGCCTCGATATTGCTCGTTCCTTGGCCATCATCGGGATGATTATTCTGCACATGGCCAACCTGGTCTGGAGCACCAAAGTGGTGCTCTCTGGGCTGCCGGCGGCGGGGTTCGCCATCATTGCAGGTACCACGATGGTGATTCTTGCTCGCGACTACTCGCTGCGGGTCTTTCTCAAGCTGGTTGCCCGCGGCATGATAGTCATGCTCATCGGTGTGGCCTTGCTACCTGTGGGTGGTGAGATTCAGGTCGTTCTCGTGGTGATGGGCGCGGCAATGGCTCTTACCGCTTGGGTCCCACCGCTGGCTACCGTGTGGAAGGTTCTGCTCTTCGCGCTGGCCACCGCGGGCGCCACGGTGCTCTACGCGCCGTACACCCTCCCGCAGGTCTACCCCCTCGTGGCTTTCCTGGCGTACATGGTGGCAGGCATGCTGCTTTACGACGTCTACCTCACCCGCCCCACCCGCACCCAAGCTATTACGACCGCGGTGGCTGCCGTTGTCACCGGTATTGGCCTGTGGCAGCGCTTCAACCCGGATATCCCCGGCTGGCTGCGCTTTACCGGGCATACGGGTGTGCTCGGTGAAATCCTTCTCTCCGTGGCAGTCACCGCGGTGGTGCTGCACCTGTGTTTGATCATCGGCCGTCAGCTACCGCGCTTGGCTTTCCCCTTCGCAGCATTGGGCTCGATGTCGTTGACCATCTATATCCTGCACATTCTCACCGCTCGTTATTGGCAGGCGAACGTTTCGCTGCACAACACCACGGCGGCACTGGGCTTTGTGCTCGCGTTCCTTCTGTTGAGCGCGCTGTGGAAGAAGTTCTGTGGAAAGGGTCCGGCCGAGAGGGTCGTGGCTTGGGCAATCAAGGAGGTGGCCGCGTAATGACGGCACGAAAGATAACTGCTGTTCTGGCCAGCTCTGTGGTCGTGGGGCTGGGCGCTGCACCGGCCATGGCCTTGGAATTTGCACAGCCCGCTCCCCAGTCGGAGGAAAGCGCTGCCGTGGCTGCGCTGCGCATGGGCAAGATCGGAAACTTCGGTGATTGCACCGGCACGCTGGTGGCTGAGCAGTGGGTGCTGACCGCCCGCCACTGCTTGGAGTCCGTCAACAACGAGGGCTCGCAGGCACGTTTTGGCCAGGGCAAGGACACCCGTGTCTATGACGTGGACTCCTGGGCTGTTTCGCCGACTATCGACGCCGGCCTCATGCACCTGACCGAGCCCGTCAAGGGCGTTAAGCCCGCCAAGCTCGCGGACGCTGTTCCTACCGCTGGTGAGAAAGGCCACTTCTACGGCTGGAGCAGCAGCTCCCGCATGGCCCGCAAAGGCCAGCTGCCGATGGCTGAGATGGAAGTAGGCGAACTCCTGTCGGGTGGCACCCCACCGGCAAGCCCAGACGAGTCTGGCGAGAAGATGACGCCGGTGGCGCCGGGCGATTCCGGGGCCATGGCTCCTGGCGACATGGCTGTGCCTGCCCCCGGCGGAATGGTCGCTCCCGCCCCCGACGCATCCGACGCGCCCCAGGTGATGGAAGGCGGCGACATGCCAGAGATCGCCGTTGGACCCGACGGCGCGGAAAGTATCCCGGCCGGTGAACTCGGGGGAGTAGGCCCGATGATTGCCGCTGCCATCATGGACGTGAAGTCCCTTAATGGTGAGGGCATGCAAGGTGGCGACTCAGGCGGACCGTTCTTCGTCGACGGTCGCCTCGTCGGCGTGGCCACGGCTGGAACGTCGAATGCGGACCCGGATCTGCCTTCCCCGACTGCGGCGATTACGTCCGTGGTTGAAGTCCGCGACTGGATCGAGGACATCACCAGCGGCCGCGATACCGACGGCGTTCTCAACGCCGATAACTCCCCGGCACCACCGACAACGATGCAGGTCAGTGCGCCCGTCGCTCTAACGGCCGGCGTGACCGGGGTGGTGGGCCTGATCGTGATTGCCATCGCTTCGCGCCTGCTCAACCGCAAGTCTGTCGCCGCGCGGAGTACCAACTAGGCTGAATCTCCATGAAGGAGAAACTCGTTCCGTGTCTGATCGCTGGTGCCATCCTCGGCGTGGTCTTGTGGTTGGCTTCCGGCATGCTCTGGATGTTGCCGGTGGGCCTAGCGGCGGGCCTTGCTGGCTACCCGCTGCTGGGCATCACACGCGATGAGTCCCAAGCCCGCAAGCGCCGCGACGACACCTTCCGCGACTAAGCGCCCCACGCCGCTCCACGCCACCGCACTACGCTGCCGCGCACGCTGCTTCACGGTCGGTCGCTAGATGGCCCCCACAAACCGTCGACACATGGCGCCCCACAAAAGGCATCCGCTAGAAGTCGTTTTAGGGGCCAAAAACGCCATGTGAACACCCCAAAAGGCGTTTTCTCGCCTGAAAACGCCTTTTGGCAGATGCCATCTGCAAGATGCCTTTTGCTAACTGCGGGCTGCCCCGTGGACAGAACCGCCTTCCGGCTGATATTCGCTGTCAGAGCGGGCTAGAAGATCTCGATGCGCCCGCCCAAAGACTCGGTCTGGCGCAGCTGCGCCACCCAGTTCGGCGCACCCGGGTGCAAACGCAGAACCGGGCGGGAAGAAATCTTGACCGGAGAAACGGATTCCTTACGAGCACCGGATCGGGCTTCGATGCGGGTGCGGGCACGGAAGCCAGCGTCGGCAAGCGCGGCGATGGAAGGCTGCTCCGAGGCCAGCGAGTCGCGCGCATCCTGCAGCAACTCGAGGGCCTCGTCGAGGGCCTGGACCAGCGCCGTCGAGTTGGTCTCGCACATCTGGCGCACCAGGTCCGGGCGAGTGCCCGCCACGCGAGTGCCGTCCTTGAAGGAGCCAGCCGCCAGGGACTGCGCCAGAATGCCGCCATTATCGCCAACCACCGCGAGGGTCTCCGCCAACACATGCGGCAGGTGTGAAATGCGGGCAACCGCGGCATCGTGGTTAGCCACGCGCACCGGAACCGCCTCCGCGTGAACCATCTGGGTCATGCGGACAACGTCGGCAAAAATGTTCTCCCATTCGGTGGGGATGCGCTCGCCGCGCGCGTCGCATTCAGCGGCGTAGTCGTAGGTGATAACCCAGGCAGCGCGGTTGAACAGCCCGGTGTGGGAGTTCTCCCAACCGGACTTGGAGGTGCCGGCCATGGGGTGGCCGCCCACGTAGCGTGACTCCATGTTGCGCTCCACGATGAGCTGGCGAACCTCGGCCTTGACCGAGACGACATCCGTCAGCCCGCAGCTCGGGGCGTGTTCCTGAATGACGTCGAGGACCGAGGCAACCGCATCCATGGGCACCGCGATGACGATGAGCGCATTGTCCTCCTCGGCGCGGCGCAGGATAGCCGGCAGATCATCGGTGACGTCATAGCCCTGCTTAATGGCCGTTCGCGCACCAGAAGTCGAGTGGTTATAGCCGTACACGGAATGGCGTGCAGCAGCTAGGTCTCGCAGGAGGGAACCTCCAATGAGACCGAGGCCGATAATGCAGACGGGGCGTTGAACATCTTGAGAACTCACGGTGACAATTGTCGCACAATCCGACTAATCTGACGAGGTATGAGCCACGACGATCTGTCCTTTGCTATCACCGTCACCAGCGCCGAAGGCGCGTGGGTGATTCGCCCCTTCAAGGATGACTTTACCGACGTCAACACCTCCATCAAGGCGGTGCGCAACCTGCGTTCGGAGGGAGCGGCATTTGCGCTGTTGTGCGTGGAGGATGATTATTTCGTCGTCGTGCGCCCGGTGCCGGGGGATGTGCGCATGCTGCTTTCCGACGCCACCTATGCCTCCGAAGACGATTTCGCCGCGGATTTCCTGGACCTGCGCGATATCGATATCCCGGATTTGGACGAAGACGAGTGGGAGGACGCCGACCCGTACGGTGACGGTGACTTCGACATCTTCGCGGACCTCGGCCTCGATGAGGACCAGGTGGGCTACATCATCGATAACGATGAGGACTGGCCTTCCGATATGCTCCTGCGCATCGCCGGCGAGCTGGGCTTTGGTGATGAGCTGGAGGATTTCATCGACGGCCTCGACTCGGATGATTCTTAAACCAGCGGCGGGGCTGGTCCGCGCGGAGTCTCGCATGCGTCGCGCCCTGGAGGTCGCACGCACCACGCCGGCGGGGGATATCCCGGTAGGAGCCGTGCTGTACGACGCCTCCGGTAAAGAACTCGCCACCGGCGTTAACCGCCGCGAACAGCTGAATGACCCCACCGCGCACGCAGAGGTGGAAGCCATCCGTCAGGCGGTACGCGTGCATGGCGACGGCTGGCGGCTGGAAGGCTGCGAGCTGGTTGTCACCTTGGAACCCTGCGCGATGTGCGCGGGCGCGATTCAGGCTTCCCGGGTGTCCTCGGTGGTCTTTGGTGCCTTTGAGCCGAAGACGGGGGCGTGTGGTTCGCTGGTGGAAGTATTGCGCGCCCCCGGCGCACTGCATGTTCCCGAGGTACGCGGTGGAGTGCTGGAGGAAGAGTGCGCGAAGCTGCTCACAGGCTTCTTCGGGGGTCTGCGCGGAAGCAGCGAGTAGCCCTGAGTTGGGACGTGGTCTCGGATCCACCTTCCGATTCGCGTGTAGGCTGGGTGGTCCACGTGAGAGACGTAGAGAGTAAGGAGAAAACCATGGGTGATTTCGAGAACAAGAAGGACGAGTTTGTTGGCAAGGCTAAGGAAGCCGCTGGCAACGTAAGCGACAACGAGAAGCTGGAGAACGAGGGCAAGGCCGACCAGGTCACCTCTGAAGCCAAGCAGAAGGCTTCCGACGCCGTTGAGGGCGTCAAGGATAAGGCCAACGAGGTCATCGGAAACCTCAAGGACTAATTCCTAGCCTTAAAGAGCTGAATCGCTGTCCGCGCCGCCTGGCGTGGGCAGCGATTTTGTCGCTCGGGGTTGCTCGACGTAATCTGGAACGCGGTGGCGTGTCCGAGCGGCCGAAGGTGATCGCCTCGAAAGCGATTGTTGGGTAACCCCCAACCGCGGGTTCAAATCCCGCCGCCACCGCCACATCCGGCACTCCAGTTCTTAGCTCTGGGGTGCCGGTTTTATGTTTCAAAAGCCAGCCCGCCCTCTATCAACATCTCTTTGGAAATCCAGCGCGGCTTGGCGCGCCTCGGGGTCGTGGTCTTCCGTACGCTTGTGTATCCGCCGGCTCATCATGCCCGCTGGGATGGCAATGAGAAGGATGGCCGCGATGGCGACGATGACGAAAGTAGACATGGTGGTGCTCCTAGAGTATTTCAGTAATTCCGCATTGTAGCGCTGGCCACACTCTGGAGGGGTCGTTGAACTCTTACGAGACCGTTAGGGCTTCACAGCCCAACTGGTTAAACTGGTGCACATTCGTGTCCACCACCAAAGCTTCCGCGAGCAATAATCGCGCATGTGAAGGGGAATTTCCGTGGCAAAGCTGCTCTACCACCTAGGCCGCTGGTCTTACATCAATCGATGGAAGGTCATCATCGCCTGGATCTTCATCGTAGCGGCCGCGGGCGGAGCGACCTTGAGCTTGATGAAGCCGATGACCACGGAGTACTCCATCAGCGGCACGCCAGCAATTGATGCCACCCGCCGCGCGGTGGAGCTCTTCCCGGAGAACGGTAACCCGGCCAATGCGCCGTCGGTCAACCTCGTCTTCAAGGCCCCGGAAGGGCAGAAGCTCAGCGATCCGCAGAATAAAGAAGCGGTCGAGGACGTAGTGCGCCACATCGCAGAGGGCCTGGATATACCGGAGGGCAGCCAACAGCGTTGGGGCAACCCGCTTGAGGTATCGCCGGCGTTGCAGCAGCAGGTCATCGAACAATTCACCTCCATGGGCTTGCCGGAGGAGACCGCGCGAGCGGATGCCGATAACCTGGCCATGGTCAATGCCGATGAGACCATTGCTTATACCACCTTCGACTTCGATGCGGAAAGCCCCTACTCGGTAGACCCCGCGGATAAAGATGTGGTCCATGAGGCCATGGATATCGGCCGTGCGGCGGGTTTGGAAGTAGAGGCCGGCGGCGCGGGCTTCGGTGATGAAATCCAGGTCAACTCGATTTCTGAGGTCATCGGCCTGGCCGTGGCATTTATCGTCCTCATTATTACCTTCGGCTCTTTGGCCTCCGCGGGTATGCCGCTTATCTCCGCGGTTGTGGGCGTGGGCCTGGGCGCGATGGGCGTCATGATTGCTACCCACTGGATTGAGCTCAACAACCTCACCCCGGTGTTGGCCGTCATGATTGGCCTGGCCGTGGGCATCGACTATGCGCTGTTCATCATGTCGCGTTACCGGCAGGAGCGTTCCCGCATGGACGGGCCAGATGCCGCCGGCATGGCCGTTGGCACGGCGGGATCCTCCGTGGTCTTTGCCGGCGCGACGGTCTTCATCGCGCTCTTTGCGCTGCTCGTGGCGCGTATTAGCTTCCTTACCGCCATGGGCCTGGCCGCTGCGGGCACGGTCTTCATGGCCGTGCTTGTGGCGTTGACTTTGGTGCCCGCGATGCTGGGGCTGCTCGGTGATAAAGCCTTCGCTGGGCGCATCCCCGGCGTGGCCGGCAACCCCACGAAGCGCCGCCCGCGCCGCACGAAGCCAACGATGGGTAACCGTTGGGTGCGCACGGTGCAGCGTGTCCCCGGTGTCGTCATGGCCTTGGTGGTGCTCGGCCTCGGTGCTTTGACCGCTCCGGTTCTGCACATGGAGCTGGCGCTTCCGGCGGATACCACGTCTAATCCGGATACCACCCAGCGCAAGGCGGCGGACCTGCTGTCCGAGGGCTTTGGCCCCGGCATTAACGGCCCCTTCCTGGTGATCGTGGATGGCGCTAACGCCAACCCGGATTCCGCGGCGCTGCAGCCCTATATCCAGGGCCAGGAGGGCGAAGAGGACGAGCAGAAGAAGGCCGCGCTGTCCTCCTTTATGTATTCCGTGCAGCGCCTGAACCAGGTCGGCGGGGTCAAGCACGCCCAGCTGGTGGGTGTGAGCCAGGATATGAAGGCAGCACAGATCATGGTCAGCCCCACCACAGCGCCGACGGATGAGGCCACGGTTGGCACCGCCTCCGCCTTGCGCACCGCTAGTGCGGAGCTGGAGGATGCCACCGGTGCCGAGATCGGAATGACTGGTCTGACCGCGGTGCAGCTCGATATCACCGAGCGCCTTGAGGAAGCCATGGGGCCATACCTTGCCATCGTGGTAGGCCTGGCCATCTTCCTGCTGTTGGCGGTGTTCCGTTCCATCTTGGTCCCATTGGTGGCGGGCTTAGGCTTCCTGCTTTCCGTCGGCGGTGCCTTCGGCCTGACCGTGCTGGTGTGGCAGGACGGTCTCACCGGCCTGGTGCCCGCGCCGGGCCCGCTGATTTCCTTCATGCCCATCTTCCTCATCGGCGTGACCTTCGGCCTAGCCATGGACTATCAGGTCTTCCTGGTCACCCGCATGCGTGAGCACTTCTCCCGCTACCCGCAGGGCAGCGGTGGCAAGTACAGCAAGTACAACGCCAATGATGAGGCCACCATCGCCGGCTTTACCGCCGGTGCCCGCGTGGTCACCGCCGCGGCCATCATCATGATTTCCGTCTTCGTGGCCTTTATCAGCCAGCCGCTGCCCTTCATCCAGATCTTCGGCTTCGCGCTGGCGGCGGGCGTGCTTTTCGACGCCTTCCTAGTCCGCATGTCGCTTGTCCCCGCCACCATGTTCCTCATGGGGCACACCACCTGGTGGATGCCGAAGTGGCTGGACAAGCTGATCCCACAGCTCGACATCGAGGGCACGGCGTTGGAAGAAGAATGGGAGCGCAAACACGCGGCAGCATCCCGTGAAGCAGAGGATAAGGCAGCGCAGCCCGTAGAATAGTTCCCTATGACTCACCCTAAGCCGCAGCTTGAGACCGACCTTTCCTTCGACGTGAAGAAGGAGCTGGATTTAAGCGGTCCAGCGCAACCGGGAAAGCACGGCCGCACCGGTGTTATCCATACCCCGCACGGTGATATCCAGACCCCGGCCTTCATCCCGGTGGCCACCAAGGCCACGGTGAAGACGCTGACCCCGGAGCAGATTCGCCTGACCGGAGCCCAGGCCATCCTGTCCAACGCCTACCACCTCTACCTGCAGCCGGGCCACGACATCGTGGACGAGGCCGGTGGCGTGGCTGCCTTCGAGAATTGGCATGGGCCGACGTATACCGACTCAGGCGGATTCCAGGTCATGTCCCTCGGCGTGGGTTTCAAAAAGGTCCTCGCCATGGACGTGGCGGACCTAACGGACTCCGATATCCGTGCGGCCAAGAAGGAGCGTATGGCGCAGGTCGATGAGGATGGCGTGGATTTTAAATCCATCATCGACGGCTCCACACACCGCTTCACCCCGGAGGTCTCCATGCAGATCCAGCATGGTCTGGGCGCGGACATCATGTTCGCCTTCGACGAGCTCACCACGCTCGTTGATACCCGCACTTACCAGGAGGAATCTGTCGAGCGCACGCGCCGCTGGGCGCAGCGCTGCCTGGATGAGCACGACCGCTTGACGCTTGCCCGCGGCCCGCAGAAGCCGCGCCAGTCCCTGTGGGGAGTGGTGCAGGGCGCGCAGTATGAGGACCTGCGCCGCCAAGCTGCCCGCGGACTGGTGGAGCTCTCCGATCGCGCCGAAGCGAATGGCCGGCGCGGCTTCGGAGGCTTCGGCATCGGTGGCGCTTTAGAGAAGGAGAACCTGGGAACGATTGTGGGCTGGGTGTGCGATGAGTTGCCCGTCGATAAGCCCCGGCACCTGCTGGGTATCTCTGAACCGGATGACATCTTTACCGCCGTTGAGGCTGGTGCCGATACTTTCGACTGCGTGGCGCCGACCCGCCTGGCGCGCCGCGGTGGCGTCTACACCCTTGATGGCCGCATGAACCTCACCAATGCACGCTTCAAGCGTGACTTTGCTGGTGTGGATGAGGAATTTGGCGGCTACGTCTCGGAGAATTACTCCCGTGCCTACCTCCACCACCTGCTCAAAGCCAAGGAATTCTTGGCTGGCACGCTGTGCACTATCCACAACCTGGAGTTCATGATCCGCCTGGTAGATAACATTCGGGAGTCCATCGATGGCGGCTATTACGAGGCTTATCGCGATGAATTCCTGGGGCGCTATTACGCCAAGTGACCGGTGACGATGACGTTGTACTCCAAGTCTGATGTGCCGTCCACCGCACACGCAATGAGCACGATACGCCCGGGGACCTCGGTATTCATCAGGTCGGCGTCGCTGCCTAGTTGTTCCTTGTCAACTAGGAAGGCGTTATCCACGATCCACTCGCGCCCGGCACCGCCCTCGGAGGTCATGCGGATGTGGGAGCCGTTGAGGATGGGCGTCGTAAAGCGCTGCACCTGCGCCCCGTCGAGGCCCTCCACGGTGGTGGGGTTGTTCAGATCAACGTCGGCGGTGACCACTTCGGAGAAGGGGTTGAATACCAGTTTCTGCTGGCCCCAGGCATGGCCCAACACGTAGGTGGTGCCCTGCTCCGCCGTGGCGGGTGACTCACCCCAGTCCTGGACCCAGCGCACCATGGTCTCTTGCGGTCCGGCGGGGTTGAGGGGCACGACGAAGGGCATTGAATCATAGGTCGCGCCCGTGATGGTGGCTGGGCCGTCCATCTCAAACGTGCCGGTCAGTGCTGGTGCCGGGCCCTCATTGAGCGGGGGAGGGGTGGGCGCTGCGCTTGGCGACGCCTCACTACTCACCGTCGTCGTTTCCGGTGCCGCGTCGCTCGTCGTTTCGGGCGACGGGTCTTCTTCCGTACCCGAGCATGCAGCAATACTCAGAGCCGTGGCCAGGCCAAGGATAGGGAGGAGTGAAGTTCGTCGATGCTTATGCATCGTAGATGTCCTTCCGGTGGCCAATAGCGAATACCTCAATCGTTACTTTCTGGTCGTGGATGTACGCCAGAATGCGGTAAGAACCGACCCGATAGCGCCATTCGCCTGAACGGTTTGAAGTCAATCCTTTTCCGAGAGCTCGAGGGTCTTCGCAGCCTTCGAGGTTCTTTTGGATCCACGTCACGATGATTCGCGCATCGAATCGGTCAAACTTCTTTAGCTGTTTGCGGGCTTTCGACGTGAATTCGACGTGATATGAAGTAATTCTCTCCGGCATCTTTAGAGATCCTCGAGGACCTCATTAAGGCTAAACCGTTCGCCAGAATCCTCTGCCATTGCTGCGCGCAGTTCCTGAAGGTCGTAGTAGTCTTCGACCCGTTCTAAAAGCGCTGCTCGGGCAAAATCAGATATTGTACGGCCTTCAAATGTGGCTAGATTTCGAACGAGTTCAGCGTCGTTATCATCCATGCGAATTGTCAAAGTAGCCATATTTCCTCCTTAACCATCGTGAATACATTGTATTCAATGGGGAGAGTAAAGGGAAGAGAGAAATAGTCCCCCTCAGCACAGTGTGTGCCAAGGGGGTGAAAATTCGGGACGGGTAGCTGTTGCTGTTACTGAGGCTGTGTTGCCGTAGAGGTTTCGGCCTCGTCGATAGGTGCGTAATCCTCGCGGCGCTTGACCCAGGAGATAACCAGCGTGGTTAGCGGAAGCATGATGACCTCGCAGGCGGTCTTCCAGAGGAAGCCCACGATGACGTAGTTCAGGAAGCCACTGAAGGAATCGATGCCGATGACCGGTGCTGCGATGGCGCAGAACAGCAGGGTATCGCCGAATTCGCCGACGACGGTGGAAGCAACAAGGCGGGCGATGAGACCCTTCTCGCCTGAGCGGGCCTTCATCTTGACCAAGGTGAAGGAGTTGAGCAGCTGGCCCACGACGTAGCCGACGAGGGAAGCCAGCAGGATTTGCGGGACGAGGCCCAGCGTGGCGGCGAAGGCTTCCTGACCTTCGTAGAAATCAGCCGCGGGCAGCCAAATTGCAATATAAAAGGAAACTGCGGCCAGAAGCGCCATGGCGAAACCGATATACACGGCGCGGCGGGTGGACTTGAAGCCATAGCACTCAGAGAGAACATCGCCCACGATATAGGCGATGGGGAAGAGGAAGAAGGCGCCATCGGTGATGAGTGGGCCGAGCTGGACGCCCTTCGTGGCGTTGATGTTCGAGATGAGGAAGGTAACGACGAACACCGCGACCAGCCACGGGTACAAGGTGGAATGTACCGGGATGAATCGGATGCTCTCGCCACCGTTTGTGGTGGTTGCGGTTGCCGATTGAGTTGTCATGGAACAGCATTTTTCCACGAAACTGGGGGAAGCAGAAATGGGGAGTGCTCCCTCACCCGGCTGTTTCCTGAGAACCTGCAGCGGAACTGGCTGTTTCGGGGGTGCGCTCTTGGTGCTGTGCCCATAAAGATCTATGAACTGGGCAGAAATAATGCACGCAGTATGGCATTCTTTTGCTTGCAACGTTTTCGTATTCCCTGAACGTTTCCTGTCTATTGTGTGCACGGTGCGCGCTCGAAGTGATTCGGGCGCGTTCGAATTTCGAAGGCCGTGAAAGACACGTCGTGTCAGGGGGTGCGGCTACCTTGGTTTCTAGTCCTTAGAGCTGTCCGGCTGATCTTCTACCTTCCGCGTCGCTAGATGGGGGGAGGCACCAGGTTCGCCGGTGGCCCAACTTCGTATTAGGGAAGGTCATCGATATGACGTTTGGTTCCCCAGGCTCGTCACCACAGTTTGGCGGGCGTCCGCCGCAAGGAGCTGATCAACCAGGTGGAGGTTCCGGGTTCGGTGCGCCCAGTGGGTCTGGGGGCTTCGGTGGCTTTGGAGCCCCCAATCCGGCCCAGAACCCCGCGCAGAAGCCTTCCCCCGGTGCTGATTTTGGCCAGGGCTCTGGTTTCGGTTCTGCCCCCAATCCGGCGAGCCCTGCGGGGAATAACCCAGGTTCGAGTGCAGGCGGCTCCTTTGGCGCGCCGGGCTCGTCTGATGGTTTCGGTGAATCCTCGCCCGCACCGGATTACCGCCGTCAGGTGGCAGCACCGACGAGTCCGACGAAGGGGCCATGGCCGCTGCTCATCGCCGCTGGCGTTTCTGCGGTTATCGCGCTGATCCTGTTGGTGATCGCGCCGCTCATCGCTTCGCCGACACAGACTGTGTTCTTTGTCCTGGCTATCGGTGGATGGCTGCTGGCCGGAATCGTGTCCTTTATTCTCTTGGGCCTGTACACGCTGAAGAACACGCAGCGTCAAGCCGAGACCTTTTATGTTGAGGACACCACGCAAACCTTGCTCTACCGCATCATCATGGGTGGAAGTTTTGTTCTTGTCATTATTGCTGCGGTGGAAATCGCCTTCTACGTAGGAAAGGCGGTTGGCGCCTAATGAAGAAGTTCACTCGAGTTCTTGCCCTATCCGCGGCGATGGCAATCGCTGGCTTCGGTGGCAGCCTGGGAGCGGTAGCGCAGGACGCTCCGCCGCCACCTCCGGAAGCTCCTGAAGCCCCAGAAGCTCAGCCGGAAGAACGCCCTGAGGGAATCGGTTCCGAATCCTCGCTCTCAGAAGTCTCACAAAAGAACTTGTCTGATTTCGGCTCCTGTATTGCCAGCGAGAAATCTGCAGACCTGCTTTTCGTTCTTGACCAATCAGCGTCGTTGGTGGGGTATGAGGGCTCGCAGCCGACGGATGCCGATGCCTTCCGCGTTGATGCCACGGCGGACATCGTAAAGCAGCTGGCCAACCTCGGTGAAGACAATGGCGCAGACATCAACGTGAAACTCGCCGGCTTTGGTTCTGACTATTACAGCGATCCGGCCGAGTACGGTGGATGGACCAACGTCTCCGGTAACGGCGATGCCCTGCAGGGGGAATTGGACAAGTTCCGCAAGGAGGACCGCGTAGCGGACCTCGAAACCAACTACGGCGCGGCCTACAAAGGCGCGTTGAAGGAACTGGCTTCTCACCAAGGCAGTAGCTGCCGCGGCATCGTGTTCTTTACCGATGGCAAGTACTACACGGATGCCGAAGCCAACGATCTCCAGGGTGCGCAGGACAAGCTGTGTGAGGTCAATTCCTCTGTCACCGCGTTCCGCAACTCCAATATTCGCCTCTTCAACGTGGGCCTCGTTCCGGCTGCGGAAGCCCAAGATCAGGTTCGCCAGCTCACCCGCATGGCGGAGGGAGAAGACTGCGGTCAGGGTGCCCCGAACGGTGCATTCTTTGACGCGGGTGAGGACCCAGCAGCGCTGTTCGCGGCTTTCCGTAACCTCATCCCTACCTCGGGTGGTGTAACCAAGGAAGGTAACTTCAAGGACCAGTTTGATTTCGTCCTTGATAACTCCGTGTCCCCTGTGCGTTTGTCCGCGGTGCCGAAGAATTCGGTGGGTGAAGGCGACCTCATTCCGACCCTGACTGGTCCCGATGGCGAAACGGTGGAGCTTAAACCCGATACCACGAGCGTCGCTGGCGCGAAGGTCTCCGTGACGGAGAACAACAAGCTGCCGGGCATGGTTGATATCGCTATGGAAAAGGATGGCGATTCCTGGGCCGGAGCATGGACTTTTGGTTACAAGGCGGCTGAGGGTACGGACGGCGAGTACCTCGCTTCCGTCGTTATGGTGCCGGGCCTTAACCTGGACCTCAAGACCGAAGACGGGGCCAAGGTAGAAGGCGGCATTAACTCGGACCAGATCCTGAAGGGACAGTTGGTCGATGGCAAGGGCGAGCCACGTGCGCTGGAGGGTGAGGGAACCCTCTACGCGGAGTTCGTACCAGAGGACGGCACCCCGGTCACCCTTGTAGAGAATGCGCCGATCACCGATGGACAGCAGGTAGATATTCCGCTGGACAAGGTGGAAAACGCGGCATCCGGTCAGTTGCGAACCCGCGTGGAGATCACCACCAAAGAAACGGGTGAGCGCCCGGGCTCGAAGCTGGACCCCATCAACGCGGAAACGCCGCTGACGGTTACCCCGGTCAATATGCCGACGGTGGGCTCGGCGCAGACAATTACCATGACGGAGAAAGAGATTACCGTCGACGTTCCCGTGACCGGCCCCGGCAAGGTGTGGGTGGCAGACCAGACCATGGATTCTGATGGTGGAATGCTTCCCGCGGGAGTTCCTTCCGTTGCAGTGAGTTCTCAGCACAACTCGGAAGATTCCGCACTCGAGCTCTCCAAGGATGAGAAGGCAACCATCCCGGTGACTCTCAGCGTGGAAGAGATGGCGGATGGACCACTGCGCGTGGAGCCGGTCATTAACCTGCAGTCTGCTGAGGACAACCAGCAGATGGAGCTGCCGCTGACGTTGCAGGGCTCCATGACCGCACCACTGAGCAAGTTTGCTTTCGGCCTCTCCTTTGTCTTGGCGGTACTGCTGGCACTGCTGATTCCGCTGGCCATTCTGTACTTCATGAAGTGGTTTAGCGGCCGCATTCCGGAAAAGCCCCGCATGTTTACGAAGACCATCCCGGTACGCCGTGATGGTGCGAACCTCGTGCGTACCGACACCGGCCGCCCGTTTGCGGTGTCCAAGGATGAGTTCCAGGGTGCCGTTCCGGTGGAAGCCTCTGCACGTTCTGCCCGCTTGGGCAGCAATGATGCCAAGGTAAAGATGGGACTGAGCCCCTTCACTGCCGCCCACGTGGAGGTCCAGCGCGATGGCACTATCTCCGGCGAGGGCAAGAAGTCCGGTTACCGGGCAGTGTTGCCGCTTGCGGTGCAGAACACGTGGTTCTTCATCGGTAACAAGAAGGACCGCGATTCTGGCGAGATTGTCATGACCATCGATACGTTGGCACAGGCCAGCGCATACGACGAGATGTCGAAGGAGATCAGCCGCCAGGCCCTGCAACTCTTTGATCAAGTCGAATTCCCAGCCGAAAAGGCTGAGAAGGCACAGACGCCGCCGCAGGCAGGCCAACCGGGGCAGCCGGTCCAGCAGAACCAGCCCGGCTCCCAGCCGCCGAGCGGTCCGCCGCCGCAACGTGGACCGCAGCAGGGCGCTCCCCACCCGGGTGGGCGCCAGCAGGCACCGCAACCTGGCGGTTTCGGCCAGTCCCAGCCTTCCGGACCGTCACCTCAGAACCAGCCAGGTCGCGCTGAAGAGCCGGGACGCCCCGGCTTCGGCGGAGCACCACACTTTGGTGGTGGATCTGGTTTCGGCGGCGGCCCGAGCTTTGGCCAACCGGGCCAGCAGCGCCCAGACAATCCTGGTAACCCTGGTAATAACGGCGGCTGGCCCCCAGCCCCGGGATTTGGCTCCCAGGGTTAAGCCGGCAGAGCAGCACACAACAGACATAAACAGCACAGAAGCGAACCTCCCCTTCGAAAGGTAGTTAAAGATGAAGAAGTTCCTCGTCGTCGGTTGCGGTGGCTCCGGCGCCAAGACGCTGGCGTTCATGATGGACCAGCTCAAGGCCGAGCTGCGAAACATCGACCCGGACATGACCGAGCTGCCCAAGGCCTGGCAGTTCGTCAACATCGACGTGCCGCTCGAGGAGGAAGCGGGCCCGCAGAAGCTGCCGAATGTTACCCAGAATGGCGGCCACTACGTGGGCATTGGTGCTCGCCAGAACTACAACACCTTCGATGAGGGCGTGTCCAGCATCCTGGGCCGTGCCGGCAAGCTCGGTGAGATCGCAACGTGGGCCACCCGCAACCCCTCTACCAATGACGTGAAGCTGGCTGATGGCGCCGGCCAGTACCGCGCGATTGGCCGTATGCTGACCCTGCCGAATCTCAAGAAGATCCGCCAGTCGCTCAAGGAAGCGGTGGATGAGATGTTCACGCAGGAGGCAATCCAGGAGCTCAACCGCCTCAACTACAAGCAGACCAAGCTGGACACCGATACCGGTGATTCCCAGCCGGTTGTCCTCGTTGTCTCCTCCATGGCAGGTGGCGCGGGCGCCTCGATGTTCTTGGATGTGTGCCGTGTACTCACCACTATTCCGAACGTGAACCCGCAGGGCACCCTCATCTTCATGTACACCCCGGAAATCTTCGCCGATAACAAGGCGGATGACATGGCCGGCGCGTGGCCGAACTCGCTGGCTATGTTCGGTGAGGTTGTCGCCGCACAGATGGGTAATGCGTATGATCACGACCGCGCTATCTTTGAGGCCTTCGACATGGGAACCCCGCCGGAGGGGCAGACCTTCGGCCGTATTTTCCCCATTGGTTCCAAGATGGGCACCACCAGCGCTCGCTTCGGCGATGGTTCCGCCATGTCCATCTACCGCGGCTTGGGCCGCGCGTTGGCGGGGCTGATGGCTTCCACCAAGGCCAGCGATAACCTCGTGTCCTACGCGCTGACTAACACCCCGGCCGGTGATGGCGGCCGCCGTTTCTTCGGTTGGGATCGCCCGGACGGCACGCCGTGGGGGCGCCTGCCCTGGGGTTCGCTGGGTTATGCCCAGGTTTCGATGGGCCGTGACCGCTTTGCCGAATACTCTTCCCAGCGCCTTGCCCGCAGCGCCTTCGAGCGCCTCTTCAACGGCCACCTCGATCCGCAGAACCCCGAGGCCGGCGAGATGCAGATTGCGAAGAAGTTGGAGGAGCGCCTGCCTAGCGCCTTTAGCTCTATGACGCTTGATCCTTCCTGGGCACAGGGCGGACAGATCGATAGCGGTAGCGTCTGGAACTGGCTCAACAGTGTGTTCGGTGGCCAAGCCCAGCAAGCCGCGGACAGCGCCGCGAAGCACCTGCAGAACTTCATTCCGGTGGGCCAGGGCCGCAACGTCAACGAATGGCGCGAAGAGTTTGAGGGCAACATGGCCGATCCCCGCAATGAGCAGGCCATCGCATCGGTTCTGAACAATGCTGCGTATGACATTGTTTACCGCTACGCCAACTTCTTCAGCGATGGTGTCCTCGCCACCGTGGAGTCGGAGCTGGCTGCGGTGGGCGTGCCCTATGTGCGCGAGATGCTCTCCAAGATCACGGATGTGCTCACCAACTCTGACCGTCTCCTGCCGTGCCTGTCTGAGTACTCTGGCTACTACCAGAACACCCGCGTGTTGGCGAAGCCGGAAGGCGCGGATCCAATCCTCAGCCCGCTGACTGGCAAGGGCCAGATGACGGACCCGACTCCTACGGTTAATGCTCTGATGGGTCTGTACTTCAACCAGTTCTACAGCTACGCCCTTATGGCCATTGCGCACCTGCTCAAGGATGTCCTGCAGGACTATGCCGATGAGAACCTCTTCCACCTTAAGCGCGAGCTGGGGGATGCCCACGCGGTGTTGGAGAAGGCCGTGTCAAAGCGCCCGGAGACCAACAAGTTGGCCGACGTCCGCACAGACGAGGTCAACTCGTGGCCAACAGAGCTCGATGAGGTCGTGGAAACCCGCTTCAAGGGTGCCGAGAACGAGATCATGCTGACTGATGTCAACACCTTCATCTCAGACTACCGGGACCAGATGCTGCGTACCATCCAGGGCCAGCAGTCCACCTCGGATGTCACCAACTACGAGCAGGCTTATCCCTTTGCGGTGCGTGCGGTCATCCGCGGTGAATGGGAGTCGCTCGATGCGGCCCAGGCGCCGAATGACACCCTGGCCCCGCAGAAGCGTACCAACGATGCCTACTCCAACCGTGCTGGTTGGGTGTCCAAGTACCTCTCGCGCCATCCGCAAAGTGGTGAGTCCCGCGAATCGCAGCGCGCGCACTACCACGCTAAGATCCGCCCGACTGATCTGCTGGAGCGCTCGCGCCAGTGGATTAACCGCCGTGATTATGAGTTCCAGAAGTTCAACTCGGTGGATCTGCGCCGCTACCTCACTCTTACCCCGGACATCAACGAGGTCGAGCACGCTGAGCGCCAGCGCCGCTTCATCGAGGCTTTCCAGCTGGCCCTGAGCTATGCCCGCCCGTTGGCTGCTGTTAACGACGACATGGTTCAGCGCATCCACGGCAAGTCCGTGCAGTACACCTACTCCTTCTCCGATATCCCATTTGCGGAGCTTGGCTCCGCAGAAACTGGCATTGCCTCCCAGCTGGAGTCGGTGCTCAGCCGCCCGGAGATTGACGGGCCTTCCACGGTGGCTCTGCGCAACTCGCTAAACATGTCGGATCACGTTCAGCACATCGAGATCTTCGGTTCCTACCCCAACTACTCGCCGATCGTCTTCTCTTCGATGTTCAACTACATCGCCAAGGACATCGAGAAGCAGGACAATTTCGATGGTTCCTGGTGGTCGGAGCGCCGCACCCGTCCGCTGCCGGCAGCCCTGCCGCTGACGAAGACGGAGCGTCAGGCCATGGTGGCGGGCTGGATCATCGGACGCATTACCGGCCGCGTCTACATTTCCAACGCCGATGCAGCCAATGCGGCAGCCCACATTTTCGATGACACGGATGGTGGCGTGAACGGCTGGGTTGATTTCCCGGATCCGCTGCTTATCTCGCCGCGCCGCATGATCAAGAAGTCCGACTGGATGCCTTCGGTTCTGGAGTCCATCTTCATCGCCTACGCGAAGGTGCAGGAAACCGGGCGCTACGGATTCGCTTCCTCGCTCTACCCATACCAGCTGTTGCGCGGGCTTTTCGACGACGGCCTGGACTTCGCCCATTCCGGTGCATCCACGCACCCGGTGGTTCACCGCCTCGCGCAGTTCTTGGCATCCGGTGAAGCTCCGAACCGCGGAGTCATGGGTACCTCCATCCAGGACCGCTACGAATCCTTCGTGGAGGAGCTGGATAAGTTCACCCGCGGTGCGGACCACTTCGTGCCGGGCCACACCAATTCCTTGCCGGGACAGGGACGGAAGGAAAAGCCCTTTGCGGAGGTACGCTCCCGCGAGGTCGCATCGCATACGCCGTACTACCGTGACTTGGCGCTGGACGTCATCGAGGTAGTTCCGGTTATCCGCAATTACCTGAACCAGGCCAAGACTGTGGCGGAGAATCCCGTCGCCCAGCCTGCCCCGCAGGTGCGTAGCTCCGATTCCGGCTTTGGCCAGGACGTCGCACCGGAATTCAACCTCAACGACCTGGATGACACCTTCTAATGACGAACGTAATCTTTTTCGGACACGGCGCCACGGCGGATGATATCCGCTCGCGCCTTAGCGATTTGCGTGCGGTTGGCCTCCTGCAGGACTTCCTCTGGATTGACTATGCCCACCCCACCAACGGGGCCGTTGTGCGCTCCTTCACGGAGGAGGGCACGGCGCGCTTGTCGACGCTCGACGATGCCCTCCGCAGCTTCAGCGGGGACGTCCTCCTCGCCACCATTGACCCGATGGATGCTCAGCAACCGCAGGACGTCGCCAAGCTCACGGAGTGGGTCGGGGCCGTCGATCAGCGCCTGATTCAAGCCTCCAACCTGCGCGTGCGTTTGCTGCTCTCCGCCCTGCCGCGTGAGAGCGTGGACATCGTTCCGCTGCAGGGCTGGAGTAACCTCGTGCTCTCCCCAGAGGAGGGTGGAACCCCGGCCTCCTCGCGTATTCGCCCCATCAAGCGCACTGCCAACGGTTTCGAGCTTGCACAGTTTGCAGCCCCAGCCGTAGCCAGCATCTTCGGTTTGTGGCGCGGCATGCCCGAGCCGGCAGTGCTGGACCCGGATACGCATCGCGTCATCGAGACCGGTGACCGGCAGCGCTTCCGTTTGGTGCGTGCCTTCCACCGCACCATCGATGCCGGTGATATTGAGGACAAGGTCAGGAAGGCCGTCTTCGATCCCGGCCAGCGCCTACCGCAGCCGCAGGTCAATAACATTTCTCGCGCCGTGCACTACGCCAATCCGGAGCAGCTGACGGATCAGTGCGCCCAGATGTTCATCAACCAGGAGATTTCCCCGTTGGTGAGCGCTCCGACCGCTTATGAGGAGCTGCAGTCCCACAAAGTCAGCGGCTGGGCGGCGTTGAAGGATAACCTGCGTTTGTACTGGTCCACCGTGGTGGGCAAGCCGCAGGATTGGGTCGAGGGCCAGCGCGGTGCAATGAACAAGAACGCGGCTACCTTCCTGCAGAAGATGCTCTACGGTGCGGACTCCAGCGTGGAGGTCGTCTTGGCCGGGCACTCCGGTAAGGGCAGCGGTGCGACGAGCGTCGACGAGCTGCGCCAAGCCAGTGAGCACACCATGCGAGTTGCCCGCGAGCAGCAGTTCTCCTTGGGCCAGGAGCCGCAACTCTCGCGCACGTGGGAGGCCTATCACGATTATGCGCTGGGGCTTGTCGATGGATCCTGGCGCGACAGCATCGACACCAAGGGGCTGCGCAATAACCAGGGCAACATGTACATCGTGCAATACGGTGGCCAGTCCGTGCAGGATGTCAGCGCTTCTTTCGAGGGCTTCCATCCGCTCATGACCAGCACTCTGGGCTATACGCACGAGTCCCAAGCAACCGTCGCGCCTTTCGATCCGGTGGGTGCCGAGCGCTTCGCCGCCGATATTGAGTACACCAGCCAGCAGACCCGCAATGAAGCTGTCAGCCGCAAGAAGCACGAGTTTGCTTCGTGGCGAGCAAAGAACAGCACCACCTTCGCGTGGAAGGTGGGCCAGGGCCTGTGGGAGAAGCTGGGGCACGCCCAGCAGAAGTACCGCGACGCACACGCCAAGGCACGTGAACTGCAAGAGTTGGCCAACAGCTTCCAAGCGCGTGACTTCAACGCGGAGAACAAAGCGCTGACCCGAAAGCTGCGCACGATGTGGATTGTGTTCTTCGTAGTGCTTGCTCTGATGACCTACATGGTGGCCGGCCGCTACAACCCGGACTTGCCGTTGGGTGAGTACCTGCAGTGGTTCGACTGGCCGTGGTACGTCGTGGGCATCATCCTGGCTGTTCTTCTTTTCCTTGTGTGTTCTTGGGCGGTCTTTACCAAGGCTCAGCGTGAGATCTTTGACTACGTGCAGCGCCGCAAGCTGTTGAACCGCAACCAAGAGATCGCCGCGCAGAATCTGGCGACGGCCTCGGCCGAAATCTCGCGTATCTCTAATGCCTATAACCAGTTCCTGAGCTGGTCGGCATTGCTGGGCCGCGCTATCTACGCGCCCTTTGGGCGCAAGGAGACGTCGAGCGATCACCTGCGGACGCCGCAGTCGGGCCTTCCGGAGAACGCTCGCATTGCTCAGGCCGTGCTCAACCGCGATGATGCCGTGCGCATGACGGATGAAATCCGCTCCCACATTTTCCAGACGGAGTGGGCACACCGCTCGCTCAAGTCCCTCCTCGATGACATGAATGACACCTTTGAGCGCAACCGCACTGGCCACTCGGCCGTGGCGCTCAATGAGATGTGGGGCATGGCTGGCCTCGGCTCCAGCACTGCGTTAGATAACCTATCGCGCAGCCTTGACCACCCTTATATGCAGGACCGCGACCTCAAGCAACAGGAATGGCAGAAGGTCATTACGGATCCACGCATGGCCCGCAGCTTGCAGCAATACCTCAGTCGCGTGACCTTCCGCGAGGAAGGCGGCAGCCGCGTTCAGAGCACCGCCGAGTTCCTCGACGGCATGAACCAGGAAAAGGGTGCTCTTCAGGCCTTTAGCCCCAATGCGCTGACCAATGCGGGCGGCGCTGAAGGATATACCGAAATCGACGGCTCGCGCACCCGCATCGTGGAGGTGGACAGCCAGACCGCACTGACCAGTCAGCTCTCACGTTCTGTGACCGTGGTGCAGTACGGAAGGATCACTGATTTCAAGTACCTGATCCCGGATGCGGCGTCTGGTGCTCCGTCCTTTAAGGATTCCTCGGACTTCTCCTTGGATGATCTGGATGACATGGACCACATGGGCTTCAAGTCGCCGGGGCAGAGCAATAGCGAAAGCCCGACTGCGCAGCCGTCGTTTGGCCGGCCGGAAGCGCCGGACCTCTCAGACCTCGACGAAACTTTCTGACGAGACCTTCTTAAGGAACGTTGATGACACACAATCAGAAACCTTCGATTGCGGATGTGCCGCTGAGTGAGCTTAAGTCCCTGCACCAGCTCAAGCGCGTAAACGCCGATGATGTGCGTGCAGCTGTATCAGCGCCGTTTAGGCAGTTCGCCGAGCAGATTGCCGCCGCGTATAACGGCGAAGCGGTCGAGCACCCGGAGCTGAGCGCGCAGGCGCGCAATGCTGCGGTGGACCAGGAACGTGCTGCGCAGGAGCGCGCGGCACAAGAGAGGGCAGCGCAAGAACGTGCCGCGCAAGAACGCGCGGCACAGGAGTGCGCAGAACGCGAGCGCGCCGCACAGGCTGAAGCGCAGGCCCGCCAACGCGAGCAAGCACAGCGTGCCGCTGCAGCCGCCGGTGTAGCGCAGACAGGTTCCGCGGCTCAACCCCAACCGGCGCAAGCAGCGGCACAGCCGCACGATTTCTTCGCCGAGTGGGAGGCACTGCAGGCAGAGGAAGAGCAAAAGACTCAGGTTAACGAAGAGGACTACATCACCATCCCTGGTTTCGGGATTAAGGCGGAGTACCAGTTTCGCCAGGACCCGAACTGGGAAGCCCCCGGCATCGAGTTTGAAGTCGAGGTGCCGCAAGAGGCGGCGCTGGAGCAGGAATCTCAAGAAGAGCCTGGCTACGGCATAGAGCCAGAACCGGAGCCGGAGGATTCCGATCAGCGCCATCCGGTGCGCCTGTGGTGGCCGGAGCTCGAGCACGCGCCGGATGAGGTGGTGTTCTACCGAGTCGTCGCCGATGACGCAGAGATGGTGGCGTCCCCGGATGCCGGTGACACCCTCGTCTACACGAAGGGAACCGCCTACCGTGAACACGAGCCGGGCGAGACAGGCTTGCGCCACTACGCGGTATGGGCTTATAAGGGCCGCGACCTTCGTGAGCTTGTCAACAGCCAGCCGGTATTCATGGGAGACACGGGCGTGGTCTTCCCGCCGGTGAACGTTCAGGTGTCCACCATCAAGGGCGCCATTCAGGTGTCTTGGGACCTGCTGCCGGGGCACTCGAGCGCCATGGTTTATGCCTGCCGCGATAGCGAGAAGGAAAAGCTGTCCCCGCGCTTCGAACAAGACGTGGACAGCAGCGGGCGCAAGGCGACTATTCCGGTGCAAGAGACCGGACAGACCGTCGTCATCTCCTTGCTGGGCCAGGCGGAGTTCCACGGCGCTACTGAGCAAAGCCAAGACGAAGTCGCAGTCCAGCGCTCCGTGAAGCTCGCCAGCGAGCTGGAGAAGCTGGAGCTCTCCCGTTGCGAGCGCCGCAGCGAATACGGACAGGACACCATCGAGGTGGATTGGTACTCGCCCAAGACCGGCGAGGTAAAGATTTATCTCACGCCCACCGCCCCGCAGGCGGACCTGCGCACGTCCGCAGTGCCGAAGACCTACGTCGAAAGCGCACTGTCGAGTGCTATCAGTGAGACCCGCGGTGTGTCCGAACCGGGCTCCTTCCAAACCACCACGGTGCCGTGGCCGCCAGATTGGTACGAGGTTTACATCACCCCAGTGAACTTCAACGATGCTGATGCCTGGGTAGGTGAATCCAAGGTGCTGCAGCGCGTGCAGTCCATTGAGGATGACCAGTTCCGGCTCATTGAGCGCGTGGACAGCCAGCTCATTACCTTCGATTGGCCGAAGGGTGCAACGGCGGTGGAGTACTCCACCAACCGCGAGCACGATCAGATCCGCGAAGAGGACTACGACCTCCAGGGAGGCATCCGCCTGCACCTCGATCAGCACGGTGATACCGTGCGGCTGAAGCCTTATGCGGTCTTCGCAGGCAAGCGCACCGAGGGCAATGAGCGCGTGATCCAGTACGAAGGTCTGCGCCCAGTGACCTATGACTTTGAGGTCGATTCCTCCCAAGGCCAAGCCAGGGTGTTCCTCTGGAGCTTGGGCAACGGCGATAAGCGCCAGTTCTCCTGCCAGGTGGTCTACCGAGCTGACCGCCTGCCGCTTTTCCCCGAAGACGGCGAGGCGCTCGGCATTGTGGAGACCAATCTGCAGAGCACCACGCACGTGGCTCATGGCTTGGGCCCGATGCGCGGGCAGCACCCAGATTTCACGGTGGCATTAGGCGAGCGCATTCAGCGCGGCGGCTTCATCCGCCTGTTCGCCGTCGAGGGCTTTGATAGCCAGGTTGATACCTCGTTCGACAGCTTCGGTGGTGATGATGCCTTCAGTGGTTTCTCGGAAAGCTACAGCGATGCTTCCTCGACGCTGAGCGCATCAGATAAAGCTGTGGTGGTAGAAGGCGATGTGTCCTACCGACTGGGGCTGTACCCACCCGTGCAGAATCAGGCTCCGAACTATGAGGCGCAGTATGAGCAGCAGAACTACGACCAGCAGAACTACGGGCAGGATTATTCGCAGGATCAGTACTTTCAAGGAGGCCAGTAGTTATGGGCGGCGCCTTTAGCTATGCATCATTTTCCCGTGCCAATGGCCGCGCCGGTGGCTGGGGTGTAGGCCAGAAGGCCGGTGATATCACCCAAGAAGAGTTGGCTGAGCTCGTGTCCTTCGTGCCGACCTCTCTCAACAACGGCACGACGATCCCGGATTTCCCCTCTGCCCAGCAGCGCGCGGAACTGGTTCGCCGTACTGCGGTCTTTGCGCTCACCCCTGAGGCGGAAAAGTGGGTCACCATGGTATCCGTCCCCGCGGGCCTGGATGCGACCGGCCGCGGCGGCAACGTCTTTACCTACACCTCGATTTCGCGCACGGGAACCCCGCCGGCACCGGCGACGGTCCTGTTTTCTCCTGACATCCCAGCACCTTTTTCCATCTACGAGGTGGATAAGGTGCAGATTCCGGAAAAGATCTCAGCGCGCGGACCGTTGCACTCGGACGTGTTGTTGGAAGAGTTTTTGGATGGCGAATTCCGCTACCCAGAGAAGCTTCCCGCACCGTTCAAGGCGGTAGCCCCGAACCCGAATCCGAGCTTCAACCGTGCGCTGGTTTCTGCCATGGCCACAGTGTTGAATTCCCGCAACGGCCTGGTCATCCTCGTGGCCCCTGATAACCAGGCAGCGCTGTGGATTGCTGCCACCGCCCGCGAGGTGGGGGAGGATGGTTTCGGCTTCTCCACTTTTGAAAAAGCCGCCGCCATCAATGAGTTCCCGCTGAGCACCTCCACCATGCTCGTGGTGCCGCCGAGCGAGAAGCAGCGTCTCGCGGAGACGGCGATCCCCGGCAATCCGGTCGTGTTCGCCCTCGATGAGGCCCTGCCAGACGTCAGCTCCTATGCAGAAAATGCCGCGGAAGAAGCTGAGTCTGCGGCTCCGGAGCCACAGCAAGAGCAGGCCGAGCAGCGCACTGTTTCGACACCCATAGCAGAGGAGAACGCTGCAACGGGTAGCGAACCTGCACAGCGAGACGCGCAGAGCTTTGACGATTCTTGGGGTCAGGACCCAGCTGATTTCGGAGCACCTATCGCAGACTCCTCACCTTTTGCGCTCCCGGGCCATGGACCCGCGGGTACTCCGCCAAATCCCCTCGATGCGCCTGAGCCGAACACGGCGCAGGAGAACCCTTTTGCCACGAAGGCGGAGGCCGCGCCGTCAGCTGGTGCAGACACCGCGCCGGCAACGGCGTCGGGCGGCAACGCCAACGTTCCTGGGCTCAGCGCCGAGGAGTGGCATAGGCTCAAGGAATTCGATCCGCGCTGGTGGATCGAGCACCTTGATACCCACCGTGGTCGCTCCATCCAGCTGGCCTACCTCGATAAAAACTCGTTGGGTGAGGGGTTGGACAAGCTGTTGATGTCCGCGATTGTTGCCTCCTGGGTTTTCTACTTCCCGCGGGATTTCAACCTCCTAGCAGAGGATGCCCTGCAGCCCTGGGAGGACCGCGAGCTCGAGCACATCGGATACCTCACCGCTACGCACTTCGCCGGAATCATCGCACTGGATCATTGCGAGCGCTATGCCACGGGGCGCGTCGCCATGTTGCTAGATGGCACGACACAGTTGCTGGCGGAGCGCTCAGCTCCCATGCAGCAACGACCGGGCCCATCGCATTTTGAACCGAACACAGCATGGCAACACCGGGGAGCAGCTCTCGGTGAGCACGGTCGAAACATGGGATTCCACGGAAGGTAAGAGAAGGAAATAAGCGTCATGGCTAAATACACACTGCGGGACGGAGAGTCCCGCCGCATCGGCTCAGACGGCATCCTGCGCGTCGAAGCCTTCGAGATGGGAACCGGCGGCGCCTCCATGGAGCTGGCGATTTTGGGAGAAGGCGTTGATGCCGTGCGCGTCCACGACCTCTCCATCATGGTGCACTCCCTGCCCGAGCGCGCCACCATCGTCGTGCGTCCGAAGCGGAATGGGACCTTCGGCCTGCGCAGCGAGGTCCGCCTGACGGTGAGCAACTCGAGTGATTCGGTGACGTTCCCGCGCGTGCTTATCGACGCCGCCGAGGACTCCGCCGAACGCCTCGCCGAGGTCACCCCGGAATCCGGCAGCTACCACTTAGAAGCATTCGGCACGACCGAAGGCGCCGGAATCACCGATTCCGCCCGCGAGGTGCGCTCCAAGATGCGTCGCGCGGAGCTGGATGTCGCAGGCCTTGATAATGTCACCGTGGTCGTCGATGGTTCCGCCTCCATGCAGATCAATGTCACACCGAAGATCGTCGAGGCGACCGCCAAATATATCGATGCGCTCTCGGATGCCTTCCGGCACTTCCGCGCCACTGATGGGCAGGACAGCATCGAGACCCATAAGGTGGATGAGCTGACCCGTTTCATCGCGGACGTCATTGATAGTGGAGCGGAGCGTGTAGGTCAGCGGCCGTGGCGCTTGCCGACTCTCACCTCCACGTCCTCGCTGGTCATCTACGTCACCGATTCTCCCGTGACTTCCATGCTGGAAACCCAGGTGCCCACCGTCGTGCTCATCACGAGCGCTATCGGACGCCAGGAGCTGGAGCTCGCGCGAATCAACGGAACCCCGGCTCATGTGGCGTACGCGGTGATCGACGGGGACGTCGTCAAGCAGCTCGAATCCGGCGCGAACACGGAGCTTTCGGAATTGACTGACCGCGTCACTGCCATGCTGAAAGAGAGGAACTAATGCGCCAGGCACGTTGCCCGTGGACCTTTAAACCGCTCGAGGATGGTGTGACGGTAAGCCCATACACCAACCGGGAGCTGCCGCAGGGATGGACCGACGCCGTGACACATTGCGTGGCCATGGCCGGCGCGCGTAACTCCGGTAAGTCGCTCTACACCGCGGTGATGATCAAGCAGCTCAAGCAGCTGGCGCACAAGCACAACCGCTCCGTCCAAGCGGCGGATGAATCCACGCGCGAGCGCTACGCCGAGGTTTATGAGAAGCCGCTCTTTGAGGAGATGCGTGCCATGGACCCCACGCCAAGTGCGGTGGCTACCGACGCCTACCAGCGCGACCCACTGATTTTTGAGCTCGGTAAGTGGCCTGATGAACAGGGACACGAGCGCATGAATTACTTGGTCTTCCGCGACGTGGCGGGCGAAGACTTGGAGAACCCGCCAGAGAACGAAGCCGACCGCGAGAACCTCGCTTTCTTCTCCCACGCGGATTTGGTGATTTTCCTCTTTGACCCGCTGCGTGTGCAGCAAATTCAGGACTTTATCCACGGTCTGATTCCCAATATTGGTGAGCTCGGTGCGGATTCCCTGCGGGTTCTGGACAACCTGCTGGCGCTGCTCGATACGGATACCCCGCCGCCACTGGCCGTGACCATCTCGAAGTTCGACACGGTGCAGAAACTTGAGCAGGTGGATGACGTGCGTTGGAAGAAACTCATGGCCAACCGCGGCTCCGCTTTCCGCCGGGATACCGGGTGGAACTTCCGCGATTCGGACCGCTGGATGGTCCACCTTGAAGCCGAATCGCTGTTGCGCTTCTTGGGTGCTAATGACCTCATCAACAAGATCTATTCGGCAGCTCCGCGCGGCGGTAGCTTCTTCGTGGTCTCCGCGTTGGGTGAGGCCCCGACGGGCCGCCAGCTAGCCCGCAGCGGCATTGCGCCCTACCGCGTTCTGGATCCCATTCGTTGGTTGCTGAGCCAACGCGGCGTCTTTGCGCAGGATGTGTCATGACTTTCGGTAGCCCACAACCCCCAGGAACCCCGCCGACAGGCTCGCCTGCCGCGCCCGCACCGGACTATCGCTACGGTGCAGTCACCGATTCTGTCCGTCAGACCCGCCGTGCCGCCGATATGAAGGCGCAATGGGCACCGTGGCCGTTGAAGATTGCAGCGGTACTGGAGGTCTTCATCACGAGCTACGCGGTATACAACATCTGCCGGCTCATCGCCTTTGAAAACAGCCCGGCGGCGGTAAGCCGCACGGACCAGCTCTCCACTGAGCTCGGCGTGTTACTTGCCGTACTGGTTCTCTTGGTGTGTGCCCTCACCACCTATGTGCTGCACGCGCAGCAGTCCGCGCGGATTGCGCTGACCGTTATCAGCGCCATCGTGGTGCTGCTCATTCCGGCGAGTTCGGTCATGCCCGCGTCCATCGCATCGGCGGTGGTCATTGTGCTGCTGTGGCTGCCTGCGAACCGGCAGTGGTTCGGCGGCCAAGCGTGACAAGCCTAGGCCCCGTGCACCGCGGGGCTTAGGCCTTCTTGCGCAGCTCCTCGAGAGCGCGCACATTATTGGCCTTGGCAAAGAGGTTGAACGCAAGGTGGTACATCTTGCGCGCGCGGTCTGTTGCGTCGGCGGAAGAGTAGCGATCACCTAAAAGTTCGGCGACCTCCGCCATGGCGTTTTGCTCCGACGGCGTCGTGGCTTCGGCGACAGAATGCCGGTCCAAGAAATCGAGCAAAACCTGGGTGGATTTAAACATGTCCTGCGCCTGCAAGCGGAGGCTTTCGGAATACAGGACGGTCCACTTGGCGGATACGGGAAGGCTCTGGAGCTTGAGCGAATCCACGTAGCGCGAGGCCAAGATGTCATAGGCCTCCTCTGGATCGCTGTGGCGAACATCGAGGGCCACGGTCTTGAGCAAAGCATGGAGCTCGCCATCGAGGTCTCCGCAGCGTTGGAACTCGCGGGCAGCAGCGGCAAAGCAGGCCACGCGCTGCTCTAAGTCTGAAGAAGAGTGCTGTGCAGCATCGCTATAGAAGCGGGCTAGCATCACTGCGGGGAGCTGCTGGTACTCCTCGTCCGCCCGTGCGTTGGAGAGGATGGTGAAAGATTGCGTAGCCACGCGCTCGCAGTCGGCGGCAGAATTAGATGCCCACAGCGCGCCCACGGCGGACTCGAGGATGGTGCGGAGGATGTCACCCATCGTGGCCCCTGCGCCGTCGAAATCTCCTCCAGTGACGGCGTCGTTGATAGCCACGAATTCAGCAGCGTGTCCTTTCACTGCACTCGCTTCACCGCTTTTGGCAGATTCTAGGCGCTCTTGGAGCACGGCCAGTGATACATTGCTGTCGGTGCTTGAGGTGTTGCTGGCGGAGCCGGAGGACACCTCCGCGCTGGTGGGGGCGGATTCAGAGAAGTCTTTTTGGCTGGCCACGGTGCGCGCTGCGGCAATTTCATTCAACGCCGTGTCGTCGCCAGCTGCAGCGGCCTTGGCTGCGAATTTCTCTGCCGCTTCAGTGTTGTTGTTATCCAGCCATGCGCGGGCCACGCGGATATAGCCGGTAGCCACGAGCGCAGGCTGTCCGGTCAGCGCGCCCAGTGAGGCAATGGTGAGAGAATCGTCGATGTTCTCGATGGTGCCGGCAGCCACGCGAAGGGTTTCGCGGGCTTCTAGGTACTGGGCGGCGGGGACGGCGTCCTCCACGCTGCCCAAGAACCTGTCATCTGCGAGTACTCGGTTGATCTGCTCATCAATGTGGGCGGATTCATCGGTGGGGAGAGAAACCCCCGGCGCCTGGGCCCGCGCGAAGGCGAGCATCTTCTCGGCGTCGGCAGAATCAAGCAGGGGATACGTCGCATCAGAAGCCATGGGGGAGATTCTAGTAGAGGACCCCGACGCGCGCGGGACTCCTCGTAGACTGGTTGCCATGGATTTTCTCAGCCCCGCTGGGCGCTATGCCCCGAGCCCGTCCGGAGATCTGCATCTGGGTAACCTGCGCACGGCGTTGCTGGCTTGGCTCTACGCCCGAAGCAGTGGGCGCCGCTTCCTTGTTCGCGTGGAAGACATTGACACGCAGCGCTCCTCCCGGGAGTCGGCACAACGCCAGTTGGAGGACCTTGCCGCGCTCGGCCTGGACTGGGACGGGGAAGTCATCTACCAGCAGGATCGCTATGCGGCTTATGAGGCGGCGCTGGCGCAGCTTCCTACCTTTGAGTGTTACTGCTCGCGCAAAGATATCCAGGAAGCTTCCCGTGCGCCGCATGCTATTCCTGGGCAGTATCCGGGAACGTGCCGCGATCTCAGTGACGCCGAGCGCAAGGCCAAACGCGCCGAGCTCGCCGCCCAGAACCGCGTGCCCGCCATACGCTTGCGTGCTGACGTCTCCTCCTTCACCATCCATGACGCCTTCGCCGGCGAGTACACCGGGGAGGTGGATGACTTCATCTTGCGCCGTGGCGGCCAGCCCCCGGCGGATCCGAGCCAGGGTATGGACTGGGCCTATAACTTGGCGGTTGTCGTCGACGATGCCTTCCAAGGCGTCGATCAGATCGTGCGCGGCGATGACTTGCTGTCTTCCGCCCCGCGTCAGGCCTACCTGGCGCACAAGCTGGGCTATCCGGAGCCGGAGTTCGTTCATGTCCCGCTCGTGCTGAATTCGGACAACGTCCGCCTGTCCAAGCGCGATGGGGCAGTAACTCTCCGCCAGTTACTCGCGGAGCCAGGGCGGGAGATGGGCGATGTGCTTCGCCTACTCGCCCGCTCGCTGGGATATGACACCGAAGGGATTAACACCGCCGCGGACCTCCTCGAACGCTTTATCCCCGATAAGCTTTCACGGGAGCCCTTTGTCTGGGATGGAACGGTGTAGAACGGAGCAGCATGGAAGCCTTTGAGTACGCCCATCTGGAAGACGGTCTGGACTACCTCTATGACTTCTTCGAAGAGGACTTGGAGGAGCGCGTGCGCGCCGGGCGTGAGCTGCTGCCGGCGGGCATGGAAGACATCCTGGGGGATAGCACACTGGATGACTACGTGTGGCTCTGGATCAAAGAACCTGGGCCCAACGGTTTCCGCCAGTACCTGCGCGATGGCGGCTATGGCGAGGCCGAGGTGAAAGAGGCCTTCCTGCTTGCCCGCACCGAGTGGGGCATGAACACCCCGCCACACGTGGAGTGGCTCAAGGAAGACGGCTACGAGGCTCCCGAGTTCGATTAACAGCGTTTGGGTTGGATGGCACGGCTGGCAGACGGGCTGCAAAGAAACCAAAGTACTGACACCTTATGCGAAGAATCACATGTAATCACCTGGGGTTTTCCGTTTGGGGTCCCGCAAATGGTTCCCCTACTTTGGTTCCTTTTGCCCGGGCGGCTTAAGGGTTAAGGGTCTGCAGTGCTAAATGCGAGAAATCCCGGACCTCTTAGCGTGATGCTGTGAAGCCCGGGATTTCCCAGTGGCGGAGGATAGGGGATTTGAACCCCTGAGGGATGTGACTCCCGCACGCGTTCCAGGCGTGTGACATAGGCCGCTAGTCGAATCCTCCGCTGAGAAACATTACATGAGCCCCCTAATGAAGCAAAATCGCCAGGTCAGCGCGAAGAACTTGAGGATTTAGGGGCGCGAGGTAAGAAGTGCGCTTGGAAGCGGAGCGGGAGCCGGGCGGTGGGGGAGCGGTTTGGCGTCGACAAGCAAGGCACGCTAGGCTAGACCGCAGGATTCCGCGTGGCGTCCATCCTCTGAACTCCCCCAGGGCAGGAATGCAGCAAGGGTCAGGAGGCTCTGGCGGGTGCGCGGGGTCCCCTTTTATTTTGTGTGCTTTAACGCGGGGGATGTAACGGGGCGTTAGTATGGTTGCCATATGTCCGCACTACGTCCCGGAAGGAAGACGGATGTCTCTTCTTAATCTTGAAAAGTCCGAGCTTACTGAGCTTGCCGCGCAGGTGCGCAAGGACTACGAGGCCCTCAAGGCTGAGGGGTTGGAACTTGACTTGACCCGAGGAAAGCCGTCTAAGGCTCAGCTTGATCTGTCCAATGATCTGCTCGTCCTGCCGGGCCGCGGCCACTACACCGATGCCGCAGGCAATGACCTGCGTAACTACGGTAACCAGAAGGGCATCAAGGAGCTGCGTGAACTGTGGGGCAAGCTCACCAACATGGATCCGGAGCTCCTCATCGCGGCGGATTCTTCCTCCCTCAACATCATGTATGACCTCATCCTGTGGGCCTACACCTTCGGCACCAACAGCTCTGAGAAGCCGTGGTCCAAGGAAGAGACCATCAAGTGGATCTGCCCCACCCCGGGATATGACCGCCACTTCGCCATCACGGAATCCTTCGGCTTCGAGCTGATTTCGGTGCCGATGGAAGAAGACGGCCCGGACATCGAGGCGGTAGAGGAGCTGGCCAAGGACCCGCAGGTCAAGGGCATGTGGGTTGTGCCGATGTTCTCCAACCCTTCGGGCGCTGTCATCTCTGAAGAGAAGACTCGCCGCCTTGCAGCGATGGAGACCGGTGCACCGGACTTCCGCATCGTGTGGGATAACGCTTATGCCGTGCACACGCTGACCGAGGACTTCCCGGAGGTTCTGCCGATTCTGGAGATTGCAGAGCAGGAAGGTAACCCGGACCGCTTCTGGGCTATGTCCTCGTCGTCGAAGATCACCTTCGCTGGCTCCGGCGTGAGCTTCTTCGGATCCTCCGCGGACAACCTGAAGTGGTACCTGGAACATGCCGGAATCCGCGGCATTGGCCCGAACAAGATTAACCAGCTGGCACACTACGAGTTCTTTGGGTCCGCCGAGGGCGTGCGTGCGGTTATGCGCCGCCACGCTGCGCTGCTGGCGCCAAAGTTCGAAGCGGTTCTGCGCATCCTGGATAAGAACCTCACCCATCACGAAATCGCTGATTGGACCCACCCGGAGGGTGGCTACTTCATCTCCCTGAACGTGCTGGAGGGCACCGCGACCCGCGTGTGGGAGCTGGCCCGCGATGCCGGCATTCTCCTGACCAAGGCTGGCTCGGCCTTCCCCTACGGCAAGGACGAGAAGGACCACAACATTCGCTTGGCCCCGTCCCTGCCGCCGCAGGAAGAGGTTGAGGCAGCAATGGATGGCGTGGCCACCTGTGTGCTGCTCGCCGCACTGGAGAAGCTGGGGGCATAAGGCAATCAACTCTGACGAGACGGCCTACTGGCTCGACCAGATTATTCCCGCTGAACTGGCGTTTAAGAATGTCGAGGGGCAGCGCTTGGGCTTAGCTTCGCTGGAGGGTGAGCAGTCCCTTGCGGTCACTTGTGGCTTCGCCGACGTCGATACCGGCTTGGCGCACGCCGAGCAGGGGATCGATGTGCGCTGCGAGCTCCTCACCGTCGCCCGCACCAACCAGGCTGAAGCGGCTGCTGCAGTGAGTGCGGCAGCGGCATTGCTCACAGAGTCCGCAGGCTTGCTGCCCGCGCAGCCGGGTTTGCTCCTGCCCAAACTTTTTGCTGAAGGGGACGAGCGCTTCGCCCACGTGAGCGTGCGTCATGGCATGCTCATCGCTCCGTACCTGTGGGGTGGCCAGACCCCGCAGGTGGCGGAGGAGGACCGCCTGACACTGGTCTGCCAACTGCTGATGCTGAGCGACGCCGAGTACGCCTACGCCGTCGAGGAAGGCGTGCCGGCGCTGCAGCAGGCGGTGGCGGAGCAAGGCATCGATCTACTGGATTGGCAGCGCTCGGAGTGACGTGTCGGGGCGAGACGCTAGACTGACTAACCGTGGCTCTTTACCGGAAATATCGTCCAGCAACGTTCGCGGAAGTGGTAGGCCAAGAGCAGGTCACCACGCCGTTGTCCGCCGCCCTTGATGCGGGGCGCATTAACCATGCCTACCTCTTTTCCGGCCCGCGTGGCTGCGGAAAGACGTCGTCTGCGCGCATCATGGCCCGCTCGCTGAACTGCGAACAGGGCCCCACCTCTACGCCGTGCGGGGTGTGCGATTCCTGCGTCTCGCTGGCCCCTGGCGGCCCGGGCAACCTCGATGTCACGGAGCTCGACGCCGCCTCCCACAACGGTGTGGAGGATATGCGCGAGTTGCGTGATCGCGCCTACTACGCGCCGGCAGAGTCGCGCTACCGCATCTTCATCATCGATGAGGCTCACATGATTTCTGCCTCCGGTGCGAATGCCTTGCTCAAGGTTGTCGAGGAACCACCGGAGCACGTCATCTTCATCTTCGCCACGACGGAGCCGGAGAAGATCATCGGCACCATCCGTTCGCGTACCCACCACTACCCCTTCCGCCTGCTGACCCCGCCGGCGATGAAGGGGCTGCTGGAGCGCACCGTGGCCTCGGAGAACGTCCACGTGGATGACACCGTGTACCCCATGGTCATCCAGGCCGGCGGCGGGTCACCGCGTGACACGTTATCCATCTTGGACCAGCTGTTGGCGGGCGCGGGGCCCGATGGCTTGACCTACGATGTGGCCCGTCCGCTTCTGGGTGTCACGGACGAGGGCTTGCTGGATAACACGATTGAGGCTCTGGCTAGCCAGGATAAAGCGGGGCTTTTCCGGCTTGTCGACGATGTCATTGAAGCCGGCCACGATCCCCGTCGTTTTGCTATTGACCTCTTGGATCGTTTGCGGGATTTGATGATCTTGCAGGCCGTGCCATCCGCGTTGGAGGAAGGTTTGGTCTCGGCTCCGACTGACCGCGGGGAAGTACTGACTGCCCAGGCGCAGCGCTTCTCTGGCCCGCAGCTGGCCTACCTGGCGGAAACCGTCAACGAGCGCGTGTCCTCCCTGCGGGGAGCGACGTCCCCACGGCTACTTCTAGAAATTTTGTGTGCGCACCTCATCGTTGGTGCCGCCCCCGCAGCGGCAGCGGCCGGTCAGCTACCCACCGCTGCCCCGCAAGGTGCGGGAGCGCAGCCTTCGGCACCCGCAGGGCAGCCCACCGCGCCTGCACAGCGCCAGCAATCTGTGGTCGCCAGCGCCCAGGATCCCGCGGCCGCCGCTGCGGCGATCATCGCGCAGCGCCGCAGCCGTCAAGCAGCAAAGCAAGAGGCCCAGCAACAGCAACCACTGCAGCAACCGCAGCAGGCCGACAAGGCTCAGGAAGCAGTCCAGCAGGTGCAGCAGCCCCCAGCCCCCGAGGACTCGCAGCCCCAAGTGCCAGAGCGTCCTGCACAGCCGGAGGCGCAGCCTGAGCCGCAGCCAGACCAGGCTAAACAGCGCCAAGAGCCGCCGGAGCGCCAGCAACAGGAACAGCAGCAACAGGAGCAGACGGAACAACAAGAACAGGCTCAAGAACAGCATCCTGAGCCTGAGCAGCCGCACGACCCAGCCGCGGAGATTCGCGGGCGGTGGTCGGACCTGCGCGCCACCATTGGCCGTCGCAACAAGGTCGCTGAAATCATGCTTGCCGAAGCCCGTGTCCTCGGCGTGCGTGATGACACCCTGGTTCTTGGGCACACCACCGGTGCGCTGGCGGAACGCATCAATTCTCCAGGCACCAACGAGGTCATCGTGACCGTCCTTCAGGAGGAGCTCAACCGCACCCTGAAGGTCACGTGTGTCATCGGCACCGACCCGAAGGCCCACGGGTTCACGGTGACTGAGCCAGTTCAACGTACCCAGTGGAACCCCAACCAACCGCCACGTGAGGCCGCCGAGCCCGACGAGGAGGCAGAGAGTCCGGAGACTCAGGACAACGCTACTGATTCGCACTCTTCCGAAACTGCGCCAGCTTCCGCAGCCGCAACAGAATCTGATGAGGTCGACAAGACCAGCGAGCCCGAGGCGAAGGAACGCGGCGACGCTAGCGATGACCCGTGGGGCGCGCCGCGTCGGATCGGGCAGCAGGGGCCGTCGTCTGAAATGACGGCGGATCAGCCCCAGTCTCAGCACGGTGCGCGCGAGGAGGCGGGCACGCGACCGGAAGCTGCCCCGCGCGGGGCAGCAGTGCCCCCAAAGAGGGAGGCCCGTGGCAGCCAATGGCGATCACGCATCGCGCAAGCGAGCCAAGTAGCAGCCCAGCGGGATGAAGAGTTTTCCAAGGTTCCCAAGTTTGGCAACGGCGTTCCGCTGCCGCCGGAGCCGGGCCCGGACGAGGGTGAGTTCGAAGCACCACCGGAGAACTACGGTCCGCCGACAGGGATGGGTGGGGCGCCGGAAAGCGCAGGCCAAGCACCTGTCCCGCCGCAACAGTCTGCGCCTCAACAAGCTCCCGCCTCGCAGCCGGAATACACCCGCGCGGATGAGGAACGCGAGATGATGGAGGCCGCGCAGAACGCCGGCGAGATGGACCACCGCAATGCCACGGAAGTCGCGATGGAGCTTCTCGCACAGGAGTTGGGAGCGCGGCGGCTCTAGCGTGGCATCTGTACACTTGGCCCGTAGTGAAAATAACCGTGTGAAAGGATTTTTAGCATGACTGAGAACGACCCGATGCAGCAGGCAAATGACATGAACGAGATCCTGGCGCAGGCCGCCCGCGTCCAGGCTGAGCTGGAGAAGGCTCAGAAGGAAATCCTGGCCGCCACCGTTGAGGGTAGCGCTGGCAATGGCCTGGTGAAGGTCACCATGACCGGTGGCGCTGAGCTGCAGAGCGTGTCCATTGATAAGTCCGTCGTCGACCCGGAGGATATCGATACCCTTCAGGACCTCATCGTTGGCGCCTTCAAGGAGGCTCACGCTGCTGCTGGCCGCCTGGCCCAGGAGAAGATTGGCCCGCTGTCCCAGGGCATGGGGCAGTCCCAGCAGAACTACGATGGTCCGTCCATCCAGGATGTCTTCGGCGGCAACCAGTAAGTCGCGCGTTAGACTTAAAGGCCGTTGTTGCCCTCTTGCGGAGGGCGGCGCGGCCTTTAGTTGTGTCTCCGGCCGTCGCGGTCTAGGGGATTGTTGAGTGAGGGGAGCATTGCGTGTTTGAAGGACCTCTGCAGGATCTCATCGATGAGTTCTCGCGCCTGCCGGGTATTGGCCCGAAGTCAGCGCAACGCATCGCCTTCCACGTACTGCATCAAGACCCAGAGGAGATTGATCGCCTCCAGAAGGCGCTGGGAGCAGTGCGTGATGGTGTGACTTTCTGCCGCATCTGCTGCAATATTTCCCGCGAGGAAGTCTGCCGTATTTGCATCAATTCGCAGCGCGATGCTTCCACCATCTGCGTGGTGGAAGAGCCCAAGGACATTCAGGTTATCGAGCGCACCGGCGAATATGACGGCCGCTATCACGTGCTCGGCGGCGCACTCGATCCGTTGGCGAACGTGGGCCCGAAGGATCTCAACATCTCGCAACTACTGCAGCGCCTCGGCGGCGTGCTACCGGACCGAGAGCTGGCGGACTCCACCCCGGAGGAGCCGCTTTACGACGACTCCCCGGACATCACCGAGGTCATCCTCGCCACCGATCCCAACACCGAGGGCGAGGCCACCGCAGCTTATCTTGTGCGTCTGCTACGAGACTTCCCGGGACTGAAAATCACGCGCCTAGCTTCCGGCATGCCGCTGGGCGGCGACCTTGAGTTCGTCGATGAGCTGACGCTTTCGCGTGCGTTGAGCGGCCGCCTAACGGTTTAAACCGGCGCTTCAGAAAATAGAGAATTAACCGTTGAACTTTTTCGCCAGAGCTTCCATATCGGTAGGACTCATGGGGATTTCGGGTTTGGAAAAACAACTGCGGTAGCTGCCAAGATGATTCGCATAAACGTCCCGACCTGTTCCTGCGGCACGAATCTTGCTGTGGGGACTACTCGCATGGGCTAGTCGGTTTCCGAAATACTTGATTGCCCAGTCGAAATCCTTGAAATCTGGGTCATATTTGTAGGCTGAAATCCTTCCAAGTAGGGCAAAGATCCAATCTGCGCACTGAACTGTTTGGTAAAGATGGCTTTCTACTTCGAGCCGACCCGTACGGTTACTTCGCATCCCTGTCAGCTAATGAACAACGCGCAATCATTGCTGCAGTTGAACGTGCCAGGGTCACTGACATCAATCCTCAGGTAGCGCCTTTTGCGACCGCCCAGTCGGACCCCTACCGGATATATATCCAGGGCCTTGAAATGCTGTCCTGCATCGCGCTGGTCGATGTAGTATCATGCGGCATCGCCAATCAGGCAGCCACAACCGCGAGTATGGAAGCGCAGAACCGGTTTCCTGGCGCCACATCACTCCACAATGGAAAGGGCGATGTTTTTCGGCACTGCTCGTGGAATGCCCTGATGACGATGAGAATCGGTGCAGATGCAGCTGAACGCATTGCTACTAACCACGAAACTGTCGCTCAGGGGCCAGCGGATGAGACCAGCATGGACCTGTATAACAATGCCCAAGGTCGATTTCTTGGATTTGCTTTCGCAAGTAGTGGCGACGAAGCTTCTGCTCTGAACCAGTGCGCCCTCTGGGCTAGCATTGGACTGCTATCTCCACTTTCCTAGGATAGGCACGAGAAGGGGTTTATGTTAATGAGACGCATGATGGCGCGGATAGGGTTCACTAGTATTGTCTCCCTATTACTCTCCTCTTGTAGTTTTGATGACCCATTGGCTTCTCATCTCGCGTCCCTAGGACGATCGGGACATGCAATGCCCGTTACTGAGTCCATCACACTGGAGGAACTCTACGGACCAGAGTGGACTGAGTTTTCGCTCGTGTGCCCATATACTCCGTATCAAACAGTCAAAGAAACACTTATGGCTGATGATCCCCCTGTTCCAGAACACGGCTTCTCCGATCACGAAAACTTCCTCTTTCTTAGAGGAAAGGGCGACAGCGAACAATGGGTGAGGTTCTCTCGACAGGCTCTCGATCTGTGTTCTCCATCAAGTCCGTCTTCTTTAATCATGGAGTCAACGACAGTTGCTCTCACTTTTTCTCTGGATAATCCGGGTAGTGCTTGGATTCTAACCGGCTTGAACAAGTAGTCATATGGGCTCGCTGCTCCTGGGCAGTATCGGGAACACTCAGATTGGGGTCAGCGTGCACGCCCAGGCGATCATCGTCGCGGCCTTGAACGAGCAGTAGGATCGTCTTGATGGTGGCCAGCAACGGAGCATCGTGAACGCTCTGGACGCGTCTACCGCTGCGACTGAAGAGGCCGAAAAGTGGGCGAGGGATCGCCTTCGCCCTGCCGAATAACCCCGGCTAATCCACCCGCGAGGTTGACAAACTATATAGGAACACCCCCTGGATACGCGAAAGCTCGTGTGAACAACACGAGCTTCGGAAGTGGAGCACCTTAGTGCGTCCGTTGCCTACGGTACCGTGTGCCGAAGGTTGTGGTCAATCGGTTCAGTTAGTTACTTCTATTGATATCTAGCGCTGCGAGCGCGGCGGCTCCGAGGCGTTAAAACGCTCGGTGCGCAGCTGGTCAATGGCGGGGATGTTCAAGGGCTCAAGTTCGCTGAGCGCGACTCCCATGGCCTTGGCCAGCAGCAGATCCGCCAGCTGCGGGTTGCGCGCCAAGACGGGGCCGTGCATGTAGGTGGCGATAACGCTGCCCTGTACCGCGCCCTCGGCACCGCGCTGGACGGCCCTGTCGGAGAGGTCCAGAATGGCGGCGGTATCCGCATTGCCGGTTCCGCGCGTGAGCGTTCCCAGCGGTTGGGCGGCAGGCCCCAGGATGGTTGCACCCATGTGGTTCTCAAAACCGGTGAGCGGCTCGGTGAGCTCAGCGGTGATTCCGGCCTTGGTCGGTTCCGTGGATACCTCACCGATAGCGCGCTCGGTCATGGAGGCGGTGGTGGCGTCGATGAGCCCCACACCATCCACCACGCGGCCGGACGCACGGAAGGACTCGCCGAGTACCTGTAGGCCTGCGCAAATCGCCAGAATCGGGCGCTTCGCGGCCGCCGCGCGGGTCAGGCCGCCATCGGCGATGAGGTGCTCTGCGGCTAGAATCTGCGCGGTGTCCTCGCCGCCGCCAAGGGTGTAGACGTCGAGAGAATCCGGCACCGGCTCACCTAGCTTGATGGGCACGATCTCAGCCTCGTGGCCGCGCATGCGGGCGCGCTGGCGCAGGACCAGGGCGTTGCCGTCATCGCCGTAGGTACCCAGGATGTCAGGGAGGATGAGGCCAATCTGCAGGCTAGTCATTCGAGTGCTCCTTTGCTGCTGCGGCGGTGAGGGCCTTCTTCAGATCACGGAAGGCGGTGTAGTTGGCCAAGACCTCGATGCGGCCCTCCGGGCAGGATTGAATAGCGGCGAGTGGGTTTGCGATGAGCTCGTGCGAGATATCCGCATAGACCAAACGCACTGCGAGGTCGGTGCCGCGCTCACCCGCTGCCTTGACGGGAATACCTTCGAAGTCTTCGAAGCGCACGTCCCACAGCCAGGACATATCAATACCGTCGGCGACGTGGCCATTGGCGGCGATGACCAAGCCATCTGCCTCTCGGTCCACCATGGACAGCGCTTCCTGCCAGCCGGCCGGGTTCTTGGCCAGGAGGAGGCGAATCGTGCGCTTGCCCAGCGTGATGGTGGAGTAGCGTCCGGCCACATCATCGACGTCTTCCGCAGCGGCAATGGCCTTGTGGCGGTCCACGCCGAAAGCTTCGACCGCGGCGGCGACGGCTTGGGCAGCATTGCCGCGGTTCGCGCGGCCTGGGAGGGAAAGGCGCAGCTTATCGACGCCCTCCGGGCTCACCAGCCCGTCCTCCGTCACTGCCCAGGTGGGGGTGGGGCGTCGGAATTCGCGGCCGTCGGCAAGCGGCTTGACCGCGTGCCAGTCCTCGCCCTCGCGCACGATGTGGCCCCCAGTGCGCGGGCAAGTGACGGATTCACCCATCCAGCCGGCACCCGCGGAAACCCAAATGACATTCTTCGCGTCATAGGCCACGGAGGTCATGAGGACGTCATCGCAGTTGGCGATGACGAGCATGTCCGGGTGGGCCTCGACGGCGCCGCGCAAGGCGCGCTCAATCTTGTTGATCTCCCCCACGCGGTCCAGCTGGTCGCGGGAAAGGTTCAGCAGCACCAGCGCGGTGGGGTTGAGATTATCCGCGACGTGGGGAACGTGAAGCTCGTCTACCTCAAGGACTAGATGGCTTGCATCTTTGCCGGCCAAGAGTGCGGAGATGATTCCCGCATCCATGTTGTCGCCACCATCGTTGGTGGCCACGGTGTGTTCGGCGCGCACTGCGGCGGCCAGCATGCGCGTGGTCGTGGACTTGCCGTTGGTTCCGGTGACCAGGATAGCCGGGCGCTGCTTGGCCAAGTTCTGCATGATGGTGGGGTCGATGGCATTGGCGATGAGTCCGCCAATCATGCCGCCCGCGCCGCGGCCCGTGGCGCGCGAGGCGGTGGTGGCCAGCGCCGCAGCGGTGGTAGCAACCGCAGTGCGCGCGGAAGAAAACGCGCTTCGGAAGTTAAAATTCATGTTCCCCAGAGTAGTCGGGGGACCTTAGCTATCGGTGTTGTGTGAGCGGTTGTGTCCCGAGTTTTGCTGCTTCTGGTGGTTGCCACTACCGCGGCGGCCACGTCCACCGCGCCGGCGACGGCGGCGACCTTTATTGCCGCCCCTGTTCCGGTTGTTCGAGTCGGAGTCCGACTGGGCGCGCTTGTCACTCGCAGATCCGTCGGACGAAGAGCCCTGGTGCTTCTTCTGCGCGTGTTCCTGCTTGGCAGAGTGCTGAGTACCGGAGGACTTGCGGCGCGAGCGGCGGCGGTTCTTGTTCGTGGAACGATTGCGGTTGGATTGTCCGCTGCTGTGGCGTCCGCCCGAGCTACCCGTTGACTTAGACCCGGATTCTTCCTCTGACTCCGTGGGTTCCTCGATGCGCTCGAGAGCGGCAAGGAAGGCAACGTCGGACATCAGGGGGATGTCCTTGCGGTGAGCGTGCATGGGCTTGCCCACGAGGTTGGTGGTGATGTTGCAGACCACCAGGGACGTTTCTCGGGTGAGCTTTTCAGAGTAGTTGAGCTCCTCGCGGGCTAGGGCGGCGATGATGGTATCGGGGTCCTCGGTGATTTCCGGGGCTACAACGATCTCCATGCCGCGGATGAGCTCCTTGCCGGGCACATACGCGCCAGGGTTGTGGTGCTGGCGGGGCGCTTCAGCAGCGTCGACGCGGACGTGGGAACGCTGCAGCCCAAAACGGTCCGCTCGCAGATCATCCGGTGCTGCACTGCTCAGTGGGCCTGAAGCTTGCGCGCGATAAAGATCCACAAGCAGGCGGGTTGCTTCGCGGGAGGTCTCCTTCTCCGGCTTCTGCGCACGTTCGACGCTGGCCGTGGGGTCAGGCGCCGGAAGGCCGGTATCGCGAGCAACTGCTGCCAGACGAATATCGGTGCCCCACACGCTTTGGCGACGAGCCGTGGCGAGGGTATCCACGATCGCCACTGGGGTGGGAACGTGTCCCACCTTGAATCGGCGGCGCCGGCCCTTGCCGCGGTTGCGATTGCGCGCGCGGTTTTGGCGGGCGGCGGCGGTCATTGCGCGGCGTGCCTCTGAGACGATGAAACCCCAGGTGTAGGGGGCGTCGTGGACGATGAGAGTGCGGCCATCGATGAGCCGGTCCAGTGGTTTGAGGAGCATGGAAAAGGACTGTCCTGCCTGGACTTCCTCAGCACTGAGACCGTGCAGGTGTTTAGGGCCTGGGTCCTCGCCCGGATTGATGACGGCGTGGAACTCTTGGCCGATTTCGCCTTCGGCGTTGAGGGTTAGCGCATCCACAGTGAGCAGTCTGCCGGTGGAAGGGTGGATGCCGGTGGTTTGGATGGTCAGCGCCACGAAGGGGAAAGCTGCGAGGGCTTCCTCGCGGGCGGTGGCCTTGTCCTTGTTGTCGTCCTTGTGCGGCTGGGCCGTTTGTTGCTCATTCCCGGTCTGCTTTTGGGCAGCCTGGTGCGGGCGTGGTCCCGGCTTCGGGGCGTTGGTGTTCGGTGACGCCGCGGCCGGCGTCCCTGCTGCGCCAGGCTGCGCTGCAGGCTTGGTGGGGCCGGGTGTCGTAGTCATTGTTCACAGTTTAGTACCCAACTGCGAGGAAGCTGGAAAGGGCACACGTGAAGCGGTGCGAACCACCTAAATGGAAGTAAGGGTGGCGCTACGCGCTGAGGTGACTAACCGAATTCGATGATGATGACCCAGCCGTCGCGGTCAGGCGTTGGCTCTGGAGTTGGGTCCGGTGTGCGGCTTGGTTCAGGAGTGCGCTCTGTGCTCGGCTTTGGCTTGGGCGTTTCGCTGGGCTCGGGCGTGGGCTCAGTGGTCAGTTCCGACGTTGGTGTCTCGCTCGGTTCGGGAGAGATCTTTGGCGTGCTGCTCGGTTCGGAGGTGTGCTCAGGCTTCGGCGAGGACTCAGTGGTCGGCTCTGAGGTGGGCGTTTCGCTCGGCTCGGGAGAGGACTCGGTGGTTGGCTCTGACGTGAGGGAATCGCTGGGCTCGGAAGTTATCGGCGCAGCCGTGGTCGACGGAGCTGGTTCAGACGTACGTGGGGTAGCCGTCGGAGTGGTGTTCGGAGCCGCCGAAGTTGGGGTCGCCTTCTGAGTCGGCGTAGAGCTAGGTTCGCTCGTGCGCGTGGAAGGGGTGTTCTTCTCCGGCTCTTCGGGCTGAGTCTCTGCTTCCGGCGTTGCGGGCACTTCGTGGCTGCTGCGAGGGGAAGGAGTCACTTCCTCAGGCGCAGCCAGCTCTGCATGTTGAGTGGGCTCTGCTGGTTCAGTTGGCTCAGGCTGCCCGGTCAGCTCAGTTGGCTCTGCCGAGGCGGAGAAAGCAGTGTTCTCGATGGCGCGGGATGTGGTCGCAAGACTGTGATGCTCAGGGCGGTGAATCCCTGCGGCGGTGCCTTCGGTCTCCTCTTCTGCCCAGGCGGAAGGTTCGCTGTCAGCTTCTGCATCATTGGCCGGGCTCGGAGCCGGCAGCGACGTGGTATAGCCCTCCAGAACCGAGTCGGTGACATGGTCATGGGCGGGATGCATTGCGCGCACTGAGGAGACAAAGCTAGCGGTGCCGCCGACGAGTACAGCGACACTTGCTGCGCAGGCTAGCTTGAGCCCGGTGCCAGCGACAGCGATCTGGGTTCCAGTCGTCGCGGCAGCCCCAACTGAATTCAGGGAGAGGGCTTGTGCACCCTTTGTAACAGCGGAACCAGTGGTCTGTGCCGCACCCGCTGCCTTGGAGCTGCCGATAGGTGCGATTGTTGCGTGTGCCTTGGCGGTACTTGCCGCCGTCGCGGCAGCCGCTCCCGCGGCAGCGGCGATGACGCCTGCGGTTTTCACCGCAAAACTGGTGTTTGGTGTTCCATCTTCGGTGTAGAGAGTTAACGTTGGGGCTTCGGCATCTGGGGTGAAGTAGGCGCGAGCAATTGCGATGAGACCCTCGTGTTTGAATCCCGTGATGGTATCGCTCAACTGCGAGGCTTGATCGCGCGGAATGGTGGCGACGAGTTCGTCATCTAGGTGAACCTCGATGGCACGGCGGAAAAAGTGCCGGCGGTTGGACAAGCGCACGAGGAGATGGGCGGGGTGCTTCGGCAAAGAGTGCGTGGTCGCCGAAAAATCAGTGATATGCAGTGCGCGGTCACCGTTGAGCATGCCCCAGCGCTGGGCTGGGGGGATATTGAAGGGAACGCACAGGCCTGGTTCGGGGAGGAGAACCTCAAACACCGGGATGGATTCCTCTGCCGCATCTTCGCGGAGCGCGATCTCTGCGGTGGCCTGAGGAGTTAATCCCGCACCGATGATCGAGTCCAGCTCTGCATAAGCGGCAGACTGGGAGGCGGGAATGACGCCGACGATTTCCCCTCCATGCCGGACACGGAAGCCGGAGCTGGAGTGCCCACACAAGGTAACGGGGAGATGGCTATTTTCTGCTGAAGAGAACAGCTGTAAGAACATCTCTGGGTTGACGGCGTCAACCGTAAGGCGGCGGGGTTCACCAAAACCACGGTGGGGGACCACGTAGTTGGTGACCGTCATACTATTCGCCTTCGTTACTCGTACCGTGCCGAATTCGCTAGGTGTGAAACCGTGCGCAGTAGGGAATGTCGTAGCGTGGACTTAAATCCATTTAACCGCACAAGATGCTCAAATTGTTCTTGTGAAAAATTATCTTTGTTGATTATATAACTCGCCGTGGTGGGCTACAACAGTGCATATCCAGCACAGCGTTGCAAGGGGAAACATTAGCAAAAGAGATTGTGCTGGGGATTATACGCAAAGGAGGAGGTCGGGTGATGAGGCCGAGCTCCTCCTTCTTCTTCTTCTGCTGCTGCTGCTTCTTCCGGCTGGTCGGCGGATGTGGTCAGCGTTAGTCCGCGCGGTTGACGGCAGAGGTAATCGCGTTGATGGACGCGCGCGTCGTGGAGCCGGCGATGCCGGCACCCCATACCTGGGCGCCGTTGACTTCGGCGGCAATGTAGCAGGCTGCCTCCGCATCGTCACCGGAGGTGCGGGACTGCTGGGAGTAGTCGATGACCTCAAAATCAATTCCGACATCCTCCAAGGCATTAGCGTATGCGGCGATAGGGCCGTTGCCGGTGCCTGAGACGATGCGCTTTTCACCGTTGAAGACGATGGTTGCGGTTACCTTGGCATCCTCATCCTCCGTGGTGGAGTTGTCCACCTGGAAGGAGACCAGCTCCAGCGGGGAAGTGCGCTCCAGGAATTCGTTGGCAAAGATGTCCCACATGTTCTTGGAGTTGACCTCGCCGCCCTCGGCATCGGTCACCGCTTGGACCACGGAGGAGAACTCCGCCTGCATGGCGCGTGGCATGTTGATGCCGTGATCGGTCTTCATGATGTAAGCAACGCCGCCCTTGCCGGACTGCGAGTTGACGCGAATGACCGCCTGGTAATCGCGGCCGACATCCTTCGGATCGATGGGCAGGTAGGGGACTTCCCAGGTGGTTTCCTGCAGCTCTTCCCAAGAAACCTCGGTGTTGTTCGCGCCTGGGCGCACCTCCTGTGCCAGGGCGTCCAGGCCCTTGTTGATGGCGTCCTGGTGCGAGCCGGAGAAGGCCGTAAATACCAGTTCGCCGCCGTAGGGGTGGCGCTCCGGTACGCGCAGCTGGTTGCAGTATTCCACGGTCTCGCGGATCTTCGGCAGATCGGAGAAGTCGATCTGCGGATCCACTCCCTGGGTCAGCATGTTCAGTCCCAGGGTAACGATGTCCACGTTGCCGGTGCGCTCACCATTGCCGAACAGACAGCCCTCGATGCGGTCTGCACCGGCCATGTAGCCCAGCTCAGCGGCGGCGATGCCTTCGCCGCGGTCGTTGTGGGGGTGCAGGGACATGATGATGGAATCACGTCGAGCAAAGTTGCGGTGCATCCACTCGATCTGGTCGGCGTAAACGTTCGGGCTGATCATCTCAACGGTGGAAGGCAGGTTGATGATCATGGGGTTTTCTGGAGTTGCCTCCATGATGTCGACAACGGCATCGCAGACCTCAACAGCAAAGTCCAGTTCGGTTCCTGTGAAGGATTCCGGCGAGTATTCCCAGCGCCAGTTGGTGTCCGGGTAATCCTTGGCAATGCTCTTGATGAGCTCCGCAGCGTCCGTTGCCAGCTTCTTAATGGCCGGGCGGTCCTTGCGGAAGACCACGCGGCGTTGCAGCTTCGAGGTGGAGTTGTAGAAGTGCACGATGACGTTCTTTGCGCCTTGGCATGCCTCGAAAGTGCGGCGGATCAGGTGCTCGCGGGCCTGTACCAGGACCTGAATGGTGACGTCTTCCGGAATCTTGTTGCCCTCGATAATCTCGCGAACGAAGTCGAAATCCGTCTGAGAGGCGGAAGGAAAGCCCACCTCGATTTCCTTGTAACCCATCGTGACCAGCAGGTCGAACATGCGGTGCTTGCGCTCGGGGCTCATCGGGTCAATGAGGGCCTGGTTGCCGTCGCGCAGGTCCACCGCGCACCACTGCGGAGCCACGGTGATTTTCTTATCCGGCCACGTGCGGTCAGGCAGGCTAACCGGCTCGACCTCTTCGGCGAAGCTCTGGTAGCGGTGAACTGGCATCGAGGAACCGCGCTGTTTGTTCCAGGCAGGTTGGTTGTCATTGCGCGGGCCGGCTGGGGTGGTGATTTCGCGGGGAGCGGAGATGAAAGAATCGTTGGGGGACATAGTGTTGGTCTCTTCCTTATGTGAGGCGTGTGTTTCGCTGTGTCGCTGTGATGAGCAACTGTGGAGCGAATCGTGGGGAACGGCCAGCTGCGGTGTGTGTTGGCATCACCACGCTCCGCGACGGGGCGCTGGCCGTAAAGCTACAAACCTAAATCCCGCCGCGGCTACTAAGGAGAAGAGTGTGCCGCAAAGTCATGTGAGCCACAATACAACGCTTCTCATTGTGTGGCAACTGATTTCACATATTGGGACGTGGTGCGGTGTGGATAGGATGTGTGGCGTGCACGAAGAAAACTCCACAAAGACGAGACCGGAACCTCGGGCGGATACCGCAGTAGAAGGCGCCCTATCAGCTGCTGCCTCCCCGGCAGGTGCGCAGGGGAGGCTAGCGCTTCTGTCGGTTGCTGTGCTGGTCGCGGTTGTCGGCACCGCAGTGCGTATCACTGTTCTCGGCGTCACTGCCGCCGTTAATGAACAGGAAATGTGGGATCGGCTCACAGCCTGGGATTCCAAGTACTACCTGGAAATCGCACGCGCGGGGTATTTCGACGCCGACATCAACACGGATGGCCCGGTCCATGAAATCACTATGGCTTTCTTTCCGGGCTTTCCCATGCTGCTGCGGGTGCTGGGCTGGACTGGAATCAGTCTGGAGATAGCCGCGCTCATTGTTAACACCGTGCTTACTGCAGTCATGGCCGCCGGAGTCATTGTTTTGGCGCGGCGCGTGGGTGCGCAGCGTCGTGGGCAATGTGCAGCGGCCCTCGTGGTGAGCAGCGCACCGATGTCTATCGTATTTTCGATGCCCTATACCGAGGCCCTTTTCGGTGCCCTCGTGGTGTGGGGGCTTATAGCCTTAGATGATCACGCCTGGTGGCGTGCAGCGGCATTCGGCTTCGCCTTATCCTTCGTTCGGTTGACCTCCGTCGACTTCCTCGCCGTCTTTGCTCTGTGGGTGCTCATTTATGGGCGGCGCTCCTGGCAGGCGTGGCTTGGTGTCGTCGTCGCAGCGCTCCCGCTACCGGCATATCTACTGTGGACGCAGCGTTATTTGGCAGATGCTGGTGGCTACTTCGGGATTCAAACTGAGCATTGGAATTCCACCTTTGATGGCGGTGTGGCAACCGTGCAGTTCGTGTGGGAAACCCTGACTGAGAACAACGACGTGGGCTACCTGCTCACCACCCTGGTGATCGTGGGCGTTCCTGTGCTGCTGGTGGCAGCATGGGGGAGGGTTACCCCGGTGGCCTGGTGGTTTAGTGCTGCGCTTTGCGCGAATGTGCTGCTTTCCGACGGCATCATGCACTCGCGCCCGCGTCTCCTCCTGCCCGCCATTATCTTGATCCTGCCGTGGGTTGTGCGAGCGGCTAGTGCCCTGCGGCCGCGCGTGCTGTGGGCTGCCTGTGGTGCATGGGTCCTGTGGTCAGCGTGGTTCTCCGCGTATATGCTGGTGGTCTTTGAGTGGGCGATCTAGCGCGGGCTTTGCTCCGCGCGCTGAGTGCTTCCCGGGTTGACCGGAACGCGCGATAAGACGATCGTCGCCGAGATCATGATGATGAGTGAAGCGCCCATCACGCACCATCCCGCAACGCTCTCGACCTGAAATTTTTCACCCAGGACCCAGTAGCCTAAGCCGAAAGCCACGATGGGCTCCATGATGGTCATGGCGGGAAGGGAGTGCGCCAAGGCACCGGCGTGGAAGGAATACTGCTGGATGACCGTGCCGGAAGCCGCCAGTCCGATGAGTGCGTATAGCTCCCAACTGGCTAGCAATGTTGCGATGCCTTGGTGGGAGAGGACGTCAACCACCGCTTTTGCTACGAGCGCCACGTAGCCGTAGAGGATGCCGCAGGCGGCGCCGAGTGCCAGCGCGGATTCCTCCGGCCGGTTATAGGCCGCCACAAAGAGCGCGGTGAGTGTCAGCGCGCCGAGGGCGAAGGCGGGCCACCATTGGGACCAGGTGGGCGTCGTCAAGCCTGCGGTGGGGCGCCCGTAGACCACCATGATGCTCACTGCGATGGTCAGCGTCAGGCACCAGAAGATCTCCCGCGGCGGCATCGGCCGGCGGGAATACCACGCAGCAAGCGGCAGCGTGAACATGAGGGATAGGACAAGGATGGGCTGCACGATGAGCAGTGTGCCGAAATGGAGCGCGATGAGCTGCAAGGCATAGGCGACAATGGCGGCACCGGTGCCAACCCACCACAGGGGCGTGCGAATTGCAGTGCGCATGACGCTGCGGGAGCTGGCGTCCAACACGATGCGGTGGCGTATGACAGTTCCCCAGGCCACGACTAGTGCCGAGGCCAGTGCGAACGCAATGGCGACCAGGTTTGAAAACACTGTTTCTACCCTACCTGGAATTAATACCCAGTACGTGTTTCGATGGTAGCCAAAGGGCGGTAGGCTAAAGGAGTTGACTGCCGGTCTATAGGTATTGGGCGGTGAACAGATATTGGCCCTCACAGACAGGAAAGGTGGGACCATCAGTGGCCCTAGTCGTACAGAAATACGGGGGATCCTCCCTCGAAAGCGCAGAGCGCATTCGCGCGGTGGCGGAGCGCATTGTGGCGACGAAGAAACAGGGCAACGACGTGGTTGTCGTGTGCTCCGCCATGGGGGATACCACCGATGAACTCCTAGACCTTGCGGCCCAGGTCAATCCCGTCCCGCCGCAGCGCGAGATGGACATGTTGCTGACTGCCGGCGAGCGCATCTCCAATGCGCTCGTTGCCATGGCGGTGGAGTCCTTGGGCGCGCAGGCTCAATCCTTCACCGGCTCCCAGGCCGGCGTGCTCACCACCGAGCGCCACGGAAACGCCCGCATTGTCGACGTCACCCCGGGCCGCCTTACCGAAGCGCTGGAAGAAGGCAAGATCTGCATCGTTGCGGGTTTCCAGGGTGTCAATAAGGAATCGCGTGATGTCACCACCCTCGGCCGCGGCGGTTCAGATACCACCGCGGTGGCGCTGGCGGCAGCACTTAAGGCCGATGTGTGTGAGATTTACTCCGATGTCGACGGCGTTTACACCGCCGACCCTCGCATCGTCCATAACGCCAAGAAACTCGACCAGCTTTCCTTTGAAGAGATGTTGGAACTGGCGGCCGTCGGCTCCAAGATTCTGGTCCTGCGCAGCGTCGAGTACGCTCGCGCGTTCAACGTTCCCCTTCGAGTTCGCTCGTCTTATTCAACCGACCCCGGCACGCTGATTGCCGGATCAATGGAGGATATCCCCGTGGAAGAAGCAGTACTTACCGGTATCGCCACCGACCGTTCCGAGGCCAAGGTCACCGTTTTGGGCATTCCGGACCGCCCCGGCGAGGCAGCCAAGGTCTTCCGCACCATCGCGGACGCTGAGATCAACATCGACATGGTGCTGCAAAACGTCTCCTCCCTGGAGTCCGGCACCACCGACATCACCTTCACTTGCCCGCGCTCCGATGGCCCGAAGGCAATGGAGATCCTGGCCAAGCTCAAGGAGGAGGGCCACTGGGCCAACGTGCTGTACGACGACCAGGTGGGCAAGGTCTCCCTCGTCGGCGCAGGCATGAAGTCCCACCCGGGTGTCACCGCCGACTTCACGGAAGCGTTGCGTGATGCTGGGGTCAACATGGAGCTCATCTCCACCTCCGAGATCCGCATTTCCGTGCTGACCCGCGAGGCCGATCTCGATAAGGCAGCCATTGCTTTGCATGAGAAGTTCCAGCTGGGTGGCGAGGAAGAGGCCACCGTTTATGCTGGTACCGGACGCTAAAGTTTAAGGAGTTAAGGTCATGACCACTGTTGCAGTTGTAGGCGCCACCGGCCAGGTCGGCCGCGTGATGCGCACCCTCTTGGAGGAGCGCAACTTCCCGGCCGATACGGTTCGCTTCTTTGCCTCCGCGCGTTCGGCGGGCCAGGAGCTCACCTTCCGCGAGGAGAAGATTGTCGTGGAAGATTTGGCGGAGCAGACCGTTGAAAGCCTTGCTGGGATTGACGTCGCTGTGTTTTCCGCCGGCGGCGCTACCTCGAAGGAGTATGCCCCTCTCTTCGCCGAGGCCGGTGCCATCGTGGTGGATAACTCCTCCGCGTGGCGCAAGGACCCGGATGTGCCGCTCATCGTCTCGGAAGTGAACCCGCAGGAAAAGGGCAACACCCCGAAGGGCATTATCGCGAACCCGAACTGCACGACCATGGCGATCATGCCGGTCACGAAGGCGCTTCACGACGCCGCCGGTCTCACCACCATGCGCGTCGCCTCCTACCAGGCCGTTTCCGGTTCCGGCCTGGTAGGCGTGGAAACCCTGGTTAAGCAGGTAGCGTCCATCGGTGACCGCAGCGTGGAGCTCGTCCACGATGGCTCGGCGCTCGAGGTCTCCGAGGAGGATCTGGGCCCCTACGTCGCCCCGATTGCGTATAACGCGCTGCCGCTGGCTGGCAACCTCGTCGATGATGGCACGGAAGAAACGGACGAGGAGCAGAAGCTGCGCAACGAGTCCCGCAAGATCCTGGGCATCCCGGAGCTGAAGGTCTCTGGCACCTGCGTGCGCATCCCGGTATTCACCGGTCACACCATGGTGGTGCACGCGGAGTTCGAGAAGCCGATTACCCCGGAGCAGGCCCACGAGGTGCTGTCCTCTGCGCCGGGCGTCAAGGTCGTCGATGTGCCGACCCCGCTGGCGGCAGCAGGCATCGACCTTTCCCTGGTTGGGCGCATCCGCCAAGACCAGACGGTGGAAGATAACAAGGGTCTCATCTTCGTTGTTTCCGGCGATAACCTGCGCAAGGGCGCCGCGCTCAACACCATTCAGATTGCGGAGCTGCTAGTTTAAAGGCAAAGCTGCAGCGAGTTTTAGAACCCGCATAAATAAGAAAAGTCCGCCCCAGATATCACTCTGGGAGCGGACTTTTCTTCTGTCAGCGGGGAAACGCTAGTCCTTCGGGACCTCGGGCTTGGTGTGCTCCACAAAGGTCACGGATGGATCCGGGTCCTCGCGGTCGTATTCAATCTCATCGTCAGCTTCGAGTTCTTCATGGATCTCATCGGCGACGGTGGAGACAAACTCTTCAGTTTCCATGTTGGAGGCCGCTGCCAGCTTGCGCAGCTCGCGCTCGTTCTTCTTGGTGAAGTGCTCGCGCGGGTCCAGGCGGCGCTTGACCAGGGTGCGGGCGCGCACGCGGCGGTCAGACTCAGAGGTGATCTTGTCACGCTGGGTAATCCACGTGATGACCATGACGGCAATCATGAGCAGGCCGATCCAGCCCAGAATCGGGTAGACACTGGAGACCAGTTGCTTGAAGCCGATGAAAGAGAGGATGAAGCCGACGACACAGGCGCCTGCGTAGACAGGGTAGAAGAGCTTCGGCTTCTTACGGGTGAGGCGCTTGCCCATGGCGTAGAACATGCCGATGGCGGTGTTGAAGACCATGCCATAGATGATGAACGTCATGAAGTAACCCAGGATTGGGTTCACGTTATTGATCAGTGAGAGTACCGGCAGGTCCTGCTCGTGAACGTCCGGGGCCACCATGTAGAGAGAGACCACGAGGAGAGCGAGCAGGAGTAGGTAGAAGAAGCCACCGATGAGGCCGCCGATGCCTACAGCGCGGTTATCCAGGATGTTGCCGCCGATGACGATGGACATCGACACCGCACACATAACGTTGAGGCCGGTGTAGTTCAGCGCTGCCAGCCACCAGTTGTTGAGGGGACTCTCCACGTTGTTGATGGCATAGTCATTGGCCCAGGACCAATCCACGTCGGTCACGATGATGGTGTAGCCGGTGGCCAGGACCACGAAGAAAATGATGAAAGGCGTAATCGCGCCGATAACAGAACTGACTTTATCCACGTCAAGGAGACCCACCAGCAGGACGAGCACGAGCATGACGGCGCCGCCCACCCAGATGGGCACGCCCTCGAATTGCTGGCTGATAGTGGAGCCACCACCGGCGAACATGACGAAGCCAATGGAGAACAGCGTGGCCAAGGTTCCCCAGTCCAAAATTCGGGAGACGATGGGACCAGTGATCCTGTCGTAGACAGCCGTGTGTTCGTCAGCCTGGAAGTAGGATCCGAGCTGCAGAATCGACACGCCGGTAATGATCATGAGGGCGGCAGCAAGCACAACGCCCCACAGGCCCTTGTTTCCGAAGGCCACGAAGTACTGGACTGCTTCCTGGCCCGATGCAAAGCCGGCGCCGACGACGACGCCGATGAAGGCCATAGAGATGGCCACTGCGCGTTTCCACATAAAGTAAAGGTGTCTCTCAATCTCACACGCGCCGGGGGATGCCATCACTACCCAAGGTGTGGTGCGGGCAATTGGGAAAGCCTCGCGGGCCCGGTTCGACTATCGATTTATCACGTGTGCCTCGAAAAAGATTAGGTGTGTTCGATAGGTATTTTCCAGCTGGGGCTGCGGTTTCCTTAAGGATAGGCAGTGGCGGGGGTGTCAGAACTTGCCGTTTGGCGCATGTAGATGCAGGTTCTGTGACCAGCCGCACCCATTTGTAACGGCTCGATAACGATTAGCCGCGTTGGTCGATTAAGTCCTTGCGAGCGCGGGCCACGCGGGAGCGGATAGTGCCCACGCGGACCCCGGCGATCTTCGCGGCCTCCTCGTAGGTATAGCCCAGAACTTGGGTCAGGATGAGGGCTTCGCGGCGGTCTTCTGGGAGGGCGTCGATAAGCGCGCGGGCGTCGATCCACTCGCTCCACGTTCCGGCGTTTTCGGGAGTCGCAGCAAGGGCGGCGGCATCCTCGTACTCGGTGCTGGACTTGCGTGGGCGGGCCATGTCGTGGCGGATGTTGTCTACCCATACGCGGCGGGCAAGCGAAAGCAGCCATGTGCGCGCTGAGGAACGGGCGGCGAAGCGGGGGAGTGCGCCGATGACGCGCAGATATGTCTCTTGGGTGAGATCGTCTGCGATGTCGGGGCCGCCGAGGTGGGCGAGTAAGCGCCAGACATCATCCTGGGTGGACTTGATGAACTCCGTGAGGGCTGCGCGATCGCCGCGGCCTGCCTTGAGGGCGAGGTCGGTGACGCGCGCATCGTCGCGCTCGGAGTGTCGTTTCACCTCCCATAACTTACCAGTCGGGGAGGTGGGATTTGGACACCTCGGTGTTAAGGCTATGACCTCTGGCAACCTTAAAAACTGTTGCGCAGGTCATTTTTTATGGGTAGTCTATGAAAGGTCCGTGATTGATAATGTAAAGCAAATTATCAACCGATCTAGGAGGCATTAACCCCATGACTAACGCTTCGAATGAGTCCGCGGCAGACAAGGTTCTAGACAAGGGGCAGCGCGCCCCGGGCGGCCCGAACACTACCCGCCCGTCCGGTCAGCCGGTTGCTACTGAGAACACCAGCATCACCGTTGGCCAGAACGGCCCGGTAGTGCTCAATGACATCCACCTGATTGAGAAGCTGGCGCACTTCAACCGCGAGCGCGTGCCGGAGCGCACCCCGCACGCTAAGGGCCACGGCGCTTTTGGTGAGCTGCACGTTACCGAGGATGTCTCCGCCTACACCAAGGCAAAGCTCTTCCAGAAGGGCACCGTGACCCCGATGATGGGCCGTTTCTCTACCGTTGCCGGCGAGCAGGGCTCCCCGGATACCTGGCGTGACGTCCACGGCTTCGCGCTGCGCTTCTACACTGAGGACGGCAACTACGACATCGTGGGCAACAACACCCCGGTCTTCTTCATTCGTGATGGCATCAAGTTCCCCGACTTCATCCACTCCCAGAAGCGTCTGGGCGCCAACGGCCTGCGCGATGCTGACATGCAGTGGGATTTCTGGACCCGCAACCCGGAGACCACCCACCAGGTGACCTACCTCATGGGTGACCGCGGTACCCCGAAGACCACCCGCCACCAGAACGGTTACGGTTCCCACACCTTCCAGTGGGTCAACGAGTCCGGTGACGCCTTCTGGGTGAAGTACCACTTCAAGACTCGCCAGGGCGTGGAGAACTTCACCGACGCCGAAGCCACGGAGATCGCTGGTAAGAACGCGGACTACCACCGCGAGGACCTCTACAACGCCATCGAGGAAGGCAACTTCCCGGTCTGGGACGTCAAGGTTCAGATCATGCCGGTGGCGGAGGCCGAGGAGTACCGCTTCAACCCCTTCGACCTCACCAAGACCTGGTCCAAGAAGGATTACCCGCTGGTAGATGTCGGATACTTCGTGCTCAACCGCAACCCGCGCAACTTCTTCGCGCAGATTGAGCAGGTTGCCCTGGATCCGTCTAACATCGTCCCGGGCATTGGCCTGTCCCCGGATAAGATGCTGCAGGCACGCGTCTTTGCATACTCTGACCAGCAGCGCTACCGCATTGGACCGAACTACAAGCAGCTGCCGGTGAACCAGCCGCTCAACCAGGTCAACACCTATGAGCATGAGGGGCCGATGCAATACCTGTTCAACGCTCCGGAGGATCCGGTCTACTCCCCGAACCGTCACGCCAAGGGCGGCGGCTACCTCGACGGTGATGAGAACCTGCGCTTCAAGGAGCAGGAGACCACCACCGCCCCGGACCTCTACGTAAACCCGGACCCGGCAGGTATCGACCTGGTCCGCGCGCCCTACGTCCATCACGCTGAAGACAATGACACCATACAGGCCACCGACCTGTACGAGAACGTCTACGACGATGGTGCCAAGGAGCGTCTGGCAGACAACATCACCAATGCCATGGCAGGCGTGTCCCCGGAGACCGAGGAGCGCGTTTACGCTTACTGGGATGCTGTCTCCCCGCAGCTGGGCAAGCGCGTGCGCGAGCTTTTCGCTGAAAAGAAGTAATACCACCTCAGTGAGTTAATCTCGTGGCTTCAAAAGCCCCGCCGGTCTAGTTCATTAAAGCTAGTTCCTGGCGGGGCTTTTCCGCGCGCCTGACCGCTTTTGCGCAGCGTGAACGATAGTTTCTTTTACATGACCTCACGCCTAGCCAGCCCTGCAGATGCCAACCGGAAAATTGGCGCCCGCGCTCTTATCCTCACCCTCGTGCTCATCCTGCCGCTCATCATCGGCGCGGCCGTCGCCGCCGTATCCGAATGGCAACCAGCCGAGACCTGGTCCCAGGAACAGGCGGGTGCGCCCAGCGATGGCACCATCGATCCGGCTGAGCTTTACGACGTCGCCCGAGCCCTCTCCGAAGCCAATGCCCAGGCCGGCTTCCTGGCTAATGGCGCGCAGCAGCTTGCCGATGGCACCGGCGAGCTGCAGGATGGTGCCGGTGAGCTTGGCGGCGGAGTAGACAAGCTGGCTGGTGGCTCGCAAGAGCTTTATGACGGGCTTGTGCAGCTGCAGTCCGGCACCGCGCAGCTGGGCAACGGCGCTACTGAGCTGGCTAACGGCGTCGGCGGAGCCGTCGACCAAGTCATCGGTCTCGGGGTGGTTCGCGGACAGATCCTGCAGGCAATCGACGGCACCCTCAAAGACCTGGAAGGAAATAACTCGGCGGAGGCAAAGAACATCCGCGCGCAGCTCGGTGATCTGCGCAGCCAAGTGGAGAACTTCCAATTTGATCAGTCCATTCAGGACCAACTGACGCAGTTGAAGGATGGCTCGCGCGAGCTTTCCAACCAGTTGTCCGTGAGCGGCTATGCCTATCACGATGGTGTCTACCAAGCCACGGAGGGCGCACAACAGCTCAATGCTGGCATTGGCGAGCTCAATGCCAAGGTCGATGAGGCTCTTAAGGGCGTGGACAAGCTTGTGGAAGGAGCGGAAAAGGTCGACGGCATGGCCAAGCAGAATCAGACCAAGGTGCAGGGAGCGCAGCGTGCGATGCCGACCGTCGCCGGGCCCGCTGAGGCCGGTGCCGAGCCCGCTCAGCTGCTGAGCCCCATCGTCGCTATGCTCCTTGCGGCTATTGCGGTTCTGGGCGGGGGCGTTATCGGTGCTCTGCTCACGCGCGTCAACCGCCGTATCCTCGTGCTGCTCGGCGGAGCGGTGCTCATCGGTGTTGTCGTGGGCCTGCTCGTGGCTCTTTTGGCTACCGGCGTGACCGCGGCCGCGGTGGCCTGGGCGGGGCTTGCGGCGGCGGGGGCTGGGGTGGCGTCGGCAAGCATGGTGTTCGCGCTGGTGCGCTGGCTTGGTGCGGGCGGCTGGTTCCTGGGAAGTGTGCTTGCTGTCGCACAGGTCGGCGTCGTGGGATGGGCGTGGAAGGCGGCGTCGACCGGCACCGATCTCAACGCCGCGATGAGCGCGCTCGTGCACCTCTTCCCCATGCAATGGGCAACCTCCGCCATTACCGTGGCGGGCAATGGTGGGCAGTCCCCGCAGCTGTGGACAGCCCTGGCTATTTTGGGGGTGATCGCGGTCGCGGCCTTCGTGCTCGTAGGCGCACCCGCCGGGCGGGAAGGCAAAGAAAAGGCCTAGCTCACAGGTCTGCGGACGGCACATCGCATAAGTGTCAAGATACGTTACGTGCATTTCCAGATTTTGCTACCGCTGTGAATGAAAAGAGTGCTAGAGTGAGAGGCGCTCACAAAGCCTACTTAGGGGGTAGGCAAACGGTTTCTCCAATCCGTTGTGAGTGATAGGGAATAGGGGCGACGCGGCTGCTGTAGGGGCACCGCGTCGTTTCCAATTGTGGGGGTAAAGTTGGCGGAAACGACCGCTCCGGAATTGGAGGCTCACCGTGACCGACTCCCGCGATATCAAACCTTTTGCTGCCAGCCGCGGCCCCAAAATAACCTCCGTTGGCGCGATTATTGGTACGGCCCTGGTGGGCGGGTTGCTGCTCGGGGGAATCGGTGTGGGTACGAGCTTGGCGGTCTTCGATGAGCCGGAGCGCTCCGATTTTCTCATGCAGCCCGCGCAGCGTGAGGTGCAGGCCGACATCATGGACCCAGACGATGTGCTTTCCCCGGAGGAAGAAGAGCGCATGCTCGGCGATGTCTCCCGGATCGCCGCCCCCGACGTGGTCCAGGGGCTGCACTACATGGTCTTTGCCAAGAACAAAGAAAACGTCAACGACTCCGTGGAGGCGTACCTGCGCGATCATCACCCGGAGCTCATTGGCAAGGACAAGTTTGCCGATGGTCAGGTCTTCGTCGGCGTAGGCCTTGACCCGCGCCAGGCCTTCGTCTTCGCGGGTGAGGACGTGGCCGATCGGATGAAGCTGCGCAAGGGTGACAGCCATTTGGAGCAGTCCATTGAAGCCATTAAGCCGGGCGTGCGGGATGACAACATTCCCGCTGGTCTCTTTGCGGGTGCGGCGGCAGCGATCGATGTGGACCGTGCTGCGGATACCCAGTATGAGAGCGCGAAAAATGGGCGCATTGGGGCGGCCATTGGCCTGGGGGCGGCGGGACTGAGCGTTGGTGGCGCGGGCGCGGGCATCGTCGGCGGTGCTCGTCGCAGCCGGCAGAAGAAGGCGCAGCAGGCGCGCGAGGATTGGGACTACGTGTCGCAGACCTATACCGATGTGGCGCAGCGCCTGAGGGAGATCGATATCCGGGCACACTCGCTGCAATCGGGGCTGGTAGATGAGCGCCTACGTGAGGACTGGGAGGGTCTGCGCGATGACTTCCTCGCTATCGACTCCCAGGTAGGCTCGCTGATGTCGATACCGGCTGACGCGCCGGATGACCAGTTCCGCTCGCATGCCGCACCCATCGCTCACGCGCGCGAACTGTGTGAGCGCGTGGAAACCGCCGAAGTCAACATTGAAAAGCTGCGCCGAATCGAAGGCGCTGATGTCGATGCCCGCCGCTTCGAGCTCTACGAGTTGGGCAAAGACCTGGCCCAGGCAGGATACTTGGCTGCGGATATCGACTCGGCGCTTGAGCGTCACACCAAGGAGCTGGAGGACGCCGCCGTGGCCTTGTCCAAGGAGCCAAACCACCCGCAGTTCATGGAGCGCTACTTGGAGCTCTTGGACCGCACGGCGTTGCTCTCGGAGCACCTGCAGGCGCAGCTGCAGAAGCGCAACGAGGCCGATGAGCGGCCGGAGCGCACGCGTATCTATGACTCCAATTTCTTCGCCGGTTCCGGCTACCACGGCTACGTGCCCTTCTACGTTGTGAGCACCTGGGACAGCGATGCCACCACCGCCCGCGAAAGCTCCTCCAGCAGCGGTGGCGTCAATAGTGGCTTTAGCTCGGGCTTTTCCGGTTCCGGTGGTTCTTCGAGTTTCTAGGCGGGGCAGGCGGCTCTGCCCGTCGGCGCCTGCTGCTCGGTGAAAACACAAAAGAACCCGCAGTTTCCTGCGGGTTTGTGGTCGGGATAACAGGATTTGAACCTGCGACCTCTTCGTCCCGAACGAAGCGCGCTACCAAGCTGCGCCATATCCCGGTGTCTCGCTCTAAGCGGTACCGGATTACTGTAACGCACCCCAGCCTGAAAGGACAAAACGGCAGCGTGGAGGGGGTATCCCTAGGCGGCCTTCTCGGTGATGTGCAGGAGAGTGGCCGACGGGCGGCAGAACACGCGGAAGGGAACGAACTTCGAGGTGCCCAGTCCGTTGGAGACGTGCATGTACATCTCTCCGAAACGGTGCAGGCCCTCCGCGCGAACGCGGTCGATGCCACAATTGGTCACGATGGAGCGCGAGCCCGCTACCTTGAAAGGCAGGCAGAGCTGGCCGCCGTGCGTGTGCCCGGACAGGGACAGCTGGTAGCCGTCGGCGGCGAATTTCTCCAGGACGCGGGGTTCCGGGGAATGCAGTAGTGCCAGGGAAAGGTCGGCGTCCTCGTTCGGCGCACCGGCAATCTCTGAGTAGTCATCCAAGTCGTGGTGTGGGTCATCCACGCCGGCGGCAGCGAGGCGGACGTCGCCGACCTTGAACTCTACGCGGGCCTGGTTGGCGTCGTGCCAGCCGTGCTCGAGGAAGGCCGCGCGCATGCCCTTCCAGGGCAGGTTCACGTAGGAAGGTTCGTTCTTCTTCCCAACCAGGTAGTTGAAGGGATTCGGGATGCGCGGCGCCCAGTAGTCGTTGGTGCCAAAACAGAACATGCCCGGACGGCTCAGCAACGGGCCCAGGGCGCGGAGTACCTCGGGGACGGCGCGCTCGTCGGAGAGATTGTCACCGGTGTTGATCACCAAGTGCGGGTCAAGGGCATCAAGCCCCGAGACCCACTCGATTTTGGTGCGTTGGCCCGGAATCATGTGGAGGTCGGACACGTGCAGGATACGAAACTCGGACTCCTCGCGCAGCGTACCGGGCTCCAGTAGCGGCAGGGTGTACTCCTTGAGCTCGAACTTGGTGAGCTCTGAATGCGCCCATGCGGCAGTGCCCAGACCAGCGGCGGCGAGTCCGCCAAGGACAGGGTAAATCTTCACCCTCACCACACTACCTGGGCCGGCAGGCGTAGATTGAAGGGCATGAGTGAGTTGAAAGAAACTATCCGTGCTGACCTCAAGACCTCGATGAAGGCCAAGGACAAGGCCCGTACGAGCGCCATCCGTTCTCTGCTGTCTGCCATCCAGGCGGAGGAAACGACTGGTTCTCGCCATGAGATTACCGATGAGGACATCCTCAAGGTCATCGCTCGTGAGATTAAGAAGCGCCGCGAATCCGCAGAGGTCTATGCAGAAAATGGCCGCCCGGAGCTGGCGGAGGAAGAGCTTGCTGACGTCCCCTTCTTCGAGGCCTACCAACCAGAGCAGCTTGACGACGACTCCCTGAACACCCTCGTCGCTGAATCTATCGCCGAGGTTGAGAAGGATTCCGGCGAGCCGGTGACCATCAAGCAGATGGGCAACGTCATGAAGGTGGCCACCGCTAAGGCCGCCGGCCGCGCCGACGGCAAGCGCCTGTCTACCGCAGTGAAGGCCGCCCTTAACTAGAGCCCGCCTTCTCGCGCGCTAGTGTTCCCGCCCTAGCGCGCCCGCTCTAGTCCGTTCTACGCTTTAGCTCGATATTCACGCTTTAGCGCTCGGCACTAGAGCCCGAAGAAGCTCCGCACGTCATTCGTGAAGCGGTCGACGTCTTCTTGGCTGAATAGCGGCTCAGACTGCGAGGGCTGGCCGCCACCAGTGCCGGCGCCGTCACCGCTTGGGGCAGGGGGTGCGCCGTAGGTGGAGTCCCAAGCTGCTTGGTCCGAGTTCGCGGAAGAGGAGTCGCTTGCGGAGCCGTCGGAAAGCTGGAGCGTGACCTCCGAACCCTTCTTTGCGCCGGATGGGCCGGTGATGACGCGAACCACTTTGCCGTAGCCCACACCGGGGGCGGGAACCTCGGTGGTTTTCACTACGAAGCCGGCCTTCTCCAGAGCGGACCGGGCTTGGCTTTCGGACTTGCCCTTCAGGCCGTCGATAAGCGGCGATACCGTACCGGAGTCGTAGGCGCGGTCATAGTCCGGCACCGTGCCCTTCTGGGCCGCGGGAACGCGCGCAGCCATCGTGTAGAAGGTTGCCGCCGGCTCTTTGCCGCCAAAGAGGTTGCCGCTGGCGCACTGGCGCACGGGGCCGGTGCACAGCGGACTCGTGGTGGTCCCGTCATTGTAGATATACGGTGCGGCAGCGACGGCCGAGTTGAAGCCCAAGAAAGCCGAGGACTGGTTGGACTCCGTGGTACCGGTCTTGGCGGCGGCCTGACCGCTGAAGCCGGCAGCGCGTGCCGAGTCGGCAGCGGTGCCCTTTTCGGTATCGGCCGTCATGTTGTTTTCCAGGGCCTTGGCTACTTCCTTGCCCACTGCGCGCTCGCACGGCGTGTGTTTGAGGTAGACCTCGTTGCCGTGGGAGTCCGTGACTTCCTCGATGGGGTTCGGCTCGCACCACATGCCTTGCGAGGCCACCGTCGCACCCACATTGGACAGCTCCAGCGCGTTCACTGCTGTGGGGCCGAGTGTGAAGGAACCCAGGTTGGATTCCTTGATGTGGTTGGCGATGGAAGTCTCGCCGTCGTAGCTGCCGGGTTCCTCATAAGAACGCAGGCCGAGCTTGACGGCGATGTCGACCAAGCGCTCGACGCCCAGTTGCTCGGTGAGCTGGATGAAAGGGGTATTGGGGGAGTAGGCCAGCGTGTCCTGCATAGTCATCGTGGGGGCATAGCTGCCGGCGTTTTCCACGCAGTACTTGTTGGGCGGGCAGTTAGCAGCGCCGCCGTATCCTAGCCCTTCCGCCTCGTAGCGCTTAGGCACAGCCAGCTTGTCCTTAATGCCGTAGCCTGCCTCCAAGGCGGCCGCGGCAGTAAAGAGCTTGAACACCGAACCGGCACCGTTGCCCACCAGCGAATTCGGCTGGGGGAGGAGGGTTTCGTTGTTGTTGAGGTCGAGCCCGTAGGTGCGTGACGAGACCATGGCCAGCACCTTGCGGGTACTGGTGCCGGGCTGGATGACGTTCATGACCTCCGCCACGCCTTCCGCATCCGGGGCGGTATGGCTGCGCACCGCGTTGAGCGCCTGGTCCTGGACATCGGGGTCAAGCGTGGTCTTGATGGTCAGGCCACCGCGTGTCAGGTGCTCGCGGTCGATGCCTTTTTCGTCGAGGTATTCCAGCACGTAGTCGCAGAAGAAACCGCGATCGCCCGCGCCGATGCAGCCATTGGCCAGGGTAGCGGGGCTATCCAATACACCCAGGGGTTCCTGGGCAAAGGAATCGGCGTCCTCCTGGGAGAGGGAGCCGGTGTCGGCCATGGCCTGGAGCACCATGTTGCGGCGTTCGATGACGCCTTCCTCATTGGTGTAAGGGTTGAGATACTCCGAGGACTGCACCATGCCGGCGAGCATCGCTGCCTGCGGCACCGTGAGGTTCTCGGCACTGGTACCAAAGTAGGTGCGGGCCGCAGCCTCAACGCCATAGGCGTGGTTGCCAAAGGGCACGAGGTTGAGGTAATTAGCCAGAATCTCATCCTTGGACAGCTTGGCGTCGATATCCGTGGCCATGCGCATCTCGCGTAGCTTGCGGGCTACGGACTGTTCCGTCGCGGCCTGGCGTTCCTCGTCGGTCGTTGCATTGACCAAGAGGAGATAGTTCTTTACATATTGCTGGTCCAGCGTCGATGCACCCTGGGAGACGCCGCCTGCGGACAAATTGGTCCACAAAGCGCGCAGATTGCCCTGCAGATCGACGCCTTCATGCTCATAGAAACGGCGGTCCTCGATGGCCACGACCGCTTGCTTCATGGCATCCGAGATTTCATCCGGCTGCACCGGATGGCGGCGTTGCTCGTAGATATAGGCAAGGGTGTTGCCCTTGGCATCCAAGATGGTGCTCACACCAGGGGCCTCGCCGTTGGTGAGATCCTGGATGTCCGATTGCATCGTGTCGTTCGTCCTGGCCACGGCAACGCCACTAACGCCGGCGACGGGGGCGATGGCCAGCGCGATGAGGACGCCGACCAGTGCTGTGGACAGGACGAGCTTTCCCAGGGATTTGATCACAGTCACCCTCCACACACTAGTGGTTCAGGTGCAGATCCGGGAGACCCCCCTAAAGTGTGACCTGTTAGACAGGGATACCGGTCTGTGAATAGACTTACCAATGGTACATAATATTCCGTCGAGTAGAGGGTTATTCACGATCTTCAGCTTCGACGGGGGTGAGCTTGGAAGGAGTTACCTAGCCGTGACAGTCAGTGTCAAAGGTGCAGGACGGTCCACAATGCTAAAGAATGCCTCGCTAACTTCTGAGCGTGGTGAGTGGGTTACCCAAGCTAAGTGCCGCAACGGTGACCCCGATGCACTGTTCGTGCGAGGTGCTGAGCAGCGAAAAGCTGCGGTGATTTGCCGCCACTGCCCGGTGCTCAATGAGTGCCGCGCGGATGCTCTGGATAACCGCGTGGAGTTTGGCGTGTGGGGCGGCCTTACGGAGCGCCAGCGCCGCGCGCTTCTGCGCAAGAACCCGCACATCACTAGCTGGGCTCACTACCTTGCTGAGGGTGGCGAACTCATCGGTATTTAGTAGCATTGATTCCATGACTAAATGGGAATATGCCACCGCGCCGGTTCTTACGCACGCGACGAAACAAATCCTCGATTCCTGGGGTGAGGACGGCTGGGAGCTCGTCACCATCACCCCGGGCATGAACCCGGAGAACGTTGTCGCCTATTTCAAGCGCCCTTTGGAGGAATCCTAATGGGTGCGCTTGCCCGCCTTGAAGAGCTCGGCGTCGAGCTGCCTTCCGTCGCTGTTCCTCTCGCGTCCTACATCCCGGCTACCCAGGTGGGTAACCAGGTCTGGACATCTGGCCAGCTGCCCGTTGTGGGCGGAGAATTGCCTGCCGCCGGCAAGGTCGGCGCAGAGGTAAGCCTCGACAAGGCGCAGGAATTGGCGCGCACGGCGGCGCTGAACGCATTGGCTGCAATCGATGGCCTCGTGGGGCTTGACCGCATTACCCGCGTGATAAAGGTAGTCGGTTTCGTAGCTTCGGATCCCTCTTTCACGGATCAGGCCGCAGTTATCAACGGTGCCTCGGATTTCCTCGGTGAGGTCTTCGGGGACGCTGGAATCCACGCGCGTTCTGCGGTGGGGGTAGCGGTCTTGCCGAAGGATTCCCCCGTTGAGATTGAAATCATCGTAGAAATCGCTGAGTAATCGGATAGGGTTAGAACCATGGAGCATCCTGCATATAGCCAACTGCGTCCCGTGAGCCAGTCCGTCGGTGTCGTGCTGTGTGATAACCCCAGCTACACCGCCTTGGAGGGCACTAATACGTGGATCATCCGCGCCGGAGAAGATTCCCGCGCCATTGTGGTCGATCCGGGCCCGGAGGATGAAGGTCACCTCAACGTTGTGACCGCGAAAGCGGGCGAGGTGGCGTTGATTCTTCTTACCCACCGCCACGATGATCACGCATCGGGCGCCCAGCGTCTGCGCCAGCTCACCGGCGCCCCCATCCGCTCTTTCGATCCGAATTACTGCAACGGAGGGGACGCGCTTGTCGACGGTGAAGTGATCACCGTCGACGGCATCACCCCTCAGCTTGAGGTGGTCCATACCCCGGGCCATACCGCAGATTCGACCTGCTTCTTCGTGTGGTCGGCGGAAGCGAAGAACTCCATGCTGGAGGGCATTCTGACCGGCGATACCATCGCAGGCCGCCACACCGTGCTGCTGTCTGAGACCGATGGTGATTTGGGCGCCTACCTGAAGACATTGGATCTTCTCGAAGAGCGTGGCAAGGATGTAGCGCTTTTCCCAGGGCACGGCCCGGACTTGGAGGACACCTCCGCGGTTGCCCGTAAGTACATTGACCGCCGTCACCACCGCCTGGACCAGATTAAGGAGGTCCGCGGGCGCCTTGGTGAGGATGTCGACGTCAAGACGCTCGTCGATGAGATGTATGACGACGTCGACCCGGTCCTTCGCCACGCCGCCGAGCAATCCACGCGCACTGCGCTGAAGTACCTCGCGGCTCAGAAGTAAAACACCGCATAGGAAAATCCCCCGAGAAATTCTCGGGGGATTTTGCATTGGGCCAAAGCCGCCCGGAGGCAGCATATGCAGGTTCGGCCTTGAAGACCTAGCGCGCGCGGCGGGCCAAGTGCTCGGTGTCAACGATGAGCACCGACTTGCCCTCCAAGCGGATCCACCCGCGGTGAGCGAAGGTGGCCAGCGCCTTGTTCACGGTCTCGCGGGAAGCTCCGACGAGCTGGGCGATCTCTTCCTGGGTGAGGTCGTGGTTCACGCGGAGCGCGCCACCCTCCTGTACACCGAAGCGGTTCGCCAGCTGCAGCAGGGTCTTAGCCACGCGGCCTGGAACGTCGGTGAAGATGAGGTCCGCCAGGTTGGCGTTGGTGCGGCGCAGGCGGCGGGCCAGCACGCGCAGCAGCTGCTGGGCAATCGCCGGGTGATCGGCTACCCACTGCTTGAGCATCTCAGAGTTCATCGTGGCGGCGGTAACCTCGGTGACGCACACGGCGGAAGAGGTGCGCGGGCCCGGATCGAAGATGGAGAGCTCGCCGAACATGTCGGACGGGCCCATCACGGTCAGCAGGTTCTCGCGGCCGTCCGGGGCGTGGCGGGCGAGCTTAATCTTGCCCGAGGTAATGATGTAGAGGCGGTCTCCCGGCTCACCTTCCTCAAAAATGGTGGTGCCGCGCGGGAAACGGACGGTTTCCATCTGCTCAATAAGGTTCTGTACTGCTACCGGATCGACGCCCTGGAAAATACCAGCGCGGGAGAGGATATCCTGTACGCCTTCCACTGTTACTCCTTAAAGCCTGCGCAGCCCGGAATACACTGGGACACAAGCTGGTTTGGTTTATGTTGACGCACCTAGACTCCAGTGCGCCACGAGGCACTGCACAACATCATACAGTGTAATTAGTCACTATTTCCACCAACGTGAAAAATAATCACACGCCGTGGTTAATCCTCGAAGGCCGTCGCTTCTAGCTTCTCCATGAGAATGGCAAAGAGCGCGAGGCACAGCGGCACGAAGAGGACGAGTGAAATCATGCTTCCCATTCTAACCGCCGTCACTAGAGTTACTTCTATGTCCCCTGACCTTTCCACACCGCATGACGACGATACCGAGGCAGCGCGCATTGTCCATATTCGTACAGCCCTCGCGGAGGAATACCCCGACGCCGACTGTGAGTTGGATTTCACCTCTGCGTTGGAGCTGCTCGTAGCGACGGTTCTCTCCGCTCAGTGCACGGATGCCCGTGTCAATCAGGTCACCCCGGAGCTTTTCGCTGCCTATCCCTCCGCACCGGATTATGCAGCCGCGGATCGCTCCGATCTCGAGCGCATTCTCCGCCCACTCGGCTTTCAGCGCGCGAAGGCCGGCCACTTGCTGGGCATCGGGGAGAAGCTTGTTGCGGATTTCGACGGGCAGGTGCCCCAAGGGATCGACGAGCTCACCTCCCTGCCAGGAGTTGGCCGCAAAACCGCACTGGTGGTGCGCGGAAATGCCTTTGGGCTACCGGGGATCACGGTGGACACCCACGTCACGCGCTTAAGCCAGCGGCTCGGTCTGACTGGGGCAAAGACGCCGCGGGCGATTGAGAGGGACGTCGCCAAGCGCGTGCCCGAAGAGGAGCAAACAGTGTTTTCACACCGTCTCATCCTCCACGGGCGGCGCGTGTGCACCGCCCGGAAGCCGAAGTGCGCGGCCTGCGTCCTTGCGCCATGGTGCCCGTCGCGGGGTTAAGGTGGAGCAATGAGCCAATATTCTCGGTGGCCTGGATACGTGAAGGCGAGCATCGTTGCCATTGTTGCGCTGGCAGCACTCGCATTCGTCGGCGTGGTGAATCTCCTTGAGGATGATGAGCCGGAAGTCCCTGTCCCCGAGGTACAGGAGCAAGAGGTAGCCAAGCGTCCCAAGTGCCCCGAAGGGCCGATCGCTGGTGTGGACCTTCCCTGCCTGGGCGCGGCCGGTACAGCGGCGGCCAAAGACGTCCAGATCGTCACGGTGTGGGCATGGTGGTGTGAACCGTGCCGCACGGAGCTGCCCTTCTTCGAAGACCTTGCGCGCTCGCACTCCACGTGGAATGTCGTCGGCGTGCATGCGGACGCCAACGCCGCCAACGGTGCGGCGCTTTTGAGCGATCTGCAGGTCGATATTCCCAGCTACCAGGACGAGGATGGGACCTTTGCTGGCGAGCTCGGGCTGCCGGGCGTCACCCCCATCACCCTCGTGGTGCGCGATGGCAAGGTGGAAGAGAAGTTTATTAAACCCTTTACCTCCGCCAAAGAATTGGAGGAGGCCGTCGAGGAGGTTCTTAAATGAGCCGACTGTTTCCTGCGCACGCCCCTGAGTGGCTGCACCCCGCGCTCGGGGTTGATGCCGGCAAGGTACAAGAGCACCTCATCCGTCACCTCCCGGCCGCTCGGCGCCGCCGCGAATCGGCAGTGTTGGTGCTGCTGAAGGGTACGAGTTTTGAGGATGGCGAGGTGCTGCTCACGCACCGTTCGCCCTCGATGCGCTCGCACTCCGGCCAGATTGCATTTCCTGGTGGGCGCAAGGATGAAGAGGACACTTCGCTTGTCGACGCCGCCCTGCGCGAAGCCGAAGAAGAAACCGGCCTCGACCGCTCCACCGTTACCCCTCTTGAACAGTGGGGCAAGCTAGATATCCCGGCGACCGGCAACACCGTGAGCCCTGTCTTGGCGTACTGGCATAAACCGGGCACCGTGTGGCCGGCGAGTCCGGAAGAAACCGACGACGTCTTTACCGTCCCGCTGCGGGAGCTGGTGGATCCTGCCAACCGCCTGATGGTGGGCTTTAGCCGGTGGAAGGGGCCGGCGTTTCGGACACGCGGATACCTGGTGTGGGGATTTACTGCGGGAGTGCTATCCGGGCTCATGGACCACGCGGGCTGGAGCGTGGAATGGGATAAGAATCTGGTTCATGATCTGCGTGACTCACTCGATCGCTCTTCGAATAATGAGAAGATAGGCTAGTTCTGCTCCTTTCAGCCCTTAAGAAAGTATCCCCTCTGTGTCCTTAGTCGTTGACGTTCTGATCGTGATTGCCGTGCTCCTCGCCGTGCGCGTGGGCTGGCGGCAGGGGGCTTTGGCAGCGGTCCTCGCGGCGGTGGGAATCATCGCGGGACTGGTGCTGGGAACCGTGCTGGCCCCGCTGGCGATGGGCCTGACTGACCAGGCGGCCGTGCGCTTCTTGCTGGCCGTCGGCGTGCTCATTTTGCTGGTGGGGCTGGGGCAGCTGGTGGGGACGTCGCTTGGCATGGCGCTGCGGGACCGCATGCGTACGCGGTCGGGGCAGCGCGTGGATTCGTCGATTGGCGCGGTGTTCCAAGCTGCGGCGGCCATCGTGGTGATTTGGTTGGTGTCCTTGCCCCTGGCCTCCAATTTGGGAGGCCAGCCGGGGCAGGCGCTGCGTGAATCGCGCGTGCTGAGCTCGCTGAATGCGGTGGCGCCTTCGCGCCTGGCGGCGTTGCCGAATGGCTTGGCTGCGCTCCTCAACGAGTCCGGGCTGCCGCCGTTGGTCTCGCCCTGGGAGCGTTCCGGCTCGGGCGTTGAGGTGGATGCGCCCGCGGTACATATTGGGGATCCTGAGCTCGCGGAACGCGTGCGGCCATCCGTTATCCACGTGCTGGGTGATGCCGAGGCGTGCTCGCGCCGCCTGATGGGCTCGGGCTTCGTTACGGAACCGGACTACGTCATCACGAACGCCCATGTTGTGGCGGGTACGGATAAGGTGCGTCTTGATACCGTGCTCGGGCTCAAGGAAGCGGATGTGGTTTACTACAACTCGGATGTGGACATTGCGGTGTTGCATAGCCCGGGCTTGGACCTAGAGCCGTTGCCGTGGGCGGAGCACGCGGCTGTGACGGGGGACGATGCCATCGTCTTGGGCTTCCCGCAGTCGGGTCCCTTTACTGCAGAACCGGCGCGCGTGCGCGACCGCCTTACCATCGCTGGGCCGGATATCTACTCCACGGGCCGCGTGGAGCGCGATGCCTACACGGTGCGCGGCAGCATCCGGCAGGGCAATTCCGGCGGCCCGATGATCACCCCGGAGGGCCAGGTGCTCGGCGTGGTGTTTGGTGCCTCTGTGGAGGATTCCGATACGGGCTATGCGCTCACTGCGGACGAGGTGCGCGGCCACGTGGGTGACGTCACGCAGCTTGTCGACGCCATCCCAACCGGCTCCTGCGTCGGCTAGTTCTCGCGTGCGCTTTTCTTCCCCTTGGTCGGCATTAACCCCACCTGTGAGACACTTTCTTCCCGCCCCCTTCTAAGCAGGAATTATGTTCCTCCGGTTGCGGGGTGGCTAGTGCTGTTTTAGTCT
>NZ_KV803688.1:0-1063 GCF_001811145.1 Corynebacterium sp. HMSC062A03 | reverse complement strand
TTTTTTGTTTGGGTAGGGGAGCGTCGTGCATGTGTTGAAGCGTTACCGTAAGGAGGCGTGGAGTGTGTGCGAGTGAGAATGCAGGCATGAGTAACGAATTGGAAGGTGAGAATCCTTCCCGCCGGATGACTAAGGGTTCCTGGGTCAAGTTCGTCTTCCCAGGGTGAGTCGGGACCTAAGGCGAGGCCGACAGGCGTAGTCGATGGATAACCAGTTGATATTCTGGTACCCGTATATCCGCGCCCATGATAAAGCACTGATACTAACCACCGCGGATACGATTGATGTGTTCTTTGAACACGTTGGTTGTTGATGTCGTGGGGCCTGATGTGTGGTTCAAGTGATGGGGTGACACAGTGTAGTAGCCATGCCGCTTAGTGGATTGTTGGTGTAAGCGTGTGAGGTGGTGTGTAGGTAAATCCGCGCACCGTTAAACCTGAGGCGTGATGCGTAGCCCAAGTGTGGGTGAAGTTGGTGATCTAGTACTGTCGAGAAAAGCCTCTAGCGATGTGGATGTATGGCCCGTACCCTAAACCGACACAGGTGGTCAGGTTGAAAATACTAAGGCGTTCGGGTGAACTGTGGTTAAGGAACTCGGCAAAATGCCCCCGTAACTTCGGGAGAAGGGGGACCACACGACTTAAGCACTCTTTGCGAGTGTGGTGGGTTGTGGGGTCGCAGAGAATAGAGGGAAGCGACTGTTTATCAAAAACACAGGTCCATGCGAAGACGTGAAGTTGATGTATATGGACTGACGCCTGCCCGGTGCTGGAAGGTTAAGAGGACCGGTTAGTAGTCTTTTGGCTGCGAAGCTGAGAATTTAAGCCCCAGTAAACGGCGGTGGTAACTATAACCATCCTAAGGTAGCGAAATTCCTTGTCGGGTAAGTTCCGACCTGCACGAATGGCGTAACGACTTCTCTGCTGTCTCAACCACAGGCCCGGTGAAATTGCACTACGAGTAAAGATGCTCGTTACGCGCGGCAGGACGAAAAGACCCCGGGACCTTCACTATAGCTTGGTATTGGTGTTCGGTTCGGTTTGTGTAGGATAGGTGGGAGACT
>NZ_KV803687.1:0-56425 GCF_001811145.1 Corynebacterium sp. HMSC062A03 | reverse complement strand
GGATTGGCTGGGTGAACGGTGGCGGCGGACAGGGGGAGGAGGAACTGGAGCACAAGCCCCTCAGGTGAGGGGCTTGATGCGTATGCTCTGGGGACTAGCCGCGGTCGACGGCGCGGTTGCGCAGAGCGCGGGCGAGGCGGTCGCGCTGCTCGGTGACTGCGCGGCGCAAGCCGCCGGCCAAGTCGCGGGAGAGGAACTCGTCGGCGCGGTCGAGGGTCTCCTGGCTGACATCCCAGCGCGGGAACAACCCGGTTACCGTGGTCAGGGCAATCTCGTTGGATTGCGCGGACCAGATCTTTTCCGCCACGTCAAAGAACTCAGCGCTCGGCAGGAGCTCGTCGGAGCCTACGAACGCCAGGCCCGCTAGCTTGGATTCCAAGTCGCGGTTGCCCAGTTCACCGGCGACAATCTCGTCCCACACCGCGCGCTTGTTGTCCTCGGTATTAACCGCAGCCAACGCCTTAAGCGAGGCCTGGTAGCCCGTCGCGGTGTTATCGCGCTTGAGTTCCTCAGCCACTGCCGTCAGGGCGGCGCCGGCGGCTTCGGGCCCGGTGACGTCGGCAAGCGAGCCATCAGCAATGAGCGCGGTGAGCGCCTTCCAGCGCAGGCCCGCATCCGAGGAGTTCTCAAGAAGGTCCTGGAAGAAGGTGCGGGAGGCGTCGTGAAGCTTGATGCCGGCCAGCGCCTGGGTGAAGACGATGGAGCGCTCGGCGTCATCGGAGCGGGCGCCGGCCAGGAGGGCGTCGGCAAGCTGCGTGTCCTCCTTAGCCCACTCCGGGTCGGCATAGGTGGACTGGGCCAAAGCGGCCTGGGCGAGGATGCGCTCGAGCACGGCGAGCTCAGTCTCCGCCGCCGCGCCGCGGGCGACGAGTGCCACGAAATCGCGGGCGCGCATCGAGCCCGCCCGGGTCATCTCCCACGCGGTGGACCAGCACAGGGTGCGGGCCATGGGGTCCTCGAATTTGTCGACATTCTCCAACAGGAACTGCAAAGAACCCGCATCCAGATCGATGAGGCAGTAGGTCAGGTCATCGTCGTTGGGAAGGATGAAGGGGACCTCGGAAAGCGCGCGGCCCACAAGCTCCGGAATCTCAGTGGAGGAGCCGTCGATATCCATCTCGATGCGCTCGGTGCGCACCACCTTCTCACCCTGCAAGGCATAGACGCCGACAGCGACGCGGTGCGTGCGCAGGGTATCACCACGCTGGGTGAGGTAGGCCTGCGTGATGATGCCGGACTCGTCCGTACCCAACGCCACGCCCAGCGTGTTTACGCCCGTGGTCTTGAGCCACTGCTGTGCCCAGAAGGACAGGTCACGCCCTGAGGCCTCCTCCAAGTGGCGCAGCAGATCCCCGAAGGTGGCGTTCGACCACTGGTGTTCCTGGAAGTGGCGGCGCACGCCGGCGAAGAAGTTCTCACGGCCCACATAGGCTTGCAGCTGCTTGAGCACCGACGCCCCCTTGGCGTAGGTGATGCCGTCGAAGTTCTGCTCCACGGTCTCAATATCGGAGGCATCCGTGGAAATGGGGTGCGTGGTGGGCAGCTGATCCTGCTGGTAAGCCCAGGCCTTTTCCACATTGGCGAAGGTTACCCACGCGGTATCGTATTGGGTCTCCTCCGCCTGGGAAATCGCCGCTGACCAGGTAGCAAAAGACTCGTTGAGCCACAAATCATCCCACCACTGCATGGTCACCAAATCACCGAACCACATGTGCGCCAGCTCGTGCAGGATGGTGTCCGCGCGGCGCTCGTACTTGTAGTGCGAGGCCTGAGACGTAAAGACGTACTCGTCACGGATGGTCACGCAGCCGGCGTTCTCCATCGCACCGGCGTTAAACTCCGGCACGAAGATTTGGTCATATTTGCCAAAGGGGTAGGCAAAGCCGAAGTTGCGGTGATAGAAATCAAAGCCCTGCTTGGTCTCGGTGAAGAGGCGCTCCGCGTCGAGTGAATCCAGCAGTGACGGGCGGCAGTAAATCCCCAGCGGCACCTCAACGGTTTGTGCCGGCGAGCCCTCCGGGTGCTCCGCCAACGTTCCGGTCCACGTATCCGTCACACCAACGTACGGGCCCGCGCACAGCGCAATCAAGTAGGTCGACAGCGGGTAATCCACCGCAGCGTGCACGGTATTGCCTGAACGCGTGGTGGGGGAGTTGGTAATGACCGCCCAGTGCTCTGGGACCTCAAAAGTCAGCGAGTACGTAGCCTTCAAATCCGGCTGGTCAAAGCAGGCGAAGACGCGCTTGGCGTCGGCAGTCTCAAACTGGGTGTAGAGGTAAGCCTCGCCATCAACCGGATCAACGAAGCGGTGCAGGCCCTCACCGGTGCGGGAATAGCGAATTTTCGCCACGACCTTCAGCTCATACTCCGCCACCTGCAGCCCCGACAGCGGGATGCCGTACGTCGGGTCATAAGCGCTGGTGGGCAGGGGAGCGCCATTGAGGCGGACCTCGAGAAGCTCATCACCGCGCAGGTCAATGAACGTCGAACCAGCTTCCTTCACTCGGAATTTCACCACGGTCGTGGAGGTGAAGAACTCCTCCCCGGTGAGGTCGAGGGCAACGTCGTAGTGGCTTACCTCCAGCATGTCGGAGCGCTGCTGGGCTTCCTCGCGGGTGAGGTTGATCGAGGTCATGTAGGTTACTCCTCTTTCTCGGTACTTTAAGTCTCTGCACCAGCGTAGTCACACGCCTAGGGTGGGGTGCCACAGACTGCACAAGCAAAGGAGATTTATTATGGCTCAACAAGTGACGTTCTGGTTCGACTGCTCTTGCCCCTTCGCGTGGTTGACCTCGCGCTGGATTAAGGAAGTGGAGAAGGTCCGCGATATCGAGGTGACCTTCGAACCGATGTCCCTGTCCGTGCTCAACAAGGGCCGCGACCTGGATCCGGAGTACATGAAGATGATGGAGGCCAACTGGGGCCCTGCCCGCGTAGCGGCCAAGATCGCCGTGGAGGCCCCGGACAAGGTCGATGCCTTCTACACCGCGATGGGCACCCGCATCCACACGGAGGGCCAGGGCGGAAAGAAGGGCTACGGCGCCTACGATGACATCATCAAGCAGGCGCTTGACGACGCCTCCCTCCCCTCCACCTTCGCCTCCGTGGCCAACACCGAAGAGATGGATGACAAGCTCACCGAGTTCCACAACCGCGGCATCTCTGAGGTTGGCGATGAAGTCGGCACCCCGGTGGTGAAGTTCGGCGATACCGCTTTCTTCGGCCCGGTCATCACGCGCGTTCCCACCGGCGAGGAAGCTGGCGAGCTTTTCGACGCCTCCGTGCGCCTCGCCCAGTTCCCGTACTTCTTCGAACTCAAGCGCTCCCGCACGGAAGCCCCGCAGGTCTAGCGAGCTCGATTCTGCATCGCCGCTACGGCGACGCAGATGAGGACTACCGGGCTAAGCACGAAGGCAGGTAGCCCGGCAATGTTGATGATTGGGAGGGAGGCCTGCGCTTGAAATTCCTCCCACGCGGCGGCCACCCACGTAGCCCATGAAACGCCTGCGAGGAGAGCCAGCACACCAGCAGTGATGCCGGCTGCACGGTGTGGCTTCTGGGCTATCCACCACGCGCCCACCCCGAGGTGAGCCACGGTCATCACGATCGCCATGACCAGGGGCAGGAGGAAGCTGCGTTCCGTGAAGAAATTTGCGGCGAACAAGCCGGCGCCGATGAGAAAAGCTATGAGGTATAAGGCGGCCACGCGTCGTGTCATGGGCATGGAAAATCTCCTCTTTTGAGCGGGCGGCACCGAGCGTAGCAAACGCACGTTATTAATGGCAGGGCTCAGCGGGCAGTCGCCCTGCCCGCTAAGATGTGGGACATGCGCGTTTATTTAGGAGCAGACCACGCAGGTTTCGAGATGAAGAACATCATCGCCGAACACCTGAAGAAGCAGGGTCACGACGTTATTGACTGTGGTGCCCACGAGTATGACGCCGAGGATGATTACCCGGCATTTTGCATTGAAGCCGCGTTGCGGACCGTTAATGATCCGGGCTCGTTGGGCATCGTGCTCGGCGGCTCCGGAAACGGCGAGCAGATCGCTGCTAACAAGGTCAAGGGTGCACGTTGCGCGCTGGCCTGGTCCCCTGAGACCGCCCGCTTGGCTCGTGAGCACAACAATGCCCAGCTCATCGGCATCGGTGGCCGCATGCACTCCGAGGAGGAGGCACTCGCCATCGTGGATGCCTTCCTTGATCAGGAATGGTCCCGTGCTGAGCGCCACCAGCGTCGCATCGACATTCTTGCCGAGTACGAGCGCACCAACATTCCGCCGGAGCTTCCGGAGGCTTAGTTCATGTCCTTGGGGTGAGTGCCGCCGCGGCCCTCTTCCCCGAGGTCGAGATCAGTAATCGCAGCCATCTCGGATTCATCAAGCTCGAAGCCGAATACATCGAAGTTCTGCGCTATGCGCTCCGGGTTTTCGGACTTCGGGAACACGATGACGCCATTTTGTAGGTGCCAGCGGATGATCACCTGAGCGGGGGAAACGCCATATTTCTCGGCGGGCTCGGTGATTTCCGACTGCTCGAAGAGATCCGTCTTACCCTGACCTAGTGGACCCCAGGCCTCGATGTGCACCTGGTGGGCGCGGAAGGCATCGAGCTCGCGCCAGCGCTGCAGGTAGGGGTGCAGCTCCACTTGGTTGACCACGGGGGTTTCATCAGTCTGGGTTTCCAGCTGGTCCAGGTGCTCCAGTTCGAAGTTAGAAACACCGATGGACTTGGCCTTGCCGGCCTTTTTCAGCTCGATGAGCTGCCTCCAGGCTTCGACGTACGTGCCATTATCCGGGCAGGGCCAGTGGATGAGGTAGAGGTCCACGTAATCGAGGCCCAGCTTTTCCAAGGACTCGTCGAGAGCAGCGGCCGCGTCAGTCTGGCGGTCATTCCACAGCTTCGTGGTGATAAATAGTTCTTCGCGCGGAATGCCGGACTTGGCGATTGCGCGGCCCACGCCTTCCTCGTTGCCATAGATGGCGGCGGTGTCGATGTGGCGATAACCCACCTTGAGGGCTTCGAGGACCAGCTCTTCGGTCTTGTCGGGGTCAACCTTGAAGACACCGAAGCCGAGCTGGGGGATAGTGTTGCCATCGTGGAGTTCGATATTGGGTACAGTCATGCGGCCCACTCTACGCAGAGTGCGGCCATCCTTGCAGAAAAGATGCAAGGGGAAGCCGCACAACAAAATGACCCTTAAGCCCAGCTACCGCCTTAGCTACCATGGATGCCGGTACAGGCCAGTACAAAGTCAGCCCCACTCCCTGTTTGTGCAGGTAGTGGGGCTGTTTTGCTTGGAGGGAATGACGGGAATCGAACCCGCGTCTTCAGCTTGGAAGGCTGAGGTATTAGCCACTATACGACATTCCCACAACCGACGATCTCCAGCTTTCAAAGCCTCGACTTTGAAAGCCATTGTTTCGGCGTGCGCACTACTTTAGCGCATACGGGCGCTGAAAAGAAAATGGGAACTAGAAAGGGGTAAAGGACGTTATTTTGGATAGGTACATAATCCCAACAACACACAATTCGACTCTTTAGTGAAAGTGGTGCTTTCGTGAGCTCGTTATTGCTCCTTATCCTCGTCGTCGGCGGCGGCGCCTGGTTCCTTTCTTCGCGCAACGGGAAGAAGCAGCAAGAGCTGCGAGAATCCCAGCGTTTTGAGGATGCGATGGCGGATGCGCGCCGCTGGACTGAGCGTTTGGGTGGCCAGGTGATGAACTTGAGCGGTACGGATACCGCCTCCCAGCAGGCTATGGCGGATGCCTCTGAGCGTTTTACCGCGGCCAATTCGGCAATTTCCCGCGCCACAACCGTCAAGCAAGCGCACCTAGCGCGCGAGTCCGCGTTGGAGGGGCTCTATTATGTGGCGGCCGCGCGTGAGATTATGGGCATGGATCCGGGCCCGGAGCTGCCACCGCTGGAGGGCCAGCGCCAGGCCGGCAAGGTGACGGAGACCCGCACGGTGGAGGCTAACGGGGAGACTCTGACGGCGTCGCCAAGCGCATCAGCGCAAACCCCCAACTACTACCCGGGTGGTGTTGTCGCAGGACGCCCGGTCCCGGCCGGCTGGTACTCGCGCCCGTGGTGGGCTGATGCATTGACCACCGGCGTGTGGATGGTGGGCTACTCCATGATGTTTAACGCCATGTTCGCCGGTATGGCGGGAGTGGGCTACTCCGCCGCAGCCGCTGAAAGCGGCGACTGGGGCGGAGACATGGGCGGCGCCGAGGGTATGGACGGCGGCGCCATGGATGGTGCCGGTGACGCCGGGGGAGGCGAGGAGGGCGGCTTTTTCGACGGCCTGTTTGGTGGCGACGGGGGCGATGGCGGAATGTTTGATTTCGACTTCGACTTCTAGCGCTAAAGCTGCCCCTGACGTGGGGAAACAAAGTTTAATTGGGGCCGGTGTTGGGATAGTCAAGCAGCTATCGGTACACTAGCCCCAGTATGAAGCGCAGCTGCGTGCGGAACTTCCGGGCGCAGAGGCTTTCCATACGGGGCGTGGCGCAGCTTGGTAGCGCACCTGCTTTGGGAGCAGGGGGTCGCAGGTTCAAATCCTGTCGCCCCGACGTATGGGGGCCTGGACACTCATCCAGGCCCCCTAATTTCATCTTTGAACGATCACAATCAGGAGAGTTTCTCGTGAAGACCACCGTAGACAAGCTGAGCGATACCCGCGTCAAGCTCACCGTCAACGTTCCGTTTGCTGAGCTGGACAAGGAAATCGATCAGGCCTACGCGGCGATCGCGCAGCAGGTTTCCATCCCGGGTTTCCGTAAGGGCAAGGCTCCGCGCCAGCTTATCGACGCCCGCTTTGGTCGTGGCCCCATCCTCGAGCAGGTCGTCAACGACATGCTGCCGTCCCGCTACGAGCAGGCCGTTGAAGAAAACGATCTCAAGGTTATTGGTCAGCCGGAGATTGACATTGCCAAGCTGGAGGACAACGACTTCGTCGAGTTCACCGCTGAGGTAGACGTTCGTCCCGAGTTTGAGGTGCCGGACTTCTCCAAGATTTCCGTCAAGGTGCCGGCGCTGGAGACTTCCGAAGAGGACGTCGACAAGGCGCTCGAGGACCTGGCTTCCCGCTTCGGTGAGCTCAAGGACACCAAGCGCAAGATGAAGACCGGTGATTTCGCTATCGTCGACATCACCACCGAAGTTGATGGCACCAAGCTAGATGAGGCTTCCCACGAGGGTATGACCTACCGCATCGGTGACGACAACCTGATTAAGGGTCTCGATACCGCACTGCGTGGCATGAAGACCGATGAGGACAACGAGTTCACCACCACCATCCAGTCCGGTGAGCACGAGGGCGAAGAGGCCACCGTGAAGGTCCACGTCCAGCAGACCAAGGAGCGCAAGCTGCCGGATCTCGACGACGAGTTCGCGCAGATGGCCTCCGAGTTCGACACCATCGACGAGCTGCGAGAGGACACCAAGTCCCGCGTCGAAGAGTCCAAGAAGTCCGAGCAGGCTGCTGCCATCCGCGATGAGGTCCTGAAGGCCGCTCTGGCAGAGGTTTCCTTCGAGCTGCCGTCCTCCATCGTTGATGAGCAGGTTCACGCTCAGCTGCACCAGGTCATGGGCCAGCTGGCTCACGACGAGAAGGCTCTGGCCCAGCTGCTTGAGGCACAGGGCACGACCCGCGAGGAGTTCGACGCTGATGCTCGCAAGTCCGCTGAGGAATCCGTCCGCACCCAGCTCTTCCTCGACGCCCTGGCTGAGATTGAGGAGCCGGAGGTGTCCCAGCAGGAGCTGACTGACCACATCCTGTTCACTGCCCAGTCCTACGGCATGGACCCGAACCAGTTCATTCAGCAGCTGCAGTCTGCCAACCAGCTGGGTAACCTGTTCTCTGACGTTCGCCGTGGCAAGGCCCTGGCAATGGCTATTTGCCGCGCCGAGGTCACCGACGAGGCTGGCAACAAGGTTGACGTTGACCAGTACTTCGGTGAGATCGACGAGGACGAGGCTGAGGATACCGACGCCGAGTAATAGCCCTTCATGCTCAAGGCCCAGCGTGCGTGCGCTGGGCCTTTTGTGTGTGGTCGAGGGAAATCGAAATCCCGGATTCAGGTAACTCAAGGATGAGTGTGAATCCGGGGTTTGTGTCTTTGAGAAGGCCCTTTAGAAGCCTTCAAGTACTTCGTAGAGGGCGGTGGCTAGGGTTAGTCGCCGTCGCTAGCTGTGCTTGGCTGTTAATGTCATGTCGACCAACTGCAGGAAGCGCATAACGTAATCCTTGACAAAGTCTGCGGTGCGTTGATTGAGATGTCCGGACTCTTCGAAAAGGGTGGGGGATTGGCCCAGAAATACTTCGGGCTGACCAGGGAGCGGCATATCGAAGTAGGACAGGGCGAGGCGAAGGTTCTTCTGTGAACTGTAGCCGCCCATGCGGCCTACAGAGTGGCTAATGATACCTGCGGGAAGGTTCTTCCACGCCACATCTGAGTTGGGCTTAGAGCCGATGTCCACTGCGTTCTTGAGGCAGGCAGGGATAGTGCGGTTGTTCTCTGGCGTAATGAAGAGGATCCCGCTCGAGTTCTTGATGGTCTCGCGAAAGGTGGTGTACTCAGCCGGAGTGGGCTTGTCCGTGACGGCGGGGTCATCGTAGTCGAAGTCATAGAGCGGCAAGTCACGGATTTCCACGATGTTTGCCTCGTAGTCTTCAGGGATCATCGTGAGCACCTCGTGTGCAATCTTGCGTGCAAATGACTCTCGGCGCAGGCTGCCGACGATAACGCTGATACGTGGGGTGGTCATGGTAAACCTTCTTTCTTAGTTGGGTGTAGGGAGACGTGGTCAAGGGAGAAAAGGCTTGCAGCCAAAGGCCGGTGGTGGGCCGGCAGCGTGGGCGGCGGTGAGGAAGCCATCTACTTTGTCTCCTTCTTCATGGCGGAAGTACAGTTCGATGAGCCCTAGAAGACCCCCGAGGACGGCCTCTCGTGCGGCGGATGTATTCAACAGCCGCATGGCTGCGGGTTGGTTTCCTTCGCGGATGGCTTCAAACAGCGCGATGGTCTCAAGCCAGCTTCCTTGGTCCGGTCGCGGAAAAGGTTTAGAAATCCCAGTCATCATCACTCGTTTCTTCAGCAGTACCAATGACATAGGAGGAACCAGATCCGGAGAAGAAGTCATGGTTCTCATCTGCTCCGGGGGCTAGGGCCGCGAGGATTTCTGGGTTCACTTCCGTTTCTTCGGGCGGGAAATAGTCCGGGTAGCCCAAATTCATGAGTGCCTTATTGGCGTTATAGCGAACGAACACGGCTACATCATCCATGAGTCCCAAAGGCTCATATAGCTCGCCGGAATAGTCCAGCTCTAGTTCATAAAGCTCTTCGAGCAAAGAAATGGTGAAATCATGCATTTCCTTCTGCCGTAGCGGGGTCGTGGATTCCAAACCGCGCTGATACTTGTAGCCCGAGTAGTAGCCGTGCACTGCCTTGTCACGCAGAATGAGGCGAATCATGTCTGCCGTATTTGTCAGGGTGGCGTGGACAGAAAAGTGCAAGGGAAGATAGAAACCCGCGTAGAGAAGCAATGAGGAAAGCAGCGTCGATGACACCTTGCGTTTGAGTGGATCCGGCCCAAAATAGTGCGCGAGCACTTTCTTGGCGCGTGCCTGGAGAAGGTCGTTATTCACCGCCCAGCGGTATGCTTCATCAATTTCCTTTGTACTGCTCAGGGTAGAAAACACTGAAGAGTATGAACGGGCATGGACTGACTGCATGAAGGCGATGTTGGTATACACGGCCTCCTCGTGTTCGGTGCGGGCATCTTGAATCTGACAGATTTCTCCCACAGTGGCCTGGACAGTATCCAGGGTGGTGAGTCCCGTGAACACCCGCATGGTGAGGTTGCGTTCCTCGGGCGTCATCTTCTGCCACGCCGGGAGATCATTAGAAAGCGGGACCTTCTCTGGCAACCAAAAATTGGCGGTGAGACGGTTCCACACTTCAAGATCCTTGTCATCGCTCACCCGGTTCCAATTGATGGCGCGGATGCGGGCTGAAGGATCATGCCGGTAGCTCGGCGGGGTAACTGAAATGCTGGTTAGTTCAGCACTGTTCGATGTTGAAGACATAGCTTCCTTCTTTCTGAGTGAATGGTTGTAGACAAGGGGAGGACCGTGCTCCTACAAAGCACAGGAGACGCAGCCTTCGACCTCGGTTCCTTGGAGCGCGGATTGGCGTAAACGGATGTAGTAGAGGGTCTTGATTCCGGCTTTCCAGGCATAGATTTGTGCCTTGTTGATGTCTCGCGTGGTCGTATCAGCGGTAAAGAACAAGGTCAGGGAAAGTCCTTGGTCCACGTGTTGGGTGGCCATGGCGTAGGTGTCGATGATTTTTTTGTATCCCACGGCGTAGGAGTCATCGAAATACTCCAGGTTGTCGTTGGTCATTTCCGGCGCGGGGTAGTACACGCGCCCCAAGCGGCCTTCCTTGCGTATTTCAATTTTGGAGGCAATCGGGTGGATGGACGCGGTGGAGTCATTGATGTAGGAAATTGATCCAGTGGGTGGAACTGCCTGCAAGTAGGCGTTGTAGATGCCGTCTTGCATCACTTGTTTCTTGAGCCGTAGCCAATCCTCGCGTTGAGGAATCTGCACGCCTGCTTCATGGAAGAGCTGTTTTACGTGTTCAGTGGCTGGCACCCAGTCTTTGTCGATGTATTTGTCAAAGTAGGCGCCAGTGGCATAGGTGGATTCTTCGAAGCCTGTGAATCGTTGACCTTTTTCAACCGCGAGTGCATGGGATGCGCGGAGCGCATGGTAGGTCACCGTGAGGAAATAGATATTTGTAAAGTCCAGTGCCTCGGCGCAGCCATAAGGAATACGCTGTGAAGCAAGGAAGCCGTGGAGATTCATTTGGCCCAGACCAATGGCATGCATGGAAGCATTTCCGTGAGCGATGGAAGGAACAGCTTCGATATTCGTCAGGTCTGAAACTTTCGTGAGGGCACGCACCGCGGTTTCGACGGTCTCCCCGAAGTTCGGTGATTCAAAAGCCTTCGCTATGTTGAGGGAACCTAGATTGCAGGAAATATCCTGGCCGACGGTGGTGTAGTCACCCGAAGCTCCGTAGGTCGAGGGCGTGTTGACCTGGAGGATTTCACTACACAGGTTGGACATATTGATATGTCCTTTGAGGGGATTAGCGCGGTTGACCGTATCCTCAAAGAGGATGTAGGGGTATCCGGATTCAAACTGAAGCTCAGCCAGCGTGGTGAAAAACTCGCGGGCTTTAATGGTCGTGTGAGAAATTCGCGGATTGGCAACCAACTCGTCGTAGTACTCGGTGATGGACATGTCAGACATGGCTACGCCGTACTCGCGAGCGATGTCATACGGGCTAAAAAGATGCATATCCTTGTTCTCTTTGGCCAGCCGGAAGGTTATATCTGGAATAACAACCCCCAGCGAAAGAGTCTTGATGCGGACTTTCTCATCGGCATTTTCCCGCTTGGTATCCAGGAAGCGAAGAATATCTGGATGGTGCGCATGCAGGTAGACGGCTCCAGCGCCCTGCCGGGCGCCCAATTGGTTGGCATAGCTGAAGCTATCTTCGAGAATTTTCATGACTGGGACTACGCCGGAAGCCTGGTTCTCAATCTTTTTGATCGGGGCTCCGGATTCGCGCAGATTGCTCAGCAACAAGGCCACTCCACCACCGCGCTTTGATAGTTGCAGTGCAGAGTTCACGCTGCGGCCAATGCTCTCCAGATTGTCTTCGATTCGCAGAAGGAAGCAGGAGACCATTTCGCCGCGCTGGGCTTTGCCTGCGTTGAGAAAAGTAGGGGTGGCGGGCTGGAAGCGTCCGGTCATGATGTCATCCACCAGCTTTTCTGCGAGCTCTTCGTCGCCCTGTGCAAGGTATAAAGCTGTGGTGGCGACACGTTCTTCGTAGCCTTCTAGGAATCGGGAGCCATCAAAGGTTTTCAGTGCATATGAAGTAAAGAACTTAAATGCGCCGAGGAAGGTGCGGAACTGGTGCTTAGCTTGATGTGCTCTGTCGTACATGGCGCACAGAAAGGCGTCATCATAAAGCTCAAGGAAATCCCGCTCGTAGTACTCGTTATCAACCAACCATTCCAAGCGTTGCTTGGTGGAATCGAACTGATGCATGCGGGGAGCGACATGGTGCGTGACATAGTCTTGTGCTGCCTGAATGTCCTTGTCAAACTGGATTTTTCCAAAAGCGTCGAACAAGTTCAGCTGCGCGTTGAGTGCGTGGTAGCTTTTGCGCTTGCCGACACCGCCGGCATTGTCTGCTGAAGCAGTGCGGGGCGTAGCGCCAATAGTCTGTGTGGGGGTGGCATCAAGAGACCACATTGTGTTGTCCAATCTGTGTGATGCGGATGTGTTCTTCATCTTGTGGGGGATTAATGGGGTGTCATCGTTAGCTGCTTTTGCTGCTCCCAAAACTTTTGAAGGCCCTGCTTTACGGCGGCAATGTCCTTCTGGGTGCCGAGAAGCTCGAAGTGATACAGCTCCGGTACGTGGCACTTGGCGGAAATGATGCGTCCGGCGACGCAGTAAGCACTTCCGAAGTTGGTATTCCCTGAGGTAATAACGCCCCGGATAAAGGAGCGGTTGATTGGGTCATTGAGGAAGTCGATGACCTGTTTGGGGACTGCGCGTTTGAGCGAGCCTCCGCCGTAGGTGGGAACGATGAGTACGTACGGGTGTGAAACCTGGATCATCCCGGTTTTCTTGGGGCGCAGCGGAATGCGCACCGCGGGTCTATCTAAGCGTTCGACGAATCTTTTTGTGTTTTCTGAAACGCTAGAAAAATACACCAAATCTGGTGAGTCTGACATAGCAATCCTGCTCATCCTGGCCTTAGCCATAAGTGGGATAGGTGATATTCGAAAAGACTAACTACGCAATGGCGTAGTTGCAACTACGGCCCAACGTAGTTTTGAAAAGGGCAGGTGAAAGTAGGATTAATGCAAAGGGGAAGGTCTAACGGCTGTGGTGTGCTACAAACACTGCGTCGGTAGCTGGGCGTCCAAGCACTACCCACTGAGTGCTGCCGGCCACCTGTATTTCGAGAGAATCTGAAAAGGGCGCTCCCTCGCGCGTGCTAAGAACAGCCCCTGTGACAATGCCGCGCTCTTCAAGGAACTTCAGCAGTTGTGGGTCGGAATCAGAAATGCGTTCCACGGTCACTTGCGGTTGTGCACCGCTGTCGGTGAGACGGTGCGCACTGGGGATTGTGATCTGTCCATCAACCGTAGGGATAGGATCGCCGTGCGGATCCCTAGTGGGGCAATTAAGGAACTTATCTACACGTTCTATGAGCATGTCGGACACCGCGTGTTCGAGATTTTCGGCTTCATTATGGACTTCGTCCCACGTGTAGTCCAATGCTTGAACCAAAAAAGACTCAAGCAATCGGTGGCGGCGCACCATGACCAATGCGTACTGCCTGCCAAGTTCGGTTAACTCCACAGAGCCATAGGGCGTGTGTGACACGAGCCCTTGCTTCGACATTTTGCGCACTGCATCGGAAACCGAGGAGAGCTTGAGTCCCAACTGTTTCGCTATAAGTGTGGCGGTAACGGGCTCGGACGACCATTCCTTTAGCCCCCAGATTGCTTTCAAATAGTTCTGGGTACTGGTGGATAGCTCGGAAACAGACATGAGCAAATGTTAACCCAGCTTCCGTATGCGCCTTTGGTGCTGCGCCCCAACGCTCATAGCGAACAGAGGCCAAGTTTGAGAGGAATGCCGGTAAGGTGGGGCCAGTTAAAGCATTCTTCACTTGAAGGAGAACCATTAATGTCTGAGAAGATTTCAATGAACTCGTCGTCTACGGGTATGAATCTGAGCGATAGCGTGTATGAGCGCCTGCTGCGCGAGCGCATTATCTTCCTGGGAACCCAGGTGGATGATGAGATTGCCAACAAACTGTGCGCCCAGATCCTCCTGCTGTCCGCAGAGGACCCCACGCGCGATATTTCGCTTTACATCAATTCCCCGGGTGGCTCGGTCACCGCGGGCATGGCCATCTACGACACGATGAAGTACTCGCCGTGCGACGTGGCTACGTATGGCATGGGCCTGGCCGCTTCGATGGGCCAGTTCCTGCTCTCCGGCGGCACCAAGGGCAAGCGCTACGCGCTGCCGCACGCCCGCATCATGATGCACCAGCCTTCCGCTGGTGTGGGTGGTACCGCCGCAGATATCGCCATCCAGGCCGAGCAGTTCGCGCAGACCAAGCGCGAGATGGCTGAGCTCATCGCTGAGCACACCGGCCAGACCTTCGAGCAAATCACCAAGGATTCGGACCGCGACCGCTGGTTCACCGCCCAGCAGGCCAAGGAATACGGCATCGTCGACCACGTCATCGAGTCCGTCAACGGTCCTATCACCAACTAGGGAACAAGGAGCTTTATCACTATGTCTAACCTTCAGATGCCTTCTTCCCGCTACGTTCTGCCGGAGTTCATTGAGCAGAACGCACAGGGATCGAAGACCACCAACCCGTATTCCAAGCTCTTTGAAGAGCGCATCATCTTCCTGGGCACCCAGGTCGATGACACCTCCGCCAACGACATCATGGCGCAGCTGCTGGTCTTGGAGTCCCAGGATCCGGACCGCGACATCACGATGTACATCAACTCCCCGGGTGGCTCGTTTACCGCGCTGATGGCTATCTACGACACCATGCGCTACGTCCGTCCGGACGTGCAGACCGTGTGTCTGGGCCAGGCCGCATCCGCAGCGGCTGTTCTGTTGGCCGCCGGTGCTCCGGGCAAGCGCGCTGCGCTGCCGAACTCTCGTGTGTTGATTCACCAGCCGCGTACGCAGGGCACGCAGGGCCAGGTGTCGGACCTTGAGATCGAGGCCAACGAGATCGAGCGCATGCGCCGCCTCATGGAGGAGACCCTGGCTGAGCACACCGGCCGCACTGCGGAGCAGGTGCGCATCGATACTGACCGCGACAAGATTCTTACCGCGCAGGAAGCCGTTGACTACGGTCTCATCGATACCGTCTTTGATTACCGCAAGCTCAACGCCTAAGTAATCAAGCTTAAAGCCCCGCTGTCTAGTAGATAGCGGGGCTTCGGCCATGCTTAGGCTTCGTAGGGCGGCAGGATGGCCTCGGGGGACTCGGGGAGGATCTGGCCGCCGTCAATGATGATGGTCTGGCCCGTTATGTAGCCTGCTTCGCGGGAGGCGAGGAAGGCCGCGGCGTTGCCGATATCGCGCGGGGAACCTAAGCGGTGCATAGGGACGGAGCGTGCCATTTGGTCGAGGTACTCCTGACCCTGGCCCTCCAAACCCTCGGTGAGGATGTTGCCTGGCAGAACACCATTGATGGTGATGCCATCACGGGCAACTTCCAGTGCCGCGGAGCGCATGAAGCCTTGTTGTGCGGCCTTCGAAGCGCCGTAGTGCGCCCAGCCTGGGTAGCCGGTGTGCGAGCCGGTGATAGACGTCGTGATGACGATGCGCCCGTAGCCCGCTTTCTTCATGTAGGGCAGTGCTTCCTGCACCACGGTGAACGTGCCGTGCGTGTTGATGGCGAACATGGCGTCCCATTGCTCGTCGGTCATGTCCTCGAGCGGGCAGTTGGGGAAGACACCGGCGTTGGAACAGACGATGTCGATGCGGCCATAGCGCTTGACGACGTCCCTGTAGAGGTTGCGGACGGAGTCGCGCGAGGTGACGTCGACAAGCAGGGCGTCCGCCCCGAGTTCTTCGGCAGTCTTCTGCGCGGCCTCGAGGTTGAGGTCAGCGATGACGACGGTCGCGCCGGCTTCGCGTAGAGCGCTGACGATGCCGCGGCCGATTCCGGCGGCGCCGCCGGTGACGATGGCAACGTGGTTCTGAAGATTAAACATGTACTGCTCCTAAGCGGTTGGGGCTGTGTGCCCCTCCAGCCTAGGCCGCCACGGTCTGGGGTGCTGTCTGCTTGGTGGTTGCCGTGTAGGCGCGCACACCGATGAGGGAGATTGCGGCCAACACAGCGGTAGCGCCGGCGAGGGTGTAGAGCCCCGTTGGGGTCCAGCCGCTTTCGAGCAGATAGCCCGCCAGGATGGGAGCGAGGGTAGCGCCCACGCGAGCGATGCCGATGGCAGCGCCCGTACCCGTGGTGCGCAGCGCCGAAGGGTAAGCCTCCGGGGTGACGGTGTAAAGGCCGGAGATGCAGGCGTTGAGGGTAAGGCCTACGCCGACTCCGAGGGCAAACATGAGGGAAGGCACGGCGGTGGAGTTAATGAAGCCGACGAGGACGACGGAGGAGATAAGACAGAAGACGATGAGCAGGGGGCGGGCGTCGATGCGCGTGGTGAACAGGCCGAAGAGGATGGCGCCGATAGCACCGCCGAAGGAAAGCATGATGCCGCCGATGATGCCCTGCTGGGCGGTAAGGCCCTCGGCGGTAAGAAGCTTCGGGGTCCACTGCGAGGTGAAGTTGTAGGCAAACATGATGAAGCTGAAGGCCAGCCAGAGCTTGATGGAGGTGCGCAGGAACTGCGGCGAGACGAGGTCCTTGTAGGAGGCCTTGTGGCTGGTGCGCGGGCGGACGCTGACCTCTCCCGTGAGGCCGAGTTTGGCGGTGATGGTGCGCACCGTGTCCATGCGGCCACGGGCGGCGAGGAAGTCTGCGGACTCGGGGACGAAAGTAACCGTGAGGATAAGGGCGGCAACTGTGAGTGCTGCGCCAACCCAGAATATGGGCTGCCAGGTATCGAAGGAGGAGGCGACAACGCCGCAGAAGGAGGCACCGAGGCCATAGCCGGAGGCGTAGATGGCGACGGCCAGGCCGCGGAAGCGCAAGTTGGAGTACTCGCTGACGAGCACGGTGACACAGACAAGGACGCCGCCGACGCCAATGCCGGTGATGAGGCGGCACAGCAACAGCAGGCTAAATGTAGGCGCGAGGGCGGTGAGCACGAGGCCGACGAGGTCAATGACGAGCGAGACCGTGATGAGGGTGGTGCGTCCAAGGCGGTCAGCCAACGGGGCGAGGAAGAGCGAGCCAAGGCCGATACCGATGAGAGCGGAGGACAGGAGCCAGCCAAGGGAAGAATCGGATAGCGCGAACTCTTCGCTGACGGTGCCGGCGCCGAAGGCCATGGCCACCATGTCATAGCCGTCGAGGGCATTGAGGAAGAGGGCAATGGCGATGATGAGCCATTGGCGTGAGCCCATGGGGGAGCGGTCGATGAGTTCGCGGATGTCCATGAAAATCTTTCTGCTGATAGAGCGGTTTCGATGTAAGTTAGTGAACCGCTCTGTCTATGTCTACTAACTGCCGTTTTAAATTCAAGGGCGCGCCGCTGAGTGAGGAATAGCGCTCGAGTCTGAGTGGTTTACTAGAGTGGAACAAACTGCGGTAAAATCGCCCCACCATAACCCCAGAGAAAAGAGTTGAAAGGCCTTCATGGCACGTATGCAAGAAAGCGCTGACCTGCTCAAGTGTTCCTTCTGTGGAAAGAGCCAGAAGCAGGTGAAGAAGCTTATCGCCGGCGGCGGCGTCTACATCTGTGACGAGTGCATCGAGCTCTGCAACGAAATCATCGAGGAGGAGCTCGGCGCGGCTCAGGCCGAGGCGGACGAAGAGAAGGAGATGCGCCTTCCGCGTCCTTCGGAGATTTCGGCTTTTCTGGATAAGTACGTCATTGGCCAGGACCAGGCCAAGCGCGTGTTGTCGGTGGCTGTGTACAACCACTACAAGCGCATCAAGGCTGAGGAGGCCGCGGGCCTGGAGGGCCGCCGGAAGAAGGCGCAGGATGAAGAAGTTGAGATTTCTAAGTCCAACATCCTGATGCTGGGCCCGACGGGATCCGGTAAAACCTACTTGGCGCAGACCTTGGCGCGTTTGTTGGACGTCCCCTTCGCCATCGCGGATGCCACGAGCCTGACCGAGGCTGGCTACGTGGGCGAGGACGTCGAGAACATCCTGCTCAAGCTGCTGCAGGCAGCGGACTTTGATGTGGAGCGCGCGCAGCACGGCATCATCTACGTCGATGAGGTGGACAAGATCTCCCGCAAGTCGGAGAATCCATCGATTACCCGGGATGTGTCCGGTGAGGGCGTCCAGCAGGCGCTGCTGAAGATCCTTGAAGGAACCGTGGCGGCGATCCCGCCGCAGGGTGGGCGCAAGCACCCGAATCAGGAATTCATCCAGTTGGATACGACGAACATCCTTTTCATCGTGGCCGGTGCTTTTGCGGGCTTGGATAAGGTGATTTCGGAGCGCGTGGGCAAGAAGGGCGTGGGCTTTGGCGCCAAGCTGGAAACTAAGGATGAGAAGGAATCAGTCGACTTCTTCTCCCAGGTGCGTCCGGAGGACCTGGTGAAGTTCGGCCTCATCCCCGAGTTCATCGGCCGCCTGCCGGTGGTTGCCACGGTGGATAACCTGGACCGCGAATCGCTAGTTAAGGTGCTCGTGGAGCCGAAGAACTCGCTGGTCAAGCAATACCAGCGCCTGTTCAGCATGGATGGTGCGGAGCTGCACTTCGAGGATGAGGCGCTGGAGGCAATCGCCGAGCTCGCGCTCGAGCGCAAGACCGGTGCCCGCGGCCTGCGTGCCATCATGGAGGAGCTGCTCGTGCCCATCATGTATGACCTCCCAGACCGCGAGGACATCGCCAGCGTCCACATCACGCAGGACTGCGTGACCGACGGCGGCGAGCCGGAGTTCGTGTACTCGGATGAGGCGAAGGAATCCGCCTAAACGGCATCTCTTAAAAGGCATCTTCAAGGTTGAAGATGCCTTTTGTGCTGTCTACATGGCGTTTTCAGGTCTAAAAACGCCTTCTGTCAGATGCCATCTGTCTGTTGGGGCAAAGGAACCAGATGAATGGGACCATGTAGCTGTGGAGTGAGATTGTGACCTGGGCTTGTGCTCAGGCCGGCGCGCAGATGGTTCCTTTACTTTGGTTTCTTTGCTCGCGCGATGCTGGGGAGAGGGCTCTAATCGGAGAGTCCCCGCCGGCGCGTCATTCGTAGAGGCTCGCTGACGCGTCGCCCTCGTCCTCGGTGGAGTAGACATCCAAGGGCGCGGACTCAGCATCAAGCTCGGTTTCGTTCTGAGTGAGGTAGGACTCGAAGCCGATGTCCGGGATGTTCGCCGTAAGGAAAGCCAGCACAGCATCGACCGCCATGCGGTGCAGCCCCTCAGTGTTGTTGTGGGTGTACATGTTGATGTCGAGCAGGTTGCTCATCATCGCGTGATTCGTCACCCGGTACATCGAGAGCGCAGAAATCAGCGTGAAAATATCGTTGGCGGAAATTCCCGGGCGGAACGCGCCGGAATCTTGGCCCAGCATGAGCAGCCTGTCGAGGTGGAGGGAGATCTCGGACACGTCGACAAGCGCCTGCGAGGACTCCAGCACACTGTGGGAGGATTCCATCGTCAGCATCCGGATGGCTTCGGGGTTATTCACATGTTGGCGGAACAACCAATCCACCAAGGTGCGCACGCCCTCGACTGGGACAGCAGAATTGATCTCGAGGCTGCCCTCTGGCGGGTTGAGGCGCCGCGCTGCCGCTGCCAAGGCTTGCTGGTAGAGCCCCTTCTTATCCCCGAAGTAGTAGTGGATCATGCGCTTGGACATCCCAGACAGCTTCGATACGGTCTCGAGCTTGGTTTCGGCATAACCATGCTCCGAAAACTCCGATATCGCAACATCGATCACGTGCTCAACAGAGCCGGAGTCGACCGATGAAGTCTCAGTGCTCATGGAAGGTCCCGTCTAGTCGATGGATATGCGTACAGTTGTCCACTATGCCGAAAAAGGACGGCCGTGGAGCTCAAGTACAAAGAACTCGCATCTTTCGGGGGTAAAATCACACCCCACGGGGGCGAAAAACGGGACTAAGGTGGGAAGGTGAATACCCAGCCGAAAGGATTCACACATGACTGCTTCCCAACCCGTCAAGATCACCGTGACCGGCGCCGCCGGAAATATCGCTTACTCCCTGCTGTGGCGCATCGCTGCGGGTGATGTCTATGGCAAGGACACCCCGGTGGAGCTGGCTTTGCTGGAAATCCCGGACGCCGTGGGCGCCGCTGAAGGCGTGGCCATGGAGCTCAATGACTCTGCTTTCCCCCTCCTGCGCGGCATTACCGTCACCGATGATCCGAACGTGGCCTTCAAGGACACCAAGGCTGCTTTCCTCGTCGGTTCCCGCCCGCGCAGCAAGGGCATGGAGCGCGCCGACCTGCTGGAAGCCAACGGTGCCATTTTCACGGTCCAGGGCAAGGCGCTGAACGACGTCGCTGCGCGCGATGTCCGCGTCCTCGTCGTGGGTAACCCGGCCAACACTAACGCTTATATTGCGGCGAACAGCGCACCGGACCTGGACCCGAGCCAGTTCACCGCGCTCATGCGCCTGGACCACAACCGCACCCAGAGCCAAGTCTCCCTCAAGACGGGAGTGCCTACCGCGGAGCTGACCAAAGTTGCCGTGTGGGGCAATCACTCTGCCTCCCAGTTCCCGGACCTGACCTTCTCCAACGCCGAGGTGGATGAGGATTGGTACAAGGAAGAGATGATTCCGAAGGTGGCCAAGCGCGGCGCCGAGATCATCGCCGTACGCGGTAAGTCTTCAGCTGCCTCCGCAGCCTCTGCCGCGGTGGATCACATGCACGATTGGATCCATGGCACCGAGGACTGGCGTACCGCAGCCGTCGTCTCCGATGGCTCCTATGGCGTGGACGAGGGCCTCGTCGCAGGTTTCCCCACCGTCGCCCGCGACGGCAAGTGGGAAATCGTGCAAGGCCTCGAGCTCAACGATTTCCAGAAGGAGCGCATCGAGGCCTCGGTTCAAGAGCTGCGTGAGGAGCGCGAGGCCGTAGCCCACTTGCTCAAGGACTAAGACTCAAGCACTAAGTTATCGATGAGCCGCACCGGCCCCACCTGCGCTGCAACGAGCGCCAGGGCGGGCCGGTGTTGTGCATCAACGGGCTCGAGCGTGGCTGGATCCACCACGGTGAGGTAGTCCACCGTCACGCCGGGGGAGGAAGCAAGCTGGGCTTCAGCCTCCTTGAGGGATGCACCATCCCGCAGTGCGAAGAGCGCCTGGGACAGCGCCACGGCCTGCTCGCGCTCGGCAGGGCTCAAGCGAGCGTTGCGGCTGGACTCGGCCACGCCGTCCGCCGCGCGGACGATGGGCGCGCTGACGATGTCGAGTGGCAGGTCGAGGTCCGCCACCAAGCGCCGAATAATGGCTACCTGCTGGGCATCCTTCTGCCCGAAGTAGGCGCGGTCGGGGCGCACGAGAGTGAATAGCTTGCTCACCACAGTGGCCACGCCGTCGAAGTGGCCGGGGCGCGAAGCGCCTTCCAAGACCGAGCCCATCTCACCCGTGCGCACCCACACCCGCGGGGTGCCACCCGGGTACATCTCCTCCACGGTGGGAGCGAAAACCGCATCCACGCCTAGAGAATCGAGCAGTGCTGCATCCGCGTCGAGGTCGCGCGGGTAGGCGCGGTAGTCCTCGCAATCGCCGAGGTCGGTGAATTGGAGGGGATTGACAAAGACCGAGCACACCACGGTGTCATTCTCCTCGCGGGCGCGGCGCACGAGTGAAGCGTGGCCTTCGTGAAGCGCGCCCATCGTGGGCACCAATCCCACGGTGCCGGATGCGGCCGCGCGGAAGGCGCGGAGTTCAGATTTAGTTGTAAGGATCTGCATGGCCCAAACTTTAGTCCTCGAAGGATTCCTCGGCGTTGGGGAAGGAGCGCTCGCCCACATCGGCCACGTAATTCTTCGCACCCTTCAGCAGCGCGCCGCGCAGGTTTGCGTAGCGGCGCACGAAGCGCGGCGCCTTGGGTCCGCCCAGCCCGAAGGCATCGGTCCACACGAGGATCTGGCCGTCGGTCTGTGCGCCGGCGCCAATACCGATGGTGGGGATGGGCAGTTCCTTGGTCACCTCCTCAGCCAACGCAGCTGGGACCATCTCCAGTACCACGGCGAAGGCGCCGGCGTCGGCAAGCGCGCGGGCGTCCGTGTGCAGCTTCTCCGCACCGGCACCGCGGCCCTGGACCACGAAGCCGCCCAAGGCGTGAACCTGTTGGGGCGTGAATCCGATGTGGGCGCAGACGGGGATGCCGGCGGCGACAAGCGCGGCAACAATCGGTGCGCGCTCGGCACCGCCCTCGAGCTTCACGGCCTGCGCGCCGGTTTCCTTCATGACGCGCACGGCAGACTCCAGTGCCTGGGCGGGGCCGGCCTCATAGGAACCGAAGGGCAAGTCCACCACCACGAAGGCGCGGGAGGTAGCTGAAACCACGGCGCGGGCCAGCGGAATCATTTCATCGAGGGTAAGCGAGAGCGTGGTTTCGCGGCCCAGGACCACATTGGCCAGGGAATCGCCGACGAGCAGGAGATCTACCCCGGCTTCATCGAAGATTTCGGCGGTCATGCAGTCATAGCTCGTCAGGCACGCGAAGGCCTGAGAGTTTTCTTTAGAGCGGGCGAAATGGCGGGTGCGGAGACGGGCGCGGTGGCCAGGGTTGTGAGACATGCCCTTACTCTAGACACGGCGCTGGTGCCAGTTGACGCACAGGGTAGAGTTGGCCAGGTGACTGATCAGAATAAAGAGCAACTCGTTGGCACCAACCGCGCGGACCAGCTTCCCAAGTCCTGGGAGCCGCAGGCAGTAGAGAAGGACCTCTACGAAGGCTGGGTAAGCGCCGGTTACTTCACCCCGGATGCTTCCTCGGAGGCGGAGCCTTATTCCATCGTGCTGCCGCCGCCGAACGTCACCGGCCAGCTGCACATGGGCCACGCCCTGGACCACACTCTGATCGACTCCATCATTCGCCGCAAGCGCATGCAGGGTTATGCCACCCTGTGGCTGCCGGGTGCTGACCACGCCGGTATTGCTACCCAGACCAAGGTGGAGGCCCGCCTGCGCGAGCAGGAGGGAAAGAAGCGCTGGGACTATGAGCGCGAGGAATTCATCAACAAGGTCTGGGAGTGGAAGGAAGAATTCGGCGGCACCATCCAGAACCAGATGCGCGCCATCGGTGACTCGGTGGACTGGTCCCGCGAGCGCTTCACGCTGGATGATGGCCTCTCCCGCGCCGTCCAGACCATCTTCAAGACTCTCTACGACGAGGACCTGATCTACCAGGCCAACCGCCTGGTCAACTGGTCCCCGGTGCTGGAGACCGCCGTCTCCGACATCGAGGTGGTCTACAAGGACGTCGAGGGCGAGCTCGTGTCCATCCGCTATGGCTCGCTGAACGACGATGAACCCCACCTCATTGTGGCCACCACCCGTGTGGAGACGATGCTGGGCGACGTCGCCATTGCCGTCCACCCCGAGGACGAGCGCTACGCCCACCTGGTGGGCCAGGAACTGCCACACCCCTTCCGCGATGACCTGAGCCTGAAGATCATTGCCGATGACTACGTGGACATGGAATTCGGTACTGGTGCAGTGAAGATCACGCCGGCGCATGACCCGAATGACTATGCCATGGGCCTGCGCCATGACCTGGACATGCCCACCATCATGGACACCACCGGACACATCGCGAATACCGGCACGAAGTTTGATGGCCTGACCCGCGAAGAGGCCCGCGTAGAGATCCGTGAGGCGCTGCGCGAACAGGGCCGCATTGTCAAGGAGATCCGCCCCTACGTCCACTCCGTGGGCCACTCGGAGCGCTCCGGCGAGCCGATTGAGCCGCGCCTGAGCCTGCAGTGGTTTGTGGCCGTGGAGAAGATGGCGAAGATGTCCGGCGACGCCGTCCGCGAGGGCGATACCACCATCCACCCGAAGTCCCTGGAGCCGCGCTACTTCGAGTGGGTCGATGACATGCACGATTGGTGCATCTCCCGCCAGCTGTGGTGGGGTCACCGCATCCCCATTTGGTACGGGCCAGAGGGCGAGGACGGCCAGCGCGACATCATCTGCCTTGGTCCCGACGAGGAAGCGCCGGAAGGCTACGTCCAGGACCCGGACGTTCTGGACACCTGGTTCTCCTCTGCGCTGTGGCCTTTCTCCACGATGGGCTGGCCGGAAAAGACCGCCGATTTGGAGAAGTTCTTCCCCACGAACGTGCTGGTTACCGCCTATGACATCCTCTTCTTCTGGGTCGCACGCATGATGATGTTCGGCACCTTTGCCGGCGCGCACACCCCGGAGGTGCTCGGCGAAGGCAAGGATGGCCGCCCGCAGGTGCCGTTCACGGATATTTACCTCCATGGTCTCGTGCGCGATGAGCAGGGCCGCAAGATGTCGAAGTCCCTGGGCAACGGCATCGACCCGATGGATTGGGTGCGCGACTATGGTGCGGACGCGCTGCGTTTCACCCTGGCCCGCGGTGCCAACCCGGGCGTGGACCTGCCGCTGGCAGTCGACGCTGCCGCCGCCGGACGTAACTTCGCCACCAAGCTCTTTAACGCCACCAAGTTCGCGCTCATGAACGGCGCGGGCGTGGCGGAGCTGCCGGCACGCGACGCGCTGACCGACGCCGACCGCTGGATCCTCGACCGTTCCGAGGAGGTCCGCGCCAAGGTCGACGCCTACCTGGATGACTACCAGTTCGCCAAGGCCAATGAGCTGCTCTACCACTTCGTGTGGGATGAGCTGTGTGACTGGTACCTGGAGATTGCCAAGACCCAGATCCCGCGCGACTTCGATGCGGCGAGCGCCGAGGAGCAGGCCACCGGACGCACCACTCAGATCGTTCTGGGCCGCGTTCTTGACCTGGTTCTGCGTTTGCTGCACCCGACCATGCCTTTCGTCACCGAGGTCCTGTGGAAGGCTCTGACTGGCGGGGAGACCATCGTCACCGCGCAGTGGCCTACCCAGGAGCACACCAACGGTGGCGCGGAGAAGGATGAGGTGGCTGCCCGCCGCATTCAGGATGCCGACAAGCTCATCACCGAGCTGCGCCGTTTCCGCTCCGATCAGGGCGTCAAGCCTTCTCAGAAGGTCCCGGGACGCCTCGACTTCGCCGCGGCTGACCTGCAAGAGCAGGAGGGACTCATCCGCAACCTGGCTAATACCACGGAACCGGGCGAGGACTTCACCGCGTCTGCTTCCATCGAGGTGCGTCTGTCCCAGGCCACCGTTGAGGTCACCTTGGATACCTCCGGTGCCGTCGACGTCGCCGCTGAGCGCAAGCGCCTGGAGAAGGATCTGGCCAAGGCCCAGAAGGAACTGGACCAGACCGGCAAGAAGTTGGGTAACGAGGCCTTCCTGTCCAAGGCGCCGGAGGCAGTCGTGGAGAAGATCCGCGTGCGTCAGCAAGTGGCCCAGGAGGAGGTCGAGCGCATCACCGCACGTCTGGAGGGACTCAAGTAGTGGCGGAGGAGAAGAACCGCGAGGAATTTGAGGTCGTTGATGCCCTCGCGGAGGGCACCGATGGTGGGCCGGTGGAAATCACCGACTCCGGCCTGACCCTCAACCTCGGTGGCGAGGAGGATTACGAGGAGGCCGCCCCCGAGCAAGCTTCGCCGGAAGAGCTCGCGGAGCTGGCCGAGGTCACCGCGGAGCTCAACGCCCGCGCCCCAGAGACCATCATCGAGCCGAGCCTCGAGCGCATCGAGATGCTCATGGATCTCTTGGGTAACCCGGAGCGTTCCTTCCACGTCATCCAGGTCGCTGGCACCAACGGTAAGTCCTCGACCGCCCGCATGATTGATTCGCTGCTGCGCGCCTTCCACCGCCGTGTTGGCCTGGTGACCAGCCCGCACCTGCAGCTGGTCACCGAGCGCATCGGCATCGACGGCCACCCCATCCACCCGCGCGACTTCGTGCGCATCTGGCGTGAAATCAAGCCCTATGTGGAGATGGTGGATTCCCGCTCCGACATTCCTATGTCCACCTTCGAAGTGCTTGTTGCCATCTCTTACGCAGCCTTTGCCGATGCCCCCATCGACGTCGCCGTCGTCGAGGTCGGCCTCGGCGGCACGTGGGATGCCACCAACGTGGTCAACGCAGAGGTAGCCGTGGTCATGCCGGTAGGCCTCGACCACACGGACTACCTCGGGGATACCATTACGGAGATTGCTGGTGAGAAGGCCGGCATCATCAAGGCCCGCGAGCACGATGCCGAGGACGTGCTCACGCCAGGGGAGAACATCGCCATCGTTGCTGAACAAGACCCCGAGGCGATGCGCGTTATCCTGCAGCGCACGGTAGACGTCGGCGCCGGCGTGGCCCGCGCGGGCTCCGAATTCGCTGCACTGGAATCGCGCATCGCAGTGGGCGGCCAGCAGCTGACCATCCAGGGCCTGGGTGGGATGTACGAAGACATCTTCCTGCCGCTGCACGGCGAGCACCAAGCCAAGAACGCGGCCGTGGCTTTGGCCGCGGTGGAGGCCTTCTTCGGGGCGTCGGCAGGCCACCCGCTCGACATTGCTTCAGTGCGCACCGGCTTTGCCAAGGCCATTTCTCCCGGCCGTCTGGAGCGCGTGCGCACCAGCCCCACGACCTTCCTTGACGCCTGCCACAACCCACACGGCGCTAAGGCTTTGGCTGCAGCCCTCGACCGCGACTTCGACTTCGCGCGCCTCATCGGCGTGGTGTCCATCTTCACGGACAAGGATGCAACCGGCATCCTCACCGCCCTGGAGGCTGTGCTCACGGAGATCGTCATTACTCAGAACACCTCCCCGCGCGCCCGCGATGCCTATGAGCTGGCGGAGCTGGCCCGCGATATCTTCGGCGAAGAGCGCGTGTATGTCGAGCCCGACCTCCCTAGTGCCTATACTCAGGCCGTCGAATTGGCGGAGGATGCCGACGTGCAATCAGGTTCCGGCATCGTGATTACTGGTTCGGTCGTCACTGCCGGTGACGCCCGCGCACTCTTTGGAAAGGAACCCGCATGAGCCCCCGTAAACCCGTCCCCGAGGAGGAGATTGGTCCGCTTGGCTTGGGCCAGGCACCGGCCAAGGATCCCCTCAAGCAATTCGGCGGCATGGTGGTGGCGAGCTCCCTCACAATGGAGCTGATCACCCTGGTCCTCGCACTGCCGATGCTATACAAGCTTTATGACGGCACCCTGTGGACCCCGTTCAACTATGGCGTGGTCATTGGTTTTATGGTGTTGCTCCTGGCGTCTTTCCCCTTCATGAATAAGCCGTGGATCGTCGGGGTACAGATTGTCCTCCACGTCATCGGTATCGTGCTCGGTTTTATGGTCCACTGGTCTGTGGCGACTATCTTCATCATCTTCGCCCTGCTCTGGGCGCTCGCGGCCTATATGCGCTCGGTGATCGTCGCCCGCATGGAGCGCGGCTACCTCACCACGCAGCACCTGACTGAGAAGTAGGTCGCTGCGGTGTACATCCGTCCGGAGCTGCGCGCGGGAGCGACGGTCATGTCGCTATTCGATCCGACTAATCCGCTCATCCGCCGTGCCGGGCGCATCGTGCCAGCGCTGTGGCCGGCACCTTTAATCCAGGGCGTGCGCACGCGGCGGGTGAAGAACACCGAAATCCACGCGACCATCTATAGCCCGGAGAACCCGCGCGGCGCGGTGCTGTGGATCCACGGGGGCGGTCTGCTCATGGGACATCCGCGCCAGGACGTCAAGCACCTCAAGGAGACCGCCGCAGAGGTTGGAGTCACCGTCGTCGCGCCGCACTACCGCTTCGCCCCGGAGAACCCTTTTCCGGCTGCGCTTGATGACGTCCACGCGGCCCACCACTGGCTCCTCAGGCATGCGGAAGAGCTGGGAATCAGCCCGGATCGGATTGTTATCGCCGGCCAAAGCGCCGGGGGAGGGCTGGCTGCCGCGTTGTGCCAGCGCCTCCACGATGAAGGCGGGGTTCAACCAGCGGGGCAGTGGTTGTTTTGCCCGATGCTCGATGACCGCACAGCATCCACCGACCGCAACCCCATCTGGGACGCAGATTCCAACGCGCAGGCGTGGCGCTTCTACGTCGATGGCAACCCGGAAGCACCCTATGCCGTGCCCGGCCGCCGCACGGATCTGTCGGGGCTACCGCCGGCGTGGCTCTACGCGGGTAGCAGCGAGCTTTTCTACGGCGAGATTATGGATTACGCCGAGCGCCTGAAAACTGCTGGTGTGCCGACACAGTGCGAGGTCGTAGAAGGCGGCGTGCATGCCTTCGAGTTGTGGGCTCCCCATACCGCGGCGGCAAAGCGCCTGCTCATGCGCTCTCGCGTTTGGCTGCAGTCGACACTCAACGCGCTAGACTAACGGGCATGTTCTTTCTGCTCTACGGTCTTTCCGCACTGCTGTGCATCGCCGCGCTCGTGGCCAAGCTGTATTTCGGTGGCTTCGCGTTCCCGCTCGCACTGCTGATTCCGGCCTTCGTCTTCCTCGTCGTCGGTATGCTCAAGCAGCAGCGCGATGAGCGGCCGGTGGAGTTTGCGGATCTGGAAGAGTGGCACCGCGAGGAGCTAAAAAGCCTGCTGGAGAGCGGTCAATACGGCACGGCCGTGCGTCAAGTGCAGTTGTGGTTTCGCGGAACGAGCCATGAGCGCGCGGAAGAAATCGTGCAACACCTCACGTAGGGCTGATAAATGGGCCCACTGTCAGGACGCGGGAGCACCTGTTCTGTACTATGTGCCCTATGACTGAACGTACACTCATTCTCATCAAGCCGGATGGCGTCAAGAACGGCCACGTGGGCGAGATCATCTCTCGCATCGAGCGCAAGGGCCTGAAGCTCGTCGCCATGGATCTGCGCGTCGCCGACGAGGAGACCGCTAAGAAGCACTACGCCGAGCACGAGGACAAGCCTTTCTTCGGCGAGCTCGTTGACTTCATCACCTCTGCACCGTTGGTTGCTGGCATCGTCGAGGGCGAGTCCGCTATCGCCGCATGGCGTCAGCTGGCCGGTGGCACCCACCCGGTGGAGAAGGCCACCCCGGGCACCATCCGCGGTGACTTCGCTCTGACCGTTGGCGAGAACGTCGTCCACGGTTCCGACTCCCCGGAGTCCGCTGAGCGTGAGATCTCCATCTGGTTCCCGAACCTCTAAAGAAGTTCATCGCGCCTAGCGCGCAATAAAGCCCGAGCAGTTCACAAAGATGAGTGAACTGCTCGGGCTTTTGTCATTTCTGACCCTTAGCCCGAACCCGTCCTGTGTGCTCGAGCGCAGATAATCTGGGCGCGGCTTAGTCGAACGAGAGCAGCGTGCGCAATGCCATAAAGGCGTCTTTGTGCACCTGGTGGGTGACGGTGCGGCCGCGTTGCTGCTTCGATAGCAAGCCGGCCTCCCGCAGGCGCGCTAGGTGGTGGGAGACCGTGGGCTGGCTCAGCGCAGTGAGCTCGGTGAGTTCCGTGACGCTCATGGGTCCACAGCCTTCATCGCACAGGATGGACAAAAGACGCAGGCGTGCTGGGTCTGCCAGCACTTTGAATTGCTGCGAAAAATGCCTCGCCTCGGCGTCGTTGAGCGGGCCCGTGCTTAAGGAGCAACACTCAGTGCCGCGCGCGCTGGTCTCGGGCGTGGAAGAGGAAGCCATGCGATCAGTATAGGGGTTATTCTTGCGCCCTACGTTATATTGACGCATATCAATACGTGCTGTACATTGCATGTTTGTATCGTGCTCTGTTCAACGTTGAAGGAGGGAGAGACATGGCTGTGCCGCAGCGCCCGACGTTGTCTTTTCTTGATCGGTTTCTACCCGTGTGGATCATTCTGGCGATGGCCGCCGGACTGCTCATTGGCCACCTCATTCCCGGGATTGGCCAAGCCTTGGGCGCCGTTGAAGTCGGCGGGATTTCCATCCCGATCGCCATTGGCCTCCTCGTCATGATGTACCCACCCTTGGCCAAGGTTCGTTACGAGAAGACCAAGGAAATTGCCACGGATGGCCGCCTCATGGCAGTATCGCTCGTCCTCAACTGGCTGGTGGGGCCGGCGTTTATGTTTACTCTGGCGTGGCTGTTCTTGGCGGACCAGCCGGAGCTGCGGACCGGCCTCATCATTGTGGGGCTTGCGCGCTGTATTGCCATGGTGCTTGTGTGGTCGGACCTCTCGTGCGCTGACCGCGAGGCAACGGCTGTGCTTGTCGCCCTGAACTCCATCTTCCAGGTCGCTATGTTTGGTGTTCTGGGCTGGTTCTACCTTCGCGTTCTCCCCGGATGGCTGGGCCTGGACACGACGAGCGCTGACTTTTCTTTCTGGGCCATTGTTAAGTCCGTACTTGTCTTCTTGGGCATACCGTTCCTGTTGGGTGCGCTGTCTCGCGTGTGGGGCGAAAAGGTAAAAGGACGGGAATGGTTTGAGAACCGCTTCCTCCCAGCCGTATCGCCTCTGGCCATGATTGGTCTGCTGTACACAATTGTGTTGCTCTTTTCCCTGCAGGGCGAGCACATTGTGGAGCAGCCAGCAACGGTAGTGCGCGTGGCCGTGCCGCTGGTTATCTACTTCGTGGGCATGTTTGTGCTGTCGCTGGGCGTAGCAAAGGCCGTTGGCATGAATTACGCGCAGTCTGCCAGCGTGGCGTTTACTGCAGCAGGAAATAACTTTGAACTAGCCATTGCAGTATCCATCGGCACCTTCGGAGCGATGTCTGCTCAAGCCCTTGCCGGAACGATTGGTCCCCTTGTTGAGATCCCAGTCCTCGTTGGTCTGGTTTATTTCATGCTGTGGATTGGCCCGAAACTCTTCCCGGGAGATGCCACTCTTCCGCGCTAGCGTGTGCGTGCAGCGTCCATGCTGCGCACGCCGGATTCGGTCAGAGTGATGTTAAAGGTCCGCTCACCACTCCACTTGATGAGACCAGGCAGCTTCACCACGCCGGCCGCTTCGAGTTCACGGAGTTCTTCTTCGAGCCCCTCCTCGTAGCCGATCAGCCGCCCCAGCTCAGAGATGGAGGTGGTATTGCCAGTGACTGCACCGGCGGCGACCAGCCCGCTGAGGACTTCCGGGTGAGTTTCTACTGCGGTGATGCTCGCTTGAGTGACGCCTTCGAGGCTTCCTTGTTCGGTGATGGCCTCGATGCGGCGCTTGCCAACGCGAAAAGAGGTCGTGCCGAAGGCACGGCCGCCGAAGATGAACGCGGGGATGGAGAAGGCAGTAAGTCCAGCGGCGATAAGGATGGGGTTGGGTGAGATATCGCCGATAATCCCGGTGGACTTAATTCCCTCAGTGATGAGAGGGGAGAAGATAGCAAGCACCGGTAGAAAGTAGGCGAGAAGAGGGTAATCGCCCGCCCGGTACTCTTCTTGCGCAGCTTGGACGAACTTCGGCCTGCTACGAATAATGCGAAAGGCGCCATAGATGATGGCGATCCACAACACGGCGTACACGGGGACCGCGTAGGGGTAGGGGAAGTCAACAGCGCGAAGGCCGGAGGCGATGCCCGCCGGTACGGCAACGGTGATGATATCCCGCAGTGCAATCTCGTTGCGAGCGCGCGCCTGCGCCACGGTGCGTGGGGCGTGCGCAGGTATTTTCCGTTCTGCGGGTGTGTTCATGGCTGCGCTGTCCGGCATAGCGGTGATACTAACATGTGAGCCTTGAATGAGCTCTGTGCCAGAATGGAAGGCACCGATAATTAAATAAGGATGAAGAGATTTTTCAAAGACTCACCGCCGTGTGGCGGCAACCTGCGCCCGGGGTGAGCACAACGTCAGGAGATCGGCCACTAATGGCATCCAAGAAAACAGAAAAAGAACGTACTGAATCAGCGTTGGCGGCAGCTGTAGCGGGGATTGACCGCGAGGCGCTCGCGCCCAAAACCCGCCTCTATGCCCTGGCTAAGCAGGTGGGCGTGGCCTCCAAGGAGCTGGTGGCTCAGTTCGCACATATGGGAATTAAGAAGTCCGCACAGTCTTCGCTGACACCGGAAGAGGTGGGCCAGCTTATCGACGCCCTCGTACCCGCAACCGAAGCCCCCGAGCAGGCCGCAACCGAGGACAACCAGGTCGCGGCCGAGGACGCCGACCAGCCGGAGGTTTCGGCAGAGGATAAGCCCACGAAGACCGTCAAGAAGAAGCGCGCCAAGCGCGCGGTCAAACGCGTGAGCAAGGCAGGCAAGAAGGCTGAGTCGAAGGAGCAGACACAGACAAAGGAACCCACACCGGAAGAGTCTGCTGCGCAACCGGACAGCGCGGGGGAGTCCCAGGAAGCCGCGCTGGCACAGGATGCTGAGCAGGCCGCGCAACCGGAGCAGCTGAGCGAGGAAGAGGAGAAGCTGCGCGAGCGCGTGCGTAAGAACGTTGATAACGAGATTTCGCAGATCGTCGACAAGGTCGATGCTGAAATGCTGCACGAGGCGCTCGCCGAGGCCGGTGAAAGCGACGAGGGGGACGACCTCACCCCACTGATTACCCCGATGGCTGAAGAAGACCCGGACGTGTACGACTTTGCGCCAGTCTTCATGGCGCCGAAGATCACGCCGCTGTCCAAGCGTCAGAAGCCAGAAGAGCACGAGGAGGAATCCGAGGAGGATGCAGCGCCGGTAAGCCAGCCGCGGGGTCGTCGGCGCGGCAGCCGCGGCACCTCCCGTGGCCGCGGGGCAGAAGGCCGTGGGTCCGCCCGTGAGGAAGTCGAGCACATCGAAGAACCGAAGGCGATTAAAGGCTCGACCCGCATCGAGGCACAGCGCCGTCGCCGCGCGGAGCTGCGGGAGAAAGGTCGGGAGCGCCAGCACATTGTCTCCCAAGCGGAGTTCCTGGCGCGCCGCGAATCGGTCGAGCGCACTATGGTGGTGCGCGATAAGCAGCGCACCGACGGCGCGGGCGTCATCACGCAGGTGGGCGTGCTCGAAGACGACCTTTTGGTAGAGCACTTCGTCACGACCGAAACACACCCATCCCAGATAGGCAATATCTACTTGGGCCGTGTGCAGAATGTCTTGCCTTCGATGGAGGCGGCCTTCGTGGATATCGGACAAGGCCGAAACGGCGTGCTGTATGCGGGCGACATCGACTGGCGTGCCTTGGGGATTGGTGGGCGCAGCCGCAAGGTAGAAAACGCGTTGAAGTCCGGTGATCAGGTGCTGGTCCAGGTGGCCAAGGACCCCATCGGTCATAAGGGCGCACGTTTGACCACCCAGATTTCCCTGGCTGGTCGCTTCCTGGTGTACGTGCCGGGCGGGCGCAGCGCGGGAATCTCCCGCAAGCTGCCGGCACCGGAGCGCAAGCGCCTCAAGGGAATCCTGGAGCGCGTCATTCCGGGAGATGGCGGCGCCATCATCCGCACGGCCGCAGAAAACGTGTCGGAGGGGGACATCGCTTCCGACGTCAACCGCCTGCACTCGCTGTGGGAGGACATCAGCGCCCGCGCCGCACACGAAAAGGCAACGAAGGGCGCCAAGCCCGTCACCCTGTATGAAGAGCCGGATCTGCTCATCAAGGTGGTGCGTGACCTCTTCAACGAGGACTTCAGCACCTTGGTGGTGGACGGTAAGCGTTCCTACAACACGGTCAGCGCCTACGTGGACTCGATGGCACACGACCTGGCCGATCGCGTCGTGCGCTATGACGCGCGCGAGCACGATGGCGAGGATGCTTTTAACGCCTACCGCATCGATGAGCAGCTGCAGAAGGCTCTGGGCCGCAAGGTGTGGCTGCCCTCGGGCGGCACGCTCGTCATCGATCGCACGGAGGCCATGACGGTCATTGACGTCAACACGGGCAAGTTCACCGGCTCCGGCGGTAACCTCGAGGAGACGGTGACGCGCAATAACCTTGAAGCAGCCGAGGAGATCGTGCGCCAGATGCGCCTGCGCGATATCGGCGGAATGATCGTCGTGGACTTCATCGATATGGTCCTGCCGGAAAACCAAGACCTCGTGCTGCGCCGACTCAAGGAAGCATTGGGCCGCGACCGCACCCGCCACCAGGTTTCCGAGGTCACCTCACTGGGACTAGTACAGATGACGCGCAAGCGCGTGGGAACCGGCCTCATCGAGACCTTCTCCACCGAGTGCGAGGCCTGCCATGGCCGCGGAATTATCATCCACGACTACCCGGTTGATGAGGACACTGAGGAAGAAAACTCGAAGCCGCAGCGCCGGACTCGTAAGGAGCGTCGCGCACCGCAGCGCGATCCGAAGAAGCACCCGGCAGCCGTCCGCATGCACCGCCATGACGAAGACGCACCATCTGAGCACGAGGTTTCCCAAACTGATAGCGAAGAAGCGGCGCGCGACGAGGAATCCTCACTCGAAGAGCTCGTGGCTAGCGTGGTCGTTGTCGATGAGGACGACACGGATACGCCAGATAGTGCCTCCATTGGCTATGCCGTAGCGGAAAACCTGGAAGCGAAGCGTTCGAAGCCGAAGTCAAAGCAGAAGCGCTCGCGCAAGTCGCGCCGGGCAACGCGTACTTTCCGGGAGCCGCAGCGTGCGGATACGAGCGAAGACTCGGCTTCTAAGCAGGAAGCGCAGAACAAGCAGGCCGAAGCGGAAGAATCTTCCGCCCAGCGCTCGGAGCAGACCTACGAGGAGGCCGTCGCCGCCTTCGAGAACTCGCCGCGCCGCAAGCGCCGCACGCGCGGAAATTCCCGCTCGGATATTCGCCCGAAGCGCGAAGACTTCGTGCAGGAGGAGACGCCGGCCAAGGAAGCCCAGCTGGCTACCTCCAAGAAGCAGGATAAGGCTGAGCGAAAGAACGCGGAGTCGGGCGAGACAACGGGCGTGCGCTCCACCCGTGGTCGCGGTCGTCGTCGGGTGGTGCGCAAGATGTCGCAGCGTCAGCCCATCCCGGCATCGAATGAACGCGGACAGGGAAGCGACGCTAAGGAGCGCGAGGCCTCCGTACGGACTACGGCGTCGACAAGAAGCAGGGGCGGGCGCGGGAGGCGTCGTGTAACACGGCGCAGGTCGCGCTAGAAAAGGCGTTTTGCCTTTTCGCCCCCTCACGGGGTAGTCTTTGACAGTCGCTGTTTAGACCATGAATGCGCTGGATGGGACGAACGCGGTTTTCGCGCGTCTCTCGCGGCTTATGATCTGAACGCAATTGTCCAATGTCCATTCGCTAGCGGCGCCACCCAGCTGCTAGCGAGCCGAGTTTAGATAAGGGGTAGCCCTCTATGTACGCGATCGTCAAGACCGGCGGAAAGCAGTACAAGGTTGCTGAAGGTGACCTCGTCAAGGTCGAGAAGATCGAGGGTGAGCCGGGTTCCTCCGTTGCTCTCACCCCGGTTCTGCTCGTCGATGGCGCAACCGTCAAGTCGAAGGCTGCAGACCTGGAGAAGGTCTCCGTCTCCGCTGAAATTGTCGAGCAGGGCAAGGGCCCGAAGATCGACATCCTCAAGTACAAGAACAAGACTGGTTACAAGCGTCGCATTGGTCACCGTCAGCCGGTGACCACGCTGAAGATTACCGGTATCAAGTAAGCCTTAACCGGCTGTAATTCATCCCTGAAGGAGGGAAACCACATGGCAACTAAGAAGGGTGCTTCCAGCTCCAGCAACGGTCGCGATTCCGAGTCCAAGCGTCTCGGTGTCAAGCGCTTCGGTGGTCAGCAGGTTAAGGCCGGCGAGATCATCGTGCGTCAGCGCGGCACCAAGTTCCACCCGGGTGAGAACGTTGGTCGCGGCGGCGACGATACCCTGTTCGCTCTCGCTGCAGGCTCTGTTGAGTTCGGTGTCAAGCGTGGCCGTCGTCTGGTCAACATTGTTCCGGCTGAAGAGGCTGCTGCAGAAGCAACTGCCTAAGAGCTTAATGGCTTAATCCCGAGCATCCGCTCGGGATTTTGTCGTTTTCACGCCAGCTGGTGCGGCCTAGCTGCGCGGAGGAAACTGAGAGGACACTAGCGTCGGGTTCACGCCGGTGGCCAACTAGGACGGCATGCAAGGAACCGTTAGACTAGCGGGCATGGCACGATTCATTGACCGAGTGGTCTTGCACCTACAGGCAGGCGACGGCGGACACGGCTGCGCCTCCGTCCACCGCGAAAAGTTCAAGCCGCTCGGCGGGCCCGATGGCGGCAACGGCGGCCACGGCGGAGACATCCTGCTGGAGGTCTCAACCCAAATCCACACACTGATGGACTTCCACTACCGCCCGCACATCAAGTCTGAGCGCGGCGGCAATGGTGCTGGCGATATGCGCAACGGTGCGCGCGGCAAGGATCTCATTCTCGAGGTACCGGCGGGCACCGTAGTTTACGCCGAGGACGGGGAGATGCTCGCGGACCTCACGGTCCCGGGAACCCGCTTCGTGGCCGCGGAGGGGGGATTCGGCGGACTCGGCAACGCCGCACTGGCCTCCGCAGCCCGCAAGGCTCCGGGCTTTGCGCTGCAGGGAGAACCGGGCGAGGCGCGCGATCTCATTCTGGAGCTGAAGTCCATGGCAGACGTCGGCCTCGTCGGATTCCCTTCCGCAGGCAAGTCCTCGCTCATTTCGGTCCTTTCGGCCGCCAAGCCGAAGATCGGTGATTATCCTTTCACCACCCTCCAGCCCAACCTCGGCGTGGTGGATATGGGCCATGAGTCCTTCACCATGGCGGATGTTCCGGGCCTAATCCCCGGGGCCGCCGAGGGCAAAGGTTTGGGCCTCGACTTCTTGCGTCATATCGAGCGCACCGCGGTGCTCGCACACGTCGTGGACACCGCCTCCATCGAGCCGGGCCGCGATCCGCTCTCGGATATCGAGGCCCTCGAAACCGAGCTGGCCAAGTACCAAGAGCTGCTGGAGCAGGACACTGGCCTGGGTGATCTGCGCGAGCGCCCGCGCGTCATCATCCTCAACAAGGCTGACGTTCCTGAGGCCGAAGAGCTAGCTGAATTTGTCAAGGGCGACCTCGAGGAAAAGTACGGCTGGCCGGTCTTCATCATTTCCGCAGTCGCCCGGAAGGGGCTTGACCCACTCAAGTACAAGCTCATGGAGATGGTCAACGAGCACCGCAAGGCCCAGCCCAGGGTCGCTGCGGACAAGAACCACACCATCATTCAGCCCAAGTCCGTAGGCAAGAAAAAGAAGGGCCGGTTCGCCGACTTCACCGTCACCCCGGACCCCGAGGTGGAGGGCGGCTTCATCGTTGAGGGCGAGAAGATCGACCGCTGGATTCGCCAGACCGACTTCGAAAACGACGAGGCCGTGGGCTACCTCGCGGACCGCCTGGCCAAGGCTGGTGTTGAAGACGAGCTGCACCGCCAAGGCGCGCAGGAAGGCTGCCCGGTGACCATCGGGGACATCACCTTCGAGTACGAGCCGATGGCTGGTGGCCGCGCGACCGATGCGGGCCGCGGACAGGATGGCCGCCTCATGAGCACCGAGCGTGTCTCCGCCGCCGAGCGCAAGCGCGCCTCCCAGGCGCGCCGTGGTCTCGTCGACGAGTTTGACTATGGCACCGATGGGGCGGTCACGCGCGAGTCCGCAAACCGCGATCGCTGGCAGGGCTAGCCCGGTATACTGAGCCGGTATGTCATCCGAAAACGACAACCAGCTCGACTATCCGCTTCCCCTCGAACCCTTCGAGGGGCCAACCCCGGATATGGATTATCCGGAGACGACCACGCTGTCGGAAAAATCCAGCGGTTTCTCCTCACCCCTTCGTGAGGAGATCTCCAAAGCTAAGCGCATCGTCATTAAGATCGGCTCCTCGTCGCTCACCCGCGATGACTTTGTGACCTCGACCGAGAAGATCGACAAGATCGTCGATGCCGTGTGTGCCCGCATGAATGTCTCGGACATCATCATTGTCTCCTCCGGTGCGGTGGCCGCGGGCATGGGCCCGTTGGGTTTGACCACCCGCCCCACCGATTTGGCCACTAAGCAGGCTGCTGCCGCGGTGGGCCAGGTCCACCTCGCCTACGAGTGGGGCGTGTCCTTTGCCCGCTATAACCGCACCATCGGGCAGGTGCTGTTGACCGCGTCGGACGTCGGCAAACGCGATCGCGCCCGCAACGCTCAGCGCACCATTGATCGCCTGCGTCAGTTGCGCACGGTGCCGATCGTTAATGAGAATGACACCGTCGCGACGTCCGAGATGCATTTCGGCGATAACGACCGCCTGTCCGCGCTTGTGGCCAATTTGGTTGGCGCGGATGCCCTCTTCCTCTTCTCCGACGTGGACGGTCTCTACGACAAGAACCCCGCGGAGCCCGATGCCAAGTTCGTGGAGGAGGTGCGCACCGGTAAGGACCTCAAGGCGGTCGTTGCTGGCGACGGCGGCAAGGTGGGCACCGGCGGCATGGCCACGAAGGTCTCTGCTGCTCGCCTGGCCACGCGCGGCGGCATCCCGGTGCTGCTGACCTCGGCGGACAATATTGGGCAGGCGCTTGACGACGCCTCCGTAGGCACCGTCTTCCACACCCGCGAGGAGCGCCGCCTGTCCGCGTGGAAGTTTTGGGCACTCTACTGCGCAGATACCGGCGGCTCCCTGCGCCTCGACGAGGGCGCCATGGAGGCCGTGGTTCGCGGCGGAAACTCCCTGTTGGCCGTGGGCATCACGGATATCAAGGGTGAGTTCAGTGCCGGCGAGATCGTGGACATTATGGGCCCCAAGGGCCAGATTATTGGCCGCGGTGAGGTGGGCTATGACTCCGTCACGCTGCGCAACCTGCTGGGCAAGCACACCGAGGAGCTGCCGGAGGATATGCGCCGCCCCGTTGTCCACGCTGATTACCTGTCCAACTTCGCGTCCCGAATTTAATGCGTTATTTCATGGGGCCCGATGTGTGGGCAGCAACCGTGGCAGATATCGATGCTGCCGGGCACGAGCGCGTTGAGAGTTTGGAGCAGGCGGAGGTCTTTGTGAACACCGCCTCGGATCCAGCGCAGACCCCGGAGATTCCGGAGAATATCCAGTGGGTGCAATACTGCTTCACCGGGGTCAACCGCCATATCGATGCCGGGCTCATCCGGCGCGATGGCCTGCCGTGGTGCAATTCCGCCGGCGCTTTTGCCAAGCCCGTGGCGGAATCCGCGCTGGGGTTGATGCTCTCCCAAGCGCACCACCACAAGGCTTTCGCCCTGGCAAAGTCGTGGTCGGTGGCGCGCGAGCTCGATGAATCCCAAGCCTGGCTCTATGACCAACAGGGGCCAACGCGCGTGCTCATCGTGGGTGCGGGAGGCATCGGCACGCAGCTCATGGCCTATCTCGCGCCCTTTGGCGCGCATATCACTGCGGTGAATCGCTCGGGTCGCCCGGTGGAGGGCGCTGACGTAACACTGCCTATCGAGCGCGTCGACGAAGCATGGGGCGAGGCGGATTTCGTGGTGAGTATCCTGCCGGCGACGGCCGCTACGGAGGCTCTCTTTGATGCCGCTGTGTTCCGCGCCATGAAGCCCTCGGCGGTGTTTATCAACGTCGGCCGCGGCAGCACGGTGGTGACCGATGATCTCGTGGACGCACTGCGCACGGGCGAGATTGCCGGCGCGGGCCTGGAGGTCATGGACCCGGAGCCGCTTCCGGATGGCCACCCGCTTTATGATTTGCCCAATGCCACGCTGACGCCGCACATGGCGGCCTCGGATCACGTGGCCCAGTACCACTTGGGTGCTATCTTCAATGCCAACGCTGCCGCGTGGGAGCGCGGCGAGGACATGCCCACGCGCGTCGACCCGGACGCCGGATACTAACAAAGGAGGACGTTCATGAAGTACGCCATCGAACCTCACCCCTGGGAGGAAACCATCGAGGTGCTCGATGCCGCAGGGTTTGAGCGCGCTCCGCTTGATGAGGCCTCTTTCCTCATTTACACCGGTAACGGCACTGATTTCCCGGATCCGCTGCCGGAGAACATTGGGTTTGTACAGATTCCCTCTGCAGGCGTGGATCACGTCTTGGATGCGATGAAGGGCACTTCGGTTCCGTGGTCGAATGCCGCCGGCGTCTATGACAACACGGTGGCAGAATCCACCATCGCGCTGCTGTTGGCGCAGCTGCATGCGCATCGCCGCGTTAATGGCACGTTTGATTCCTATGCCGATATGGAAGCCCACACCTCTTACCTGTACGACGATAAGACCGTGGCCATTATTGGTGCCGGTGGTATTGGCAAGCGCCTGATCAGCATGCTCTCCGGTTTTGGGCCGCGCATCATCGCGGTGAACCGCTCCGGCAACCCGGTGGAGGGAGCAGAGGAGACCTACCCGATTTCCCAGGTGGACAAAGTCTGGCCGAAGGCGGATTACTTCGTTCTCATCGCGCCGCTGACCCCGGAGACCCGCCATATGGTGGATGCAGAAGCTTTCCAACAGATGCCGGAGCATGCCGTGGTGGTCAACGTGGGCCGCGGCCCGCTCATCAAGACCGAGGACCTCGTTGCAGCACTCGAGGCAGGCGAGATCGCGGGTGCGGCACTCGACGTCACCGACCCAGAGCCGCTGCCGGAGGACCACCCGCTGTGGCAGGATAAGCGCGTGGTCATCACCCCGCACATTGCTAATACGCAGCGCTCCGTGCGCGAAAAAATTGGTGCGCACACCATCAAGGTGGCCGAGGCCTTCGCAGCGGGGGAGCAGCTGCCCACCCTGGTTGATCCGAAGGCTGGCTATTAATGGAGAATCCCGAAATCCGAGTCGGCGATGCCGAGCGTTCTGCGGCCTTGGAGCAGTTGAGCCAGCACTTTGTCAACGGCACGTTAGGCCCCGATGAATTTGAGCAGCGCACCGGCGAGGCTGCCGCGGCGCGCACGCGCGGGGACGTCGAAAAGCTCTTTGCGGACCTGCCAGAGCTTTCCACCCCCAGCGCCACAGCACCCGCCACCCGCCACGAGGCGGAGCTGGAGGACATGCTCGCCCGCGGACGCAAGGTGCAGATAGTGGATTCCGTCATCTGGTCGGTGGCGATGATCGCGCTCTTCCTGGGCCTCTTCGTCTTTGACTGGAGCTATTTCTGGATCTCTCCCGTCATTGCATTCTTCGCTTCCTGGGCTGCGCGCGGGGTGTTGAAGTTCAGCGAGTCGGATGAAGAGCTCTTCGATGAGCTCACCGAAGGGGAAGAGAAAAAGCGCGCCGAGCGCCTGCGTGCCGCAGCTGAGCGCCGCCGCGAGCTCGAGGCCTAACTGAAGGCCGATCCGCGCCTATAGCTGCACAAAATCCCTGACAAGCGGGCAGACCTTCCGTACGCTGGTATGGCATGAGCAACACCGAACGTGAAGAAGTTCTGTCCAAAGCCCGCGCCGCCAAGGCGGCGGCGCCACAGTTCGCGCAGCTGCCCACCCCGCGCAAGAATGAAATCCTCCACCGCGCCGCTGAGAATCTGATTGCGCACACCGAGGACATCCTCGCTGCCAACCAGCTTGATATCGAGGCCGGCCGCGACAACGGCATGTCGGAATCCCTCATCGACCGTCTTTCGCTTGATGCCGCCCGCATCGAGGGCATTGCCGGCGGCCTACGCCAAGTGGCCTCCCTCCAAGACCCGGTAGGGGAGATCCTGCAGGGCCGCACCATGGATAACGGAATCCAGATGAAGCAGGTCCGTGTGCCGCTCGGCGTGATGGGTATGGTCTATGAGGCCCGCCCGAACGTCACCGTCGATGCCTTCGGCTTGGCCTTGAAGTCCGGAAACGTGCCGCTGCTGCGCGGTTCCAAGTCCGCGAAGAACTCCAACGCCAAGCTCGTGGAGCTCCTCCAGGACACCCTCGTGGAGTTCGAGCTGCCGCGCGAAGGCGTGCAGCTTCTGCCCTGTGAGACCCACGATTCCGTGCAGGATCTCATCACCGCTCGTGGCCTAGTGGACTTGGTCATCCCGCGTGGCGGCGCGCGCCTCATCAACGCGGTGGTGGAAAACGCCACCGTCCCCGCCATCGAGACCGGTACTGGCAATTGCCACTTCTACGTCGACGCTTCGGCTGACCTGGACAAGGCCATCGACATGGTGGTCAACGGCAAGACCCGCCGCACGTCCGTCTGCAATGCCACGGAGGGCGTGCTGATCGACGCCGCGCTTTCCGACGCCTCGAAGCTCCGCATCATCACCTCCCTCCAGGAGGCAGGGGTCACCATCCACGGTGATGTCAAGGAGCTCGAAGCCTTCGGAGTCAAGGACGCCGTGGAGGCCACCGACGAAGAATGGCGCGAGGAATTCCTGTCCATGGATATCTGCGCCAAGGTGGTCGACGGTGTCGATGGCGCCATCGCACACATTGCTGAGTACACCACCGGCCACACCGAAGCCATTGCGGCTCAGGACGCCGACGTGCTGCTGACTTTTGCCAATGAGGTAGATGCTGCAGCGGTCATGCTCAACGCCTCCACTGCTTTTACTGACGGTGAGGTCTACGGCATGGGCGCCGAGATCGGCATCTCTACCCAGAAGCTGCATGCGCGCGGCCCAATGGCTTTGCCGGAGCTGACGTCTACCAAGTGGGTGCTGCAGGGTACCGGCCAGACCCGCCCCTAGAACCAGCTCGAAAAGCTACTCGAAAGCTACTCGAAAAGAATTTTTCGAGTCTGACCTGCACAAAACACTTTACTCGAAAACTTTTCGAGTAGAGTGTTTCGCCTTGTGCAGGGTTCGTGCTGCGCGGCGAAGGAGGACTGGGTACTCTAAAGCGCGGTAATAGCAAAGAACTGATTGGTGCCTTCCTCTCATGCTGTCCCGCATTGCTTCCTCCGTCGCCGCCGCCGTCGTGGCCGCGGCCGCTCTCATCGTCCCCCACACCATTTCTGCACCCGCCGCGCATGCCGACGAACAGTGCTCCGCCGTGGTGGTCGTCGCCGCGCGCGGCTCCGGCCAGAACGGCCAAATCTACCCCACGCAGTATTCCAACCAGGGTGGCCGAGCCTCCAATGGGTGGGAGGGCGAATCCATCCGCGCCATGCTGCAGGGCGCCGAGGTGCGCTACCAAGCCACTCACGGCGGCAACTCGCTGATGAAGGACGTCTATGTGCTGGGGCTGGAGCCGCAATACTACCCGGCGACGTACCCGGAATACTCTGTTCCGAACGAGTCGGTTCCGAACACCGCGGCTGACCTCGTGCGCTTGGCCACGCAGTACGCCAACCCGGTCATCAACACCGCGGTCTCCGCCATCAACCAGTTCATGTACTCGGTCCAGACCGGCAGGCGCGGCGTTACCAGCGCGATCAATAACTACGAAGCTTCCACAGGCTGCCATCCGCAATACATCCTCTCCGGCTACTCCCAAGGGGCCATGGTCCTGTCCGACCACGAGCTGGAGCTAGCCCACCGTGGCCAGCTTGCTGGTGTCGTGACCTTTGGTAACCCGCTGACCCGCGCCGGGGATCCGGCCGTTGTCGGCGCGACCCAGGGCGCGGGCGGCCCGATGGGCTACTTCCCGCAGATGCGCGCCAACGTCAGCCGCGTGGACTACTGTTTGCCGCTCGACGCCGTGTGCGATCTTTCCGCCAACACCCTTTACGCCGCGCAGCCCACCGGGGGTTCCCACGGCCAGTACTTCTTCACCAACCACCAGTGGGATACCCAGGTCTACGATTCCATTGGCCGAATGGTGGATGACGTTCGTTTCCGCTAAACAGGAAAGGGTGAAGTCTCTTTCCTTATCTCTTGCCATTGCCACCACCGTGCTCGGCGCGGCAGCCTCGGTGATGAGTGCGCCCGCGGCCTCGGCGGGTGGCGTTGAAACCTGCCCTGAGACCGTGGTGCTCGTCGCGCGCGGTTCGGACCAGAACGAGGAACAAGGCGAATACGTGGGCCCGCAGCGCTACTCAGAGCAGGCGCCAGAATCCACGGGTTTTGAGGGGCGCAACTTTGCTGCGCTGTTTCACCAGGTCGAGCAGCGTCATCCAGGCGCTATGGATGGCGTGTACGTGCTGGCGCTGGATCCGGAGGCATACCCTGCGGCCATGAACCTGCCGCCATTGGCACAGGAGGGCGAGGATTTAAGCCCACTTCAGCTGGTGCAGCGGGCGCTCGGGATCCTTCAGCAGCACTCTCTTGGGGAGATGGCGTATTCGGTGACGCTGGGGGCCATCGATAGTCTGCGTACTGGTGCCCGCAATGCCCCGAAGGTGGTAGACAACTATGAGGCGACCACCGGTTGCCGCCCACAGTGGGTAGCTGCCGGCTACTCGCAAGGAGCGCTTGTTGCAACGAGCGTGGAGGGCTATTTGGCCGAAACCGGGCGCCTGCACGCCATGCTCACCTTCGGCAACCCGCTTCACCAGGTCCCGTGGGCTAAAAACCGCGCCGGGCTCCCAGGGAATCGCTTTGTCGATTACTGCCTAGACGGTGATTTCGTGTGCGACTTTTCCCTCGACGCCGCCAACCGCGCTTTAGCCACCAAAGCGGAGCGTCACGCCTCCTATTTCTTGGGGGAGCCTTCCGGGCAGGACGTGCAGGTCATTGATGCGGTGGCCGGTATACTCACCAGCCATGACTAGTCCACAACGCATCGGCATCATGGGTGGCACCTTCGACCCCATCCATAATGGTCACCTCGTCGCCGCCAGCGAGGTAGCCCACCGCTTCCGCCTCGACACGGTGGTCTTCGTGCCCACCGGCCAGCCCTGGCAAAAGGCCGATAAGCAGGTCACCGCCGCCGAGCACCGGTACCTGATGACCATGGTGGCCACCGCATCAAACCCGCGCTTTACCGTCTCCCGCGTAGACATTGACCGCGAGGGGCCCACGTACACCATCGATACGTTGCGTGATTTGCGCGGAATTTTCCCAGATGCCGAACTCTTCTTCATTACTGGTGCCGACTCGGTGGCGTCCATCATGAGTTGGCGCAACTGGGAAGAGATGCTGGAGATGGCCCATTTCGTTGGCGTTACTCGTCCCGGCTATGAGCTGCGCAAAGACATGCTGCCGGAAGATTCGCAGGATGACATCGAGCTGATTGAGATCCCCGCCATGGCCATTTCCTCCACCGATTGCCGCGCTCGTGCCCAGCAGGGCCAGCCGGTGTGGTACCTGGTACCGGATGGGGTAGTGCAATACATTGCCAAGAACCACCTTTATAGCCCGCACCCGGAAAAGCCCCTGTAGCCTCCGCGCGTCCTTGAGGGGGAATTCGACTAGGAAAATGAGCCTTGTCGTGTAAGACTAGAGTTCTTAAGAAAACGTAACTGTGTAGGGATTGTCATGTCGATTACTGATGAAGCACGCCAGATGGCGGAAACCGCCGCCTTGGCTGCGGATGAAAAGCTGGCCACCAATATCGCCGCTATTGACGTTTCCGACGTGCTGGCGATTACCGAGGTCTTCGTCTTGGCCTCCGCCGATACCGAGCGCCAGGTGGGGTCCATCGTGGAGGAAGTTGAAGACGAGCTGACCAAGAAGGGCTTTGAACCTAAGCGCCGCGAAGGCAATCGTGAGAACCGTTGGGTCCTGCTCGATTACGGCCCCATCGTGGTCCACGTCCAGCGCAACGATCAGCGCGAGTTCTACGGCCTAGACCGCCTGTACCACGACTGCCCGCTTCTCGACATCCCCGGTCTGGACACCCCGGAACGCCCCGGCGAGTGGTCTGATGAAGTCAACCCGCGCGATGTTGAATCGATCGATGAGATTCCCCTGGCCCAGCCAGAGCCGGAAGACGACGAATTATGACCCGCCGCCTCCTCCTCATCCGCCACGGGCAGACCACCTACAACGCCACCGGTCGGATGCAGGGGCACTTGGACACCGAGCTATCAGAGGTAGGCTACTCGCAGGCGCGCGCGGCTGCTGACCTGCTCGAGGGCAAAGACATCACCGCGATCCTCTCCTCGGATCTCATCCGTGCCCGCGACACCGCGGAGATCATCGCTCGTCAGTTGGGGCTTGAGGTGTCCGTCGATAAGCGCCTGCGCGAAACCCACCTGGGTGAGTGGCAGGGGATGACATCGGCTGAAGTGGACGAGCAGTTTCCCGGGGCACGTGCGCTGTGGCGCCACGACCCCACCTGGGCCCCGCCCCAGGGTGAGAGCCGCGTCGACGTGGCTAACCGCGCGCGCCCCGTTATTGATGAGCTCATGCAGAAACATCCGCAGTGGGATGAGGGTGCGGTGCTTGTCGTCGCGCACGGCGGTGCTATTTCCGCGCTGACCTGCCACCTTTTAGGCCTTGAGCACCACCAGTATGGAATCCTCTCCGGGTTGAAGAATACCCACTGGTCGCAGCTGACCGCGCGGCCCGAATTCGATGCCGCTCGTCCGCTGTCCCCGCTGCAATTCACCCCGGAGAACGTCGCCCGCGCCCAGTGGTACTTCGACGGCTGGAACATGGGTGGTGCTGTCGTTGGTGGTGCAGGGGCGGACGTCTAGTGATTCGCGTCGTCACCGATTCCGCCGCGGGCTTGCCGGCGGATATCGTCGAGGAGCTTGGAATCTGCGTCGTCGACTTGCACGTCATGGAAAGCCACGGCAAGGACGGCGCGGAGCTGTCCACCTCGGGTCTGACTGCCCTCGAATTGGCCGCTTTATACGGCCGTCAGATGGAGCGCTCCGGCGATGACGGGGTGCTGGCCATTCACCTCTCGAAGGAGCTGTCCTCGACGTGGTCGGCGGCGGTGACTGCCTCCGGCGTTTTCCCCGATACCGTGCGTGTTATCGATTCCGGTACCGCCGGCATGGCGATGGGCGCGGCTGCGATGGCGGCGGCCAAGCTTGCCCAGGAAGGCGCTTCACTCGACGAGTGCTATGCCGCAGCCATCAATACCCTTGAGCGCGGGCACACCTGGGTCTATCTCAACTCAACGGAGGAGCTTCGCCGTTCCGGGCGCATGTCTGCGGCCACGGCGATGCTGTCTACCGCGCTGCTCGCTACCAAACCCATCATGGCCATCCAAGGCGGCAAGCTGGAGATGGTGGGCAAGACCCGCACCCAAACTAAGGCCTTTACCAAGCTCGTGGACCTGGTGGCCTCCCGCGCGGAGGGCAATCCGGCGTTCATCGCGGTGCAGTACAACGAGGATAAGGTTTCGGCCCGCCGGCTGGAGGACTTGCTGCGCTTGGCGCTGCCGGATTCTTCCTTCATGCTGGTGCCGCTTACCGACGTCCTCTCCGTCCATGTCGGCCCTGGGGCCATCGGCGTCTCCGCAGTCTTTAGCTGACGGCGGAGCCGAGCTAAAGACGTTGTTGATGCCTTCAACAAGTTATCCACAGGCTGCGGCTTAAGCCCTCGACGGGGGTGAGGGCGCTGCGTAGCGTCGCGGGCATGAATGCCATTGCTGATCGCCTCCGTGACCTCACCCGCCCAACCGGCGAAGAAGAACTGCTCAACGTCGATTTCCCGCGCGTGCGCGTGCCACCCTGGCTGGCGCTTGTCGCGGCGGGCGTGGCCGGCGTTGCGCTCCTGGCCTGGCTGGGGATGAGCCGTAGTGCGGAGAACCCCTATGAGGTGGCCGCGCCGAGCAGCGAGGTAGCGGCCGATATCGTGGTCTCTGTCGTGGGGGAGGTAGAGCAGCCGGGCCTGGTGACCTTGGCGCCGGGTGCGCGCATCAACGACGCCCTCGAGGTGGCGCGCCCGCGCGTGCCCACCGATAACCTCAACCTGGCGCAGAAGCTTAACGACGGCGAACAGATCACCGTCGGTGGCCCACCCAACGCCCCAGAAACCGCGGAGGAGGGCCTGGTGTCGCTTAACTCCGCCAGCGAGGAGGAGCTGACGGAGCTGCCCGGCATAGGGCCGGCCACGGCCGCCGCGATCATCGCGCATCGCGAGGAGGTCGGCAGTTTCACCACCGTGGAGCAGCTCATGGATGTCTCCGGCATTGGTCCGGCGAAGTTTGCGCAGCTGAAGGATAAGGTCCGTCCGTGAGGGAACTGCGGCTCGTGCCCGCCGCGGTGGTGGCGTGGTTGGCCACGCTCTCAGTGCTTTTCGGCCACCCGTGGCTGTTGTCCGGGCTCGTGCTTTTCGCTTTCGCGCGCGGTCAGTGGCGCGGGCAGGGCATTTTATGTGCGGCGAGCGGAGTCATCTTCGCCGCCCTGGCTTATGTGCGCTCGGTGCGCGCCGCGGGCTTTCACTTCGGCTCGGAGGTGACGGGAAAGCTTGCCGCCGATCCGGTTCAGACGGCATCCGGGTGGATGGTGCGCCTGCGCGTGCCGGGCTACCCGGCGCAGCTGCCGGTCTTCCTCAAAGAAAAACCGGAGGCCTTCGGCGGCTCGCTGGTGACGGTGCACGGCCACCCCGGCCCCTCGGATCAGGTTGGCGTGGGTACAACCGTCTTTAGCGGCGAGCTCACCGCGCACGCCCATAGCTGGACGGCAGCGGTGGCAGAAAACTTCCGCGCCGTGTGCGATAACGGCCTCATCCCCGGCATGGTGCTGGGCGATACCAGCCTGCAAAGCCCCGAGGACAAGCAGCTCTACATCGATACCGGACTATCGCATTTGAGCGCCGTGTCCGGATCCAACGTTGCCATCGTGTGTACCGCGGCCGCGTTGGTGGTGTCGGGGCAGCGGGTGCGGGTGGGGGCGTCGGCAAGCGCGTTGGCGTTATTCGTAGCGCTGGTGGGGTGGGAGCCCTCCGTCCAACGCGCCACCGTCGCCGGGCTGGCGGGTCTAGTAGCGGTGCTGAACTCTTCGAGGATGGAACCGCTGCACGCGCTGTCCCTCGGGGTGCTCTTCCTACTGGCGGCGGATAGCGACCTAGCCGTCAGCTTCGGCTTCGCGCTTTCCGTGGCGGCCACCGCCGGCATCGTGGTGCTCAGCCCCCTGTTGCTACGGGTGCTGGGGACTGGCATCGTTGCGCGAGCCTTCGCTGTGGCCATTGCCGCGGATATCGTGACCATGCCGCTCATCGCGTTGATGACCGGGCGGGTCTCGGTGGTTTCTGTGATTGCTAACGTGCTGGTGGCACCTGTCGTGCCGGTCATCACAGTCGTGGGCCTCATCGCCGCCGCGCTCGCGCAGGTGGGGCTGGGCAGGCCGCTTGTTATCCTCATCGAACCGCTGGCGGATTGGATCCACCTCGTTGCCTCTTCCATGCCGGTGACCACCGTGGCGGCGGGGCCCGTTGCGATGCTCCTTCTCTGTGGGTGGGTCATTGCGGCGTTGCTAAGATGACAGGCATGTCTTCAGCCCCCGTGCACCTCATTCTCGGCGATGATGAATTCCTGGCCGAGCGCGCCCGCCTGAGTATCCAACACGGCGAGGTAACCAAGCTCAAGGCCTCCGAGGTGAGCGAAGGCGAAATCCTGGAAGCGACCAGTCCGTCGTTGTTCGGGGAAGACCGCGTCATCGTCATCAGTGACGTGGAGAGGGCCGGCAAGGAGGTCACGAAGATCCTTCTCGATGCCTGCGCCAACCCCATGCCTGGTATCACGCTCATCCTGATGTACTCGGTGACGGCGAAGACGCTGAAGAAAAAGAAGAAGCCGCCGGAGCTCATCGCGGCGCTGCGCAAGACGGCCGAGGTGCATGAGGTCTTCTCCCTCTACCCGAACGAGCTCGCGCAGTGGGCTACCCGGGAGTTCGCCTCGCATGGGGTGCGCCCCACCCCGGATGTGGTGCAGGCGCTTCTCGACGGCGTCGGCTCCGACCTACGCGAACTCGCCTCCGCCATCTCCCAGTTGGTCTTCGATACGGGGGGCAAGGTAACCCGCGAGGCGGTGCACGCGTATTACGTGGGCGTGGCTGAGGTAGCCAACTGGGATATTGCGGATGCTGCTGTGGCTGGCCGCGTGGAGGCGGCGGTCTCCACGTGCCGCCGGGCGCTGCAGTTGGGGGCGAGCCCTGTGGCCATCGCCTCTGCTCTGGCCAACAAGGTGGGCAACATCGCGCGCCTCTACTCCGCGCGCGGGGATCAGTACTCGCTGGCCTCCCAGACCGGGATGGCGCCCTATGCGGTGAAGCTCACGCAACCCGTGGCGCGGCGCTGGTCGGGGGAGAATATCACCAAGGCCGTCATCCTCATGGCGGAGCTGGATGCTGCGGTCAAGGGACAAGGCGGCGATGAAGATTTCGCCATCGAGGCGGCCGTTAAACGGGTGGCGGAGCTGGCGCGCTAGACTAACCCTCCATGGATGATATCCAGAACTTTGCTACCAAGCTTTTCGACTTTGCCCGTAACGGCGATGCCACGCTGCTCGAGTACATCAAGCAGGGCGTCAACGTGGACATGGTGAACCAGGACGGGCAGTCCTTCATCATGCTTGCCGCCTATCATGGCCATGCGGAGCTGGTACGCCAGCTCGCTGCGGCGGGGGCCGACGTCAACCTCCTCAACGATCGCGGCCAGTCGCCACTGGCCGGGGCGATTTTTAAGAAGGAGGACGCGGTGATCGACGCGCTTCTCGACGCCGGCGCCGACCCCTCCGCCGGCCAGCCCAACGCCCTCGACTCGGCTCGCATGTTCGGCCGTGAGGATCTGCTCGAGCGCCTGTCATGAGCTGGTCCGCGTTTGCGGCTATTCTCCTGATGAACCTCGTCGGTGCGGCAGCACCCGGCCCCGACATCGTCCTGGTGACGCGCTATGCTACGCGCTCGCGCCGCCACGCCATTGCGGCGGCGACGGGCATCCAGGTAGGCGTGCTGTTCTGGTGCACGCTGACCGTCTTCGGCGCCGCCGCCCTGCTCACCGCCTTCCCCGGCGTCCTCTCCCTGATTCAGGTGATCGGTGGCTGTTTCCTGGTCTTCATGGGCGTGCTCTCCATTCGCTCTGGGTTGGAGCTGCGCAAGCAGCCGCCCGTCGATGAGGAGGAGGCGGCCGCTCGCTTGGGCTCGGTGGGCAAGGTCTTCCGCACGGGTTTGGCCACCAACCTGTCCAACCCGAAGATCGTGCTCTTCCTCGCCGCTATGGTCGCCCCGTTGTTGCCGCCGCACCCGCCGGTGTGGGTATCGGTGGCGCTGGTGCTGAGTTTGTCGTTGTCGAGCTACCTGCTCTTCGTCTTCCTCTCGACGGTCATTTCTACCCGCGCGATTCGCCGCCGTCTGTTGGCCGCCGGACCGTGGATCGATATCGGTTCCGGCGCCTTCTTCGTCGTGGCTGGCTGCGCCCTGGTGTGGGCCGGCATCCAGGCCGCCTAGGCCTGGTTGAGGAGCTCCGCCAGCCACTGCGACCACGCCGCGACCGTGCCGGAGCGGCGGCGCAGGGTCGTATCGTTGAGTCCCAGATTGGCCGCGCGCATGAAGACCATTGCCTCTTCTTTATTCACCGCTCGGCGGGTAGTCACGACGTGCTGCACCATGTCCCGGAGCACCGGCCGGGAAGCCAGCGCCTCGATGAGGGTGAGGTTGCGTTCATCGCGCGTGCCGCTGAGCTTGCTCAGGCCTAAGTAGCGGGCGGCGTTGGTGTAATAATCCGCCTGGCGCCGGGTAAAACCAAATTCCTCGGGCATCTCCGCTTTGTCCACTGGGTTCTCCAGCAGGCTGATGACCCGCGCGAAGGAGTCCGCCTGCGGGAAAGGAACGCGCGTGCCCTCGACCTGCGTGCGCGCCAGCACCGCGCGCACCGTCGCCTCAGTCACGCCAGACTCGCCCAAAACATAGCGCGCCGCGCTGACCAGCTCGATGCTGCGGAAGTCCTCCGGCTGCCTAAACGCGTAGCGGTAGAAGTGGAAGATACCGTTGGAATAGACCACGTAGACCGGCACGACGTCCTTCTCCAAGGCCAGCGAGAAGCGCCGGAAAGGGAAGTAGAGCTGGCGGATGTTGAAGTCGGGGGAGAGGTGGTTCTTCGCCTCCACGAGCACGAGGTGCTCGGCGGACTCGAAGCCGGCATCAATCTCCATCTGGGAGCGGTCCACCACCACGTCGCGCCCGCCGATACGCATGGGCAGAGTGAGCGTCGACATGCGCCCGCTGACCGTCGGCACCAGCTCACCGCCCAGGAAATCATCGAGCATGCCGCTTAAGCTCGCCGCGGTGAGTGCGGCGGCCTCCGAGGTCAGGTTCTCGAAGTCAATGGACTTAATGTGGCGGGGAACCGGCATTGACTTCAGCGGCCCGGCTTGCTCCGGGAAAGGCTGGTACAGGTCAAAGCGGCCAATGAGATAGGCATCGCGGCGAATTGGCAGCATGGATAACCCGTGCTCTCGAAAGACCTCGGGGCGCGCTGCCGAAAAGTCATGCTTGGCCATCAACCGTGGCTCGCGGCCCGATAGCTCCTTAATCTTCGCGGCGGGCAATATCGCGAAACCCTGGTCCGCGATGTCGGCGGCGATGTGAGGGTAGACGAGGTCCCAAGCGGCGTCGTTAAGCATAATTGCGCACGAGCACCTCATCGACCTTGCCGCGCTTCGAGGCCACGGAATTGACCGCGCGCGTGGCACCCACAATGTCGATGCGGTAGTCCGCGTACAACTCCTTGATGAAGTCCGTCGCCGAATTCGACAGCAGGAACTTCACCCCGCGGGCGTTGAGGTCGTCGCAGGTTTCCTTCAGCCGAATCTGGTCCGCGCGGCCAAAACCACCCGACTGGTAGCCGGTGAAATTGCTCGTGGGGTTGACCGGATCATAGGGCGGATCGAAATAAACGAAATCCCCCTCGTTGGCCTCCACCGCAGCGTAGTCGCCGTTATAAAACGTCACGTCGTGGGTGGACAAGTACTCCGAGACTGCGCGCAGATTGGGTTCATCGCAAATCTTCGGGTTGGCATAGCGGCCAAACGGGGCATTGAACTGGCCGGCGTTATTCACCCGGTAAAGCCCGTTGTAGCAGGTCTTATTCAAATAAATCGTGCGGGCAGCCCGTTCGACAGGGCTTAAGTGCGCAAAACCCGGCTCACGGTCGCGGGCGCGCATCTCGTAGAAGAAATCCGAATCATTCGGATAGCCCTTTAACAGGGCGATGAGCTCGTCCACGTTATCGCGGACCACCTCGTAGACGGTGATGAGCTCGGTGTTCAGGTCATTAACCCGGGCGCGCTCGGGCGCCAAAGAAAAAAGGACCGCTCCGCCGCCCAAGAAAGGCTCGACATAAGTGTCGAAGCTCTCGGGCAGCACGGAGTGGATAACGGGCAGCAGTTGACGCTTTCCCCCGACCCACTTCAGGAGCGGTTTCATTTAGGCCATCTTGTTGAAGGCGGTGGCCATGCCGGACTTCTTGTTAGCCGCGGTGTTGCGGTGGAAGACGCCCTTAGACACGGACTTGTCCAGTGCGCGGGAGGCAACGCGCAGCTGCTTCTCGGCTGCAGCCTTGTCGCCAGTGGCGACGGCCTCACGGAACTTGCGGATCTCGGTACGCACGGCGGAGCGTACGGACTTGTTGCGCTGACGAGCCTTCTCGTTGGTTAGGATGCGCTTCTGCTTGGACTTGATGTTTGCCATCGTTATACCTCTTAGAGTCGTAGGAATGTGCAACCGAGGAAGGCGGACCCAAGGTCCTGACCGCCAGCGTGCCCCGGCATCCCAAAAAATTTAGCAGGGCGCGGGCCGAATCCCCAAATCAGGCCCAGTGATAACGCGAGCGTAGCCGGTTGGCAATGCGTTCGAAGCGGCGTTCCGGGAAGAGTGTGCCTTGCCGACGGCATTGTTCCTCGGAGATTTCCAGCACGCGGTCCATCCGCACCCAGCACTGCCGGCCGGATTCGTCCCATTCGCCGGTGCCGATATCGAGCCATTCCTCCTTGTTGGCGTGGCCCGGGTTGGAGGAGATGAGCAGGCCCAGCACGGTGGTGCGCGTGCGCGAGACAATCAGCACGGCGCGCTCGCGCGGCGGGGATTGCTTGCCATCCGAGGGCGCCCATACCCACACGACTTCCCCGGAGTCTGCCTGCCCGTCCATGTCGGGGGTGAAGAAGACGCTGCGCGGGTGGGCGTCAGCGCACTCGACGCGAATGTCGGCGGCTTTGCGGGGTTCCGTCACGGAATCATTCTGGTTTAGTCCTAGGCCTTCGGTGATGCGCTCGAGACCGACGTCGACAGGCTCAGGGCCTCCGATACCGAGAATGCGTGCCAACCTAGACATGTCGTCTATTCTAAACACATGTCTACAAACTTCGCGGCCACTACGTTTACGGATCCGTCCAAGATCCGAAACTTTTGCATTATCGCCCACATCGACCACGGCAAGTCGACGCTGGCTGATCGCATCCTGCAGTTGTCGCAGGTGGTGGAGGAGCGCGACATGCGCGACCAATACCTCGACAACATGGATATCGAGCGTGAGCGCGGCATCACCATTAAGGCGCAGAACGTGCGCCTGCCCTGGATTCCTCAATCTGGTGCCATGAAGGGGGAGGAGATCGTCATGCAGATGATCGACACTCCCGGCCACGTGGACTTTACCTACGAGGTCTCGCGCGCGCTCGAAGCCTGTGAGGGCGCCATCCTGCTTGTCGACGCCGCCCAAGGCATCGAAGCCCAAACCCTGGCCAACCTCTACCTGGCCATGGAAAATGACCTGGAGATCATCCCGGTCCTCAACAAGATTGACCTGCCGGCAGCCGATCCGGAGAAGTACGCCCTGGAGATTGCCCACATCATCGGCTGTGAGCCGGAAGAGGTGTTGCGCGTTTCCGGCAAGACCGGCGAGGGTGTGCCGGAGCTGCTGGATAAGGTGGCGGAGCTTATCCCGGCACCGACGTCCGAGTTCGGCGAGGATGCCCCGGCCCGCGCGATGGTTTTCGACTCCGTTTACGACACCTACCGTGGCGTGGTGACCTATATCCGCATGATGGACGGCAAGCTGACCCCGCGCCAGAAGGTCACCATGATGGCCACGGGTACCAACCATGAGCTGCTGGAGGTGGGCATTGTCAGCCCGACCATGCAGAAGTGTAAGGGGCTGGGCCCGGGTGAGGTGGGCTACCTGATTACTGGCGTGAAGAACGTGCGTGAGACCAAGGTGGGTGACACGATTACGTGGGCGTCGAATGGCGCGAGCGAGCCGCTCAAGGGCTATGCCGACCCGAACCCTATGGTCTACTCCGGCCTGTTCCCCATCTCCCAGGCAGACTTCCCGGACCTGCGTGATGCGCTGGAGAAACTGCAGCTTAACGACGCCTCCCTCACCTTCGAGCCCGAGACCTCCGTCGCCCTAGGCTTCGGCTTCCGCTGTGGCTTTTTAGGCCTGCTGCACATGGAAATCACGCGCGACCGTTTGGAGCGCGAGTTTGGCTTGGACTTGATTTCCACCGCCCCGTCGGTGACCTACCGCGTGGTGGCGGAGGATGGCGAGGAATCTATGGTGCACAACCCGTCGGACTGGCCCAGTGGCAAGCTGCGTGAGGTCTACGAGCCGATTGTGAAGATGACCATCATCGTGCCGGAGGAATTTGTGGGCTCGACGATGGAGCTGTGCCAGTCCAAGCGCGGCCAAATGGGCGGCATGGACTACCTGTCTGAGGACCGCGTGGAGCTGCGCTACACCATGCCGCTGGGCGAAATCATCTTCGACTTCTTCGACATGTTGAAGTCCCGCACCAAGGGCTATGCTTCCCTCAACTATGAGGAGGCCGGCGAGCAGCTGGCGGACCTGGTGAAGGTGGATATCCTGCTTAACGGTGATCCGGTGGATGCCTTCTCTGCGATTGTGCACCGCGATTCCGCGCAGTGGTACGGCAATAAGATGACGAAGAAGCTCAAGGAGCTCATCCCACGCCAGCAATTCGAGGTGCCCGTCCAGGCGGCGATTGGTTCGAAGATCATCGCGCGTGAAAATATCCGAGCGATGCGCAAGGACGTGTTGGCCAAGTGCTACGGCGGCGATATTTCGCGTAAGCGGAAGCTTCTGGAGAAGCAGAAGGCCGGTAAGAAGCGCATGAAGTCCATCGGCTCCGTGTCCGTGCCGCAGGAGGCCTTCGTCGCGGCGCTGTCCACGGACGCTGAATAAGGAAGCCGTCGCCCGCAGCATGGCATCGGGCCTGCAAAAGCCATCAGCGTGGTCACGGCCGGCACTGGTTGCACTGACGGCGCAGGCCCCACGCCCACGCGCTGGCGGAAGTTCACCCCCCGCTCCGGCTCACCCACGTCGAGGGCGGGATTGGTCCGCATGAGCTTGCATGATCTAGCTCTGTGGAAGGCAGAGCCCAACAGGCACTCAGCTCTGCGTATTGCCTAGTTTGGTGCTCCGGCTGGGTTACTCGGCGTTGAATGAGTAGCTGCCGGTGAGCTGGTTGTGGATTGTCACCGAGTAGTTCTGGCCGTTGGCGTTGGCACCTTCCACAAGCATGTCGAGCTCTTGGGCGTTGTAATAGCGGCTCAAACCCACGTACAGGATGAGCAGGAGGAAACCGACCACGACTGCAGTAGCGGTGACAATCTTCCACGAATTTACTGGGTTGGTCACGAATAGCCCTTTCCTGGGTAAGTGTCTTTCCTGCAGGTACAAACACGATAACAAGCGGGACAGTGTGTCTTGTCCTTTAACGGGCTGTGGGTGCACCCACAGCATGGGGCCAGTGGGCGGGAGGCAACTGGTGTTCATCGAGATCCCCGTCAACCATCTTCCAGTCTTCGGGTGCGCTGTCCCTGGGATCGTCGAGGCCCCGTCAGTCTGGCTTTGGTTGGCGCGTCTCATCCTTTAAGGGCTTAAACCCGGCCTTACTGTCACTGCCGTTGCATCTGGGTGGCGGGTTTCTCCTTTAAGGGCTTAAGAATCCCCGTTGCTCCTGCTGCTTCCGGCAGCACGTGAAGCCGGACTTGGGATCGCCGGATCGCCCGTCAGTCTGGCTTTGGATGATGGGTAGCGCTGGCATAAAGCTCGCAGGTTGTCCTGCGTGCCTTGTTGTGGTTTGTGGGTGGTGTTGTC
>NZ_KV803686.1:0-60615 GCF_001811145.1 Corynebacterium sp. HMSC062A03 | reverse complement strand
TTCTCAGCCAGTTGGATCACCGACACAACTGGGCCGAAGGCGGGCCAACCCACCCGAAGAACCTGGTTTTCGCCTGTCGATCATGGTGGTGATGGTGCACAGAATTATGAACGCAAGGGCCCACCAACTACCTGCTCGCGAAGACTGTTCTTGTCCACCGGGAACTGTCTTATTTCCGTCTTCCCGTAGGGGACTATTTTTACTTTGGCTCAAAATGCACCAAAGGTATTATCCTCAACCGCCAAAATGTTACTTCCAGGTAAGAAATAGTCCCTATTTATAGATAGCTCCTGGCGGTTAATCCTGTCATCCTGGCTCTCGTCGAGCTGCAACTCTCGCATAGCGTGGTTGCTAAGGAGGTGTGCCCAATTGGATTACAAATACCTACACACTTGATCGGTGCTGCACGTTTCAGGGTCCGGGTGTGCGGCGTCCTGTCTGAGGTCCGCGATAGTGTCGCGCAGCACGGAGAGCTGCGCGATCTGCTGCTCGATCTCAGCGAGGCGCACGTCAAGCAGGTCGCGCACGTGCTCGCAGGGCGCCTGGCCGCCGTCGCGGATGTCGAGGATCTGGCGGATCTGGGCGAGGGTCAGCCCGGCGGCCTGGCCCCGGTGGATGAACCCGACCCGACCCACGGCATCCTCGGCGTAGTCCCGATAGCCGGAGGCCAATCGCTCGGCCGGAGGGAGCAGCCCCGACTCCTCGTAGAACCGCAGGGTCTTGGTCGTGGTTCCGGTTGCTTCCGCAAGCTGTCCGATCCTCATGTTCGCCGATTCCCCTTCCAATGGCCACCACACTTGACCTTCCATTGTACTGGAAGGTTCACAATGGTTCCATAGGAACTTTTGAACCACAGGGAAGAGACATCTGGAATGACAAACGAAAAGTTCGATCTGGCGATTATTGGTTCCGGCGGCGGAGCGTTTGCGGCCGCGATCCGGGCCACCGGACTGGGCAAGCGCGTCGTGATGGTGGAGCGCGGCACCGTGGGCGGGACATGCGTGAACACGGGCTGCGTCCCGTCGAAGGCGCTCCTGGCTGCCGCGGAGGCCCGCCACGTGGCGTTGGATTCGGCCCGCTTCCCTGGGGTGGCGGCCTCGGCGGGCCCGGTGGACATGCCGGCCCTGATTCAGGGCAAGGCCGCGCTGGTTGAAAGTATGCGCACGGAGAAGTACGTCGATCTGGCCGCGGACTACGGGTGGACGATGATCTCGGGGGACGCGTCGTTCACCGGAACCCAGGACGCACCGCTGCTCCGGGTGATCTCCCCGGATGGTGCAGTGAGAACGATCGAGGCCGGGCACTACCTCGTGGCCACTGGCTCCGCACCCTACGTGCCGCCCGTTCCCGGACTGGCCGAGGCCGGGTACCTGACCTCGACGACGGCGATGGAACTGGACGAGGTGCCCGAATCAATGCTGATCCTGGGCGGAGGCTATGTTGCCCTGGAGATGGCACAGCTTTTCTCCCGGCTGGGCTCCCGGGTGACCATGCTGGTCCGTTCCCGGTTGGCCTCGCAGGAGGAACCGGAGGCATCCAAGGCGTTGGCGGGGGTGTTCGCCGACGAGGGGATCCGGGTGGTCCGGCGGGCCATGGCCGACTCCGTGGCCTCCGGCCCGGACGGGGTCTCGGTGACGGCAAACGTGGCCGGGGGCGAGGAGGTGTTCCGCGCTTCCCGCATCCTCGTGGCACTGGGCCGCCGCCCGGTGACCGAGGGACTGGACCTTGACGCCGTCGGGGTGAAGACCGGCGCATCCGGCGAGATCGTGGTCGATTCCCGCCTGGCCACGTCCAACCCGCGGGTTTGGGCCGCCGGGGACGCGACCGGCCATCGGGAGTTCGTTTACGTCGCAGCGGCCCACGGCGCCTTGGCCGTGGACAATGCGTTCACCGATGCCCTGGCCGAGGTCGACTACCGGCACCTGCCCCGGGTCACCTTCACCAGTCCCGCCATCGGGGCGGTCGGGATGACGGAAAAGGAAGCTGTCGCCGCCGGGATCAGCTGCGAGTGCCGGGTCCTCCCCCTGGAGTACGTGCCGCGAGCCGTGGTCAACCGCGACACCCGCGGCTTCATCAAGGTTGTCGCGGACCGCGACACCGGACGGATCCTGGGCCTCTCCGCGGTGGCCAAGGACGCCGGGGAAATCGCCGCCGCCGGCGTCTACATCCTCGAAGCGGGCATGACCACCGCGCAGGTCGCCGCCGCCTGGAGCCCCTACCTGACGATGGCCGAGGGCATCAGGATCGCCGCCAAGGCCTTCACCACCGACGTCTCCGAGCTCTCCTGCTGCGCCTGAGCTCCAGCCCCCACTACCGAAGCAAAGGAATGCCCTGACCGCCACCGACCAGGCCCTCACCTATCTGTTGTCCCCGAGCACCACCGCACCGACCACGGCACCGCCTGAGTCCCCATCCCCATTCCTGGAAGGAACCACCAGACACCATGACATACCCGAGATCCCGCCGTTCTCTGTCCGTTCCCCGGCCCAGGCACCTCGCCTCCGCCCTGTTTCTGGCAGCGGTCATGGCACTGACAACCGCCTGCGCCAGCTCACCGGGCGGCCCGTCGGCCGCGCCAGGCGGTTCGTCGCCCGACGCGGCCGGTGCCGTTGCTGTTACGGTCTCCGACATTGACGGCACTACCCGGACCATCCCGGACGGTAAGCCCGCAGCACTGTTCTTCTTCTCTGCCGGATGCGGTGAGTGTGCGGAAGGGGCCGATTCCCTGAACAAGGCCTCCACGGCCCTGGGAAGCTCGGCCGACTACCTCCTGGTGGACGTGGACCCCCGAGAACCGAAGGAGACCATCAACGGATTCCGCGATTACATCAAGGCCCCTGAGCTCCCTGCCGTCATCGACACCGAGGCCACACTGACCACCCGGTACAAGGTCACCTCCATAAGCACCCTGGTGGTGGTCGACGCGAAGGGCGACGTTACCTTCCGGGCCACCGACCCGTCTGCGGAAAAGATCCAAGAAGAACTCACCAAGGCCGGTGCCCAATGACAGCCCTGCTTGCCCTGGCCTTCGCCGCTGGAATGATTGCCCCGGTCAATCCCTGCGGTTTCGCCCTCCTGCCCGCCTGGATAGCCCAGACCATCGGGGACGCCCGGACGCGCCCGCTCGCGCTGCGTCTGGCCCACGGGCTCCGGGCCGGGCTCGCGCTCAGCCTCGGCTTCGCCGGGACCCTGGCAGCCTTCGGGCTGATCGTCAGCGCGGGCGCCAGGACCCTGATCAGCGCAGCGCCCTGGCTGGGAATGGCCACCGGGGTGATCCTTCTCCTGCTGGGCCTGGCCATGCTCACCGGACTCACACCACGGCTCCGTCTGCCGGCCTGGGCCACGAAACCCCGCACACAAGAAGCCGCAGGGGCAGGTCACAAAACCGGGCGCATGGTGGCCTTCGGGATCGGATACGCCGCAGCATCCCTCGGCTGCACCCTCGGGGTGCTCCTGGCCGTGATCGCCCAAGCCCAGGCCGTCGCCAGCTACGCCGGGCTGCTCGCGGTCTTCGCCGCCTACGCCGCAGGCTCGGCCACTGTCCTGATGCTCGTTTCGGCAGGCACGGCCATCGCCGGGGCCGCCCTCGGGCGAAGAATCACCGGCCTGGCCAAGCACAGCAACCGCATCGCCGCCTTCATCCTCACCATAACCGGCGCCTACCTCAGCTGGTATTGGTATCCCGCCGCCACCGGCGGAACCGCACAGGCCAACAGCCTCGCCGTATGGTCAGCCGCCGCCAGCGCCTGGATCAGCGACAACAGCACCCTGATCGCAGCCCTCGCCGCAGCCGTGGTGCTCGCATCGGCATTGGCCGCCCTCAACCGGCGCAGGAGACTGCGCATCAGACAGGGAACGCCGCCCACAGGCGAGGGCCCCGGGCAAAGCGGGGAACCCGACTGCTGCACACCAACTCCGGACAACAACTCGACCGAGGACCGGCCAGGCACGATCCCGTAGCTGGCCGAGGACTCCCAAAAAGCAAGGGGGAGGGGGAACCTTGCCCATCTTCTGGCAAACGAGGCGCCCGCCTATCAGGACAGGTTGGTACAGCGGCATCAGGCCGGAAGTCAATTCGTGCAGAGGACTTCGGGCAATCCGTCAGGAGCCCTCTGTACCGCCCCCGCAATGACGGGAACGTCAGTGTGGTGGACTTCGGAAAGCCACAGTGACACCCACTAGTTGTACTCGACCGTGACGTTGGTGGCACTTTCGGTCTTGTGAAATAGCTAGGCCTCCTGGCTTAGTGGAGCTGTGTTATGTCCAAAAACCCTATGGACATAACATGGTTAGTGTTTGTGCTGATGGTGTCTATATTTCTCGGGGTAGAAGTGGGGTGTAGTGGTTGAGGAGGTTGCCTAAAAGCCCATGGCCTCAAGGGTAGAGGCCAGGCCCGAGCGATTGAGCTTTAACACGTGGCACATCCGCTTGACCGTGTACTCGGTTCGATGGTCATAGACAAACTGGAAGCGGATCACCAGCGTGTCTCTTCGGCAAAATATTTCGCGGCCTTACGCAGGATGTCGCGTTCTTCGCGCAGCTTAGAGACTTCTTTTTCTAGCTGGCGGATCCGCTCAGAATCAGTCGTCTCCTGGGCCTTGTCGCGCATGGTCTTCGTGCGGGCACGCTTGCCGGTGCCGTACTGCTTAAGCCAGGAATAAAGTGAGGAGCGATTGACTCCAAGCTCTGCTGAAGCCGCGTGAAGTGAAAGGTCCTCATTGTTTTCGTAGAGGGACACAGCATCACGTTTGAACTGTTCGGAGTACCTAGGCATGGTGGTAGATTACCTTTCTTCCCAACCCAACCGGGCTGGATATCAGGTGTCTACCTAACAGGGGTCAGGTCCCCTGGCCCTGCTCGTCGTCTGAAACGACAATTCGGATCGCCAGCGGTCGGGCGATTGACGCTGCCGCTGAAGCTCAAGTGTGGGTCGTTGATGGAAGTTACTACCAGGAGGGGGAGAGTGAGGCGGTGGGCTAGATCTCTTTTAGGCGATTCCGCTTGGAGGCGAAGAGAACGCCTCCGCCGGTGATGATTGCGGCGGCAACAAGGTAATACGCCGGGGCGAGTTGGTTGTCGGTTTTGTCAATGAGCCAAGTGGCGATCATGGGCGCTGTGCCGCCGAAGACAGCGTTTGCCGTGTTGAAGGTGAGAGCAAAGCCGGAAAGGCGAACATGGGTGGGGAACTGTTCGGAGAGGAAGGAGGGGAGGACGCCGTCGTTAAGCGCAAGTACGCCGCCGAGGCACACCTGGATGATGATGACCAGGAGGATCCCAGCGCCGTCCAGGAGCATGAAGGCAGGAACAATGAAGAGTCCCATGAAAAGTGCAGCACACAGCATGGTCGTGCGGCGACCCAGGCGGTCTGATAGCAGGCCGGTGAGAAGTGCGAAGCCGACATAGAAAGCGGAAGCGACCGATGACGCAATGAAGGCAGGTGTTTCCGCCATGCCCAGCTCCTGGGAGAGATAGGTCGGCAGGTAAGTCAGGATGACATAGAAACCGATGGCGTTGAGAACTGCGCCCGAGAAGGCGATTGCCAGGGCCTTGGGGTATTTGATGACCTCGCGAAGAGGGGATTCCTCCGTGTCATCTTGATTCTCAAAGCGGGAAGACTCATCGGCGTTGCGGCGAATCCACAGGCCGTAAAGGCCCAGGGGTAGTGCGATGAGGAAGGGGACGCGCCAACCCCAGGAGATGAGGGCATCGTCGTCAAGCACGCCGGTGAGTAGTGCTGCGATGAGGGAGCCCAGTAGCAGGCCGGATGCTGTGGCGGAAGGCACGATTGCGGCGTAGATACCCCGCTTATGCGTCGGAGCGATTTCTGCGAGGTGCGTGGCTGCCCCGGCATATTCGCCAGCCGCGGAGAAACCTTGGACCATGCGCGAAAGCAGAAGTAGCAGGGTGGCGGCGAATCCGATTGCTTCGTAGCTGGGGAGGAAGCCGATCACGGCTGTCGCCAGCGACATCATCGTGATCGATACCGTCAGGGTTTGAATTCGTCCGTGTTTGTCACCAAAGTGTCCCCACACAATTCCGCCGAGCGGGCGGACGAGGAAGGAAAGCGCAAAGAGTGCGAATGTCATGATGAGCGCGCGGCGCCCTTCCATCTCCGGAAAGAAGACTCGGGAGATAATGGCCGACATATAAATGTAGGCCGCATAGTCGAACCATTCGATGAAGGTTCCTATGAAGGAGGCCTTGATGGCGCTGCGGTGTTGTGTGGAATCGGGGTCTGGTGGTGCTTGGGTTGACGTGGACATAGCTTCCACCGTACAGAAACTATGTGTGTTCCACGTCACTTATGTTCCTAAACGTTCACGCTGTCCCGTTCGTTCTCATCAGCGTTCATGATGTCATTGACGCCACCCTCGGCAGCATCCCAGGTTGCTTGGTCTTGGATGCCGGCGCGCTTGGCTACGATCGTGGCACACAGTGCCTGACCGGTGACATTGACGGCGGTGCGGCCCATATCAATGATGGGCTCGATGGCGAGCAAGAGGCCGACGCCTGCCAGCGGGAGGCCCAGCGTGGAGAGCGTCAGTGTCAACATGACGGTGGCGCCTGTCGTGCCGGCAGTAGCTGCGGAGCCAATGACGGAAACGAAGATGATGAGAAGGTATTGGGTCGGAGAAAGGTCAATTCCGTAGAACTGAGCGATGAAGATGGCGGCGATAGCCGGGTAAACGGAGGCGCAGCCGTCCATCTTCGTGGTAGCGCCGAGCGGGATGGCGAAGGAGGCGTATTCGCGAGGCACACCCATGGCCCTCTCCGTAAAGCGCTGGGTAACCGGCATGACTCCCATGGAGGAACGGGTGACGAAGCCGAGGGAGAATACTGGCCATACGCGCTTGTAGAAGCCGATGATTGGAATGCGGTTGAAAGCAAGGACGGCAGGGTAGACCACAACAATGACAAGGGCGAGTCCGACATACATCGCGAGGACGAACTTGCCTAAGGAGCTCAGCGCATCCCAGCCATAGGTGGACACGGCTTTGCCGATGAGGGCGGCGGTGCCAATCGGGGCGAGGCGAATGATCCACCAGAGGACCACCTGGATAACCTTGAGGAAGGACTCGGTAAAGCGCAGGAAGGGATCGGCTGCTTTGCCAGCCTTGACCGCAGCGATGCCCAAGGCCAAGGAAATGACAAGGAGCTGAAGGGCGCCGAAGCTGAGGGAGACTTCGCCGTCGCTAAGCGAAGCTTTGAGTCCAAAGAAGTTGGCGGGGACGAGTTGCTGGAGGAATGCGGTCCAGGAGCCAACGTTGGAGGGATCGGCGGCGGTGGAGGCGTCGACAGTCGTGCCTACGCCTGGCTTCATCACGAGGGCGACGAGAATGCCAGCCAAGACGGAGAAGAAGGCCGTAATGGCGAACCATACAAGAGTGGAGATTGCCAGCGAGGCGGCGTTAGCCACCTTGCGCAGGTTGGCAACCGAGGTGACGACAGCCGCGAAGATGAGCGGCGGGACCATCACTTTGAGCAATTGGACGTACGCGCCGCCGACGCCGGACAAGGTATCGGAGAGCCACGAGGACTCCATGCCGGAAGCGATGAATCCGAGAATAAGGCCGATAATGAGGCCGGCGATGACCTGGGCGCCAAAGCCGGTGGCCCACGAGGGCAGCGTGCGCGAGGATGCGCGGGAGGAAGTGTCGGACACGAGATTTTCCTTCTAGACAGTGTTGTATAGAAATGGACCATTTGGTTCGGTAAAGTCATACCGATCGGTTCATTAGAACATGTAACACCGTACGCTGCCCAGAAATTCCCCCGCAAATTATGGGATGCGCTTGGTCCACTCGTCGTTGAGGAACTTGGTGTCGACGAGGTGGCGGGCGGCGGCGAGTGTGTCGTCGGAAAGCTCGGCGTCGACGGCGCCATAGCGGGTGGCAAACTCGGTAGCCATAGTCTCGATGATTTCCTCGCGCGGCACGCCGGTTTGGCGGCGCAGCGGGTCCACGCGCTTCTTTGCGCTGGCTAGGCCCTTGGAAGAGACCTTGACCTTGCCGATGCGCAAGACCTCCATCATCTTGTCTGCATCGATGTCATAGCTCATCGTGGTGTGGTGGAGCACCGCGCTCTTGCGGCGCTTTTGGGCGGCACCGCCAATCTTTCCGCCGTCCGACGTGATGTCATTAATCGGCACGTACCAGGCGTTGACACCAAGCTTTCCGAGCGCCGCGAGAACCCATTGGTCCAGATACTCGTAGCTAGCCTCGTAGGAATAACCGGCTACGAGCGAGTCTGGGGCGTACAGGGAATAGGTTACGCAGTTGCCGCCCTCCATGAACATTGCGCCACCACCGGAGATTCGGCGCACTGGAACAATGCTGTGCTTGTCGACGCCCTCCTGGTCCAACTCATTGGAATAAGACTGGTAGGAGCCGAAGACCACGGCGCGGTCTTCCCACTCCCAGAAGCGGAGCGTAGGGCCGCGTTTTCCTTCCGCGACTTCGTTGAGGAGGACCTCATCGAGGGCGACGTTGACTGGGGTTGGGAGAACTCCTGGGCGCAGGATCTCCCAGTTGTGGTCGGTGAAATCGGTACCGCCGGACAGTGCACGTCTAACTGTGACGGCAAGGTGGTGGGTGTCAAAACCGTGAAGGGCTACGGGGGAGTCGATTCGCGCAAGCGCGGCATCGAGCCGGGATTGAATCTCTTCTGTCGAGGTGGCTGTGGTGGTTCCGACCAGCGCCGGGGCTAGTGTCTCGTAGGCTTCTTCGGGTTCGAGGAAGAAGTCACCGGATACTTTCGCTGCGATTACGGTGCTGTCGGCGTCAATATCAAGATCGACGACGAGTAGTTTGCCGCCTGGGACTTTGAGTTCGAAGTGTTTCGTCTGGTTCATGATGTTCAGGGTACTCAATGGTGGAGTTATGATGATTGGGAATGTAGACCAATTAAGGAATGTGCCGAACGGGGTGGGGGTAGCTAACGTTTATTGGTTGTCCCTGTGGGTAACGTAAAGAATTGTATAGAGGATTGTTGTTGGGTGCTACGTTGTGGGGGCAGGTTGATGTCCTTGTGTTTCGGTCTGGGTATGGGGAGGGAGAGAGCTTCGTCGTTCTGATAAGCTTATGAGGTGCGTAAATAATCTCGTAATCTAATCGTTATAGCCAATGTGGCCTGCGGCAAAGCGCGATTTTTGCAATGGGATGGGCTACAGCGGTGGCACATTGTTTATTTGTCCGTATGGTGGGTGACAGCGCAAACGAAATAGCAAATCGCCCCCCACTTCTTATGGTATATGGGGGTGATGTTGAGATCTGTGGTTTGCCAGTTTCATATAGACCAAATATAGAAAGGTTTAGAGAAATAATGGGTAAGAATATCAAGGATCTGTTTAACGCAACCGCATACGACAAGACCGGCGACAAGCTGGGCTCTGTCAAGGAGGTCTTCGTCGACGAGCAGTCCGGTCAGCCGACCTTCGTTGAGGTCAACCACGGCCTGTTCGGCATGAGCTCCAGCTTGGTTCCGCTCCGTGGTCACGATTTCACCGGTGAAGAGCTCAAGCTGGCCTTCTCCAAGGACCGCATCGAGAACGCACCGGACTTTGACTCCGATAAGCCGCTGACTCCTGAGGCACAGGCGGACATCTTCAAGCACTACAACCTCGAGAACGCACAGGATGTCACCACCTACCGTGACGAGCGTGATGAGCGCGCTGGTGCTGCCGGTGCTGGTGTGGCTGGCGCTGGCGTTGCCGGCGCTGGAGCAGGTGCGCACGCTAAGGATGAGACCGCTGCTACCGACCGTATTGACACTGACCGCGCTACTGCTACCGGTAACGGCGTCTCCAACAACGAAGGTGAAGTTATCCGCTCCGAGGAGCGCCTAGACGTCAACAAGGAGCGCGTGGCCACTGGTGAGGCTCGCCTGCGCAAGTACGTCGTGACCGATACTGAGACTGTTGAGGTTCCGGTCGAGCGCGAAGAGGTTCGCGTCGAGCGCACCCCGATTTCTGAGGCTGACGCTGCCAACTACACCGGCACCATTGGCGATAACGGAGCAGAAGAAGCCTCCGTCACCCTGCATGAAGAGCGTGTGAACGTAGAGAAGAAGACCGTCCCGGTGGAGAAGGTTAACCTCTCCAAGGAAACCATCAAGGACACCGAGACCCACACCGAGGATCTGCGCAAGGAGCAGATCGATACCGACGGCATCACCGAGACCCGCAAGTAATCTCGGTTAAGGGCTAAGAGGCTGGAGCTGCAAAGCTCCGGCCTGCTGTCGTTTTAGTTCCTTTTCAATTTTTGCTGTCATGAACAGGGTGGAAAACATGGTGGCGAAGCAGTAGGTTTAAGGCATGTCACGTTTTAGCCCACTGAACTGGCCCGTCGTACGCCAAATCCGCAACAAGGATGCCTTCGGCCGCGACCTGTCTACGCAGTCAGCTAAGAGTGAGGACCTGCAGGGACGCACCGTCGATGCGGATCGCGTCGTGCAGTCGGTCTGCCCCTACTGCGCAGTGGGCTGCTCCCAGCGCGTCTACGTGAAGGATGACAAGGTCATCCAAATCGAGGGCGATCCGGATTCCCCGATCTCCCGCGGCCGCCTCTGCCCCAAGGGCTCTGCTTCTGAGCAACTCATTAACTCCTCGACCCGCATCACCACGATCAAGTACCGAGCGCCCTATGCCACTGAATGGCAGGAGCTCGACGAAGAAACCGCGATGGATATGATCGCGGACCGTTTTGTGGAGGCACGCGCGAGGCATTGGGAGGACGTCGATAAGCACGGGCGTCGTCTCAACCGCACCATGGGCATCGCCGGTCTGGGTGGCGCGACGCTAGATAATGAGGAGAACTACCTCATTAAGAAACTGTTTACCGCGACCGGTGCTATTCAGGTAGAGAACCAGGCGCGCATATGACACTCCGCCACTGTTCCTAGTCTAGGAACATCGTTTGGCCGCGGCGGCGCGACCCAACCGCTGCAGGATATGGCGAATGCGGATTGCATCGTCATCGAGGGTTCTAATATGGCCGAATGCCACCCCGTGGGTTTCCAGTGGGTCGTCGAAGCCAAGAAGCGTGGTGCGCGCATTATCCACGTGGATCCGCGCTACACGCGTACGTCTGCCTTTGCGAACCGCCACATCGGCATTCGCGGTGGCACGGACGTGGTGCTGCTCGGCGCCATTATCAAGTACGTTCTGGATAATGACCTGTATTTCCACGATTACGTGGTGAATTACACCAACGCGGCGTCGATCATCTCGCCGGATTTCCAAGACACCGAGGACCTGGAAGGCCTGTTCTCCGGGTACGACGCGAAGAAGGGCAAGTACGTCACGGACTCGTGGCAGTACGTGCAAAAGCCTGAGGGCTCCTCGTGGAACGTGGAGAAGGACATGACGCTGGAAGATCCAAACACGGTCTTCCAGATCCTCAAACGCCACTACTCGCGCTACACCCCGGAGATGGTGGAGGAGACCTGTGGCATTGCGCCGGAGGACTTCTACTACTTGGCAGACTCGATTGCGCAGAACTCCACCCCGGAGCGCACCACGTGCTTCGCCTACGCGCTGGGCTTTACCCAGCACACCCTGGGCGCACAGTTCATCCGAACCGCGGCGATCCTGCAGCTGCTCATGGGCAACGTGGGCCGCCCTGGATCGGGCATCATGGCCTTGCGCGGGCATGCCTCGATTCAAGGCTCGACTGATATTCCGACTCTCTTCAACTCGCTTCCGGGCTACCTGCCCATGCCGCACGTGGATCAGGAGACCTGGGCGGATTACCTGGATTCCTTCCGGCAGGAAGACCAGAAGGGCTTCTGGCAGTTGGGTGAGAACTACGCGGTCTCGCTCATGAAGTCCTATTGGGGCGACGCCGCTACCAAGGACAATAATTGGGGCTTTGACCTTATGCCGCGCCTGTCCGGCGCGCACTCGACCTATGAGACATTGCTGGCCATGCTGCGCAAGGAAGTGGAGGGCTACTTTGTCTTCGGTCAGAACCCAGCGGTGGCGCAGTCCAACGGTGGTATGCAGCGCCGCGGACTGGCCTCGCTGAAGTGGTTGGTTGTCCGCGATTTCCAAGAGATTGAAACGGCAAGTTTCTGGAAGGATTCGCCGGAAGTCAAGAACGGCGAGCTCAAGACCGAGGAGATCGCTACCGAGGTATTCCTCATGCCTGCGGCAACGCACGTGGAGAAGTCCGGAACATTTACCCAGACTCAGCGCATGGTGCAATGGCGCTTCCAAGCGACTCCGCCGCCGGGCCAGGCCCGCAGCGAGGCGTGGTTCTTCTACCACTTGGGCAAGAAGATTAGGGAGCGCTTGGCGGATTCGACCGACCCGCGCGACCTGCCGATTAAGTCCGTGACGTGGGATTACACCGAGGATGAACACGGCGATCCCAGCTCGGATGAGATTTTGCGTGAGATCAACGGCTACTACCTCGATGGGCCAAAGAAGGGCCAATTGTTGCCGAGTTTCACCGAGATGCGCGCCGACGGTTCTACCTCCGGCGGCTGCTGGATCTACACCGGCGTGTATAAGGACGGCATCAACCACGCCGCGAAGAAGGTCCCGGGCTCTGAGCAGAACGAAGTAGCACTCGAGTGGGGGTGGGTATGGCCGGCTAACCGACGCATCCTGTACAACCGCGCCTCCGCCAAGCCGGATGGCACTCCGTGGTCGGAGCGCAAGAAGTACATCTGGTGGGATGAGGACCAGGGCAAGTGGGTTGGTGACGATGTCCCGGACTTCCCGGTGACGAAGCGCCCGGACTATGTCGCGCCTGTCGACGCCGTCGGCCCCGACGCCCTCGACGGCGATGATCCCTTCATCATGCAGCCGGATGGCCTGGGTTGGCTGTTTGCCCCGAAGGGGCTGTCCGACGGCCCGCTGCCGACTCACTACGAGCCGCAGGAATCGCCGGTGCAGAATGCGCTGTACAAGCAGCAGCAATCGCCGACGCGGTTGACTATCAAGCGCGCGGACAACCTTTCCCGCCCCGAGCCAGGGGAGCGCGGTGCTGAGGTCTTCCCGTTTGTCTTCTCTACCTACCGTCTGACGGAGATGTATACCTCCGGTGCGATGTCGCGCCGCTTGCCTTACTTGGCGGAGCTGCAGCCGGGCTTGTTCTGCGAGGTGGACAAGGAACTGGCCGCCAAGCGTGGACTTGTCAACGGCGAGTGGGCCACTATTGTGTCGCCGCGTGGTGTCATAGAGGCGCAGGTTTTGGTGACGGACCGCATGGAGATGCTCACCATCAATGGTGAGGACTTCCACCAGATTGGTCTGCCCTTCCACTACGGAGAATCAGAGACCACCGAGGTGGCCGGCGATGGTGCCAACGATCTGTTGGGCCTGACCTTGGAGCCGAACGTGTTTATCCAGAACTCAAAGGTGGGCGCCTGCGATATTCAGCCGGGCCGGCGCCCGCGGGGCGAGGCACGAGTGCAACTCTTGCGCGAGTACCAAGAGCGGGCGCACCTTACTGTTGACTCGGGCAACCGGATCCTGGACGTCTCAGATGCTTTTAGCACGAAGAGCGATGCTTCTGAGGAGAACACCGGCGATGACGCCACCGCAGGCAATGTGGCGGACTATGAAGGCAAAGAAGGCTAAGGAGGACTAATGGCTAATCTTTTCACCGAAAAGGCTGATAAACACGGCTATGAGTCCTATCAGCGCATGGCGTTCTTTACCGATACCTCGGTATGCATCGGCTGCAAGGCTTGCGAGGTGGCCTGTAAAGAATGGAACCGCAACCCGGTGGAAGGCTATGCGGTCACCGGCAATTCCTATGACAACACAGGCTCGCTGGGTGCCAATACCTGGCGGCACGTGACCTTCATTGAGCAAAGCAATGAGCGTATTGAGCAGGCGCGCGAGGATGGGCGCAAGCTCGTCTCACTGGGTCTGCCCACAGTCTCCGCGCCAAGCGTCACCCCAGATACCGATGATTTTCGCTGGCTCATGTCCTCCGATGTGTGCAAGCACTGCACCAATGCTGGATGCTTGGACGTGTGCCCGACGGGCGCGCTCTTTCGTTCCGAATTCGGCACCGTTGTGGTGCAAGATGATGTGTGCAATGGCTGCGGGACCTGCGTTGCTGGGTGTCCTTTCGGCGTCATTGAGCGCCGCGATGACGGCGGCGTGACGCTGAAGGCGGACAAGACCGCCACCGTGGATTACGAGGTGCCTGACCACGCGGGTGTGAACGTGCTGGCAAAGCTGAAGCAGCTTAAGCCGCAAGGTCCAGACCATACGCCGGGACAGGCCATGCCGATCAAAAATTTGGGTGTAGCTCAGAAGTGCACCATGTGTTATGACCGGCTCAAGATTGGTGAACAGCCTGCTTGCGCTAAGACCTGCCCGACGGATTCTATCCAGTTTGGCCCTTACGAGGAGATGCTCGCGGCAGCGCAAGAGCGCGTGCGCGCCCTCCATGAGCAGGGGCTGACCGAGGCCCGTCTCTATGGCGCCAATTCCCAGGATGGAGTTGGAGGGACCGGGTCCATATTCCTGCTCCTCGATTCACCAGAGGTCTATGGTTTGCCGCCGGATCCGCGCGTGCCCACGGCGGATCTGCCGCAGATGTATAAGACTGCCGCGAAGGCAATTGGCGGCATGGCGTTAGCCGTGGCCGGGGCATTCATGTTGGGAGGCCGCAAGTGAGCGAATTTGATGAGTACCGCCCGCCGCAGGAGCCTAGGCGTCGTCGCGGCGGTGGCAAGAAGCGCCGGCGTGGACGAGTCGGCGCCGGCGCACAGGATGGGTCCAAAGAAGCGCGCATGGCGGAGGACTTCGAGTTCTCCTCGTATTACGGCAAGCCCGTAGTCAAGGCCCCGCCGTGGGAGTGGCCAATTGGTGGCTATCTGTTCCTCGGTGGACTTTCGGGAGGCTCGGCATTACTCGCCGCTGGCGCGCAGGCTACGGGTAACGCGCCTCTCAAACGTTCTACCCGATTGACGGCGTTCTCTGCGGCCTCGGTGGGCTCTGTCTTTCTGATCCTCGACCTTGGGCGCCCAGAGCGTCTGCTCAACATGTTCCGCGTTTTCAAGGTGACCTCTCCGATGTCCATCGGCTCGTGGATTTTGGGCAGCTTTGCTTCTGCCGCGTCGCTGCCTGCAGTCGTCGAGGCTGATGAGCTGGTCGGCGGTGTGCTGCCGAAACCGCTTCGCCGATCCCTTGATAAGGCAGCCGGCCCAGCGGGGGCCGTTGCGGGAGTTCTCGGCGGACCACTCGCTGGCTATACAGCGGTGCTGTTGGCTAATACCTCTAACCCGACATGGAACGATGCGAAGAAGCACTTGCCCTATGTCTTTGTTTCCTCGGCGTCGGCCGCGGCGGCGGGTGCCGCCATGGCCTTTACCCCGGTGAAGAACGCTGGGCCTGCACGCGCCCTGGGCATCACGGCCGCAGTGAGTGACCTAGTCGCGACGCGGATCATGGAAAATCACATGGAACCGGAACCCAGGCGGCCGCTGCATGAGGGATTGCCGGGAAAGCTCATGAAGGCTTCTGAATGGCTCATCGCCTCCGGTGGTGTGGGAACGGCCGTAGCTGCGGCGACCAAGTCACGCACCGTGTCGGTATTGTCCGGCCTTGCGCTCATGGCGGGATCTGCGTGCACCCGCTTTGGTGTGCTCAACGCGGGACTGGAAGCGGTGAAGGACCCAGCCACCACGATTGCTCCACAGAAGCGGCGTGCTGAAGCGCGGGGTGACTACGGCACTTCCGTCGTGACGGGCGGATAAGAACCCTCATTTTGTGACGGGAAAGAATTGCAAGAATGGCAAAGGGTTAGCAAAGAGATAGACCAATGTGATTGAGTAGAACGAGGTAAACATTCTCTCGTTCTCCCTAATCGTTCTGTTAAGGAATCATGTCTCTCTCCTTCTCCCAGCGCATCAAGCGTTTTTCCGTTGCTCTTTCCGCAACCGCTTTGGCCTGCAGTGCCGTGACCTTCTCTACCGCTACGGCCTCCGCAGACCCGCACCGCGGCGCCGACGCCGTGTTCTTCGGTGATTCTTTCTTTGCTAACCCCGGCTACAAGCAGGTGGCTGGCGTGCGGTCCGATCTTGTGCGTGCGGGCCTCAGCAGCATCGAGGGCAGCGGCTCGGAAGCAGGCGCTCCATCACCACAAGGCTGCCCGCAAGGAAAGAAGACAGTGGCCGCGGAGTACGGCAAGATCACGGGGCGCTCGGTGGCGAACTATGCCTGTTCGGCCGCCAAGGCTAGCGGGGGCTCCTTCCGGAAGGACTTTGATCAGCAGGTCGTTGGTGCCATTGCCAATAAACACCTCACTGCCGATACCAAGAGTGTCTTTGTGCAATTCGGCGCCAATAATCTGCAGGACATTGCTGTCTCGCAATTTAATAATGATTCCTACCGGCAGGCCATGGTGAATAACACGAATCGCATCCGTCAGGCTGCGCCGCATGCCACCATCACGTTTGTGGGGTACCCAGCTATCTCTGCCGCTAATGGCGCGATGTGCCCCGTGCGCTCTGGTACCAGCAGCGAGGTGGGTTTCAACATGGATGTGCTGGGCTTGGTTCGTTTGGGAGAGGACACCATTAACTCCGCGATGCGCACTGCGGCCTCCGCTGCTGGTGCCAATTACGTTGACCTCCGCCGCGCTTCCATCGACCACAACATGTGTGCTCCGGACTCTATTCGCTGGGTATCCGGCATCAGCGAGAAGTCCGTGACACACAATTTGTCCAATCACCTCACGCATGCCGGAGTCGATGGCGTCGCGCGCATTCTGAGCGCGCGTTCCTAAGCAGAGATAGAAATCCGCGCCTCACCCGGCACGGTCCGCCCGATAACTGGGTAGCCGGGTACCTCGCCGATGAGGAGGAGGCCACCGGAGGTTTGGGCATCGGCGAGGAAGACCAGGTCCTCTTCGCTCAAGTCCGAATCGAGGTGGGGGCGGACCCAATCTAGATTGCGGCGCGAGCCGCCCGGGATGAAGCCCTCCGCCAGGGCTTCCTTGGCGCCGTTCACCGCAGGAACAGCGGAGAAGTCGAGCTCGGCGCCGATACCGGAGGCACGGCACATCTTGTAGAGGTGGCCCAAAAGACCAAACCCGGTGACGTCGGTTGCTGCACGCACTCCTGCCTCCACCGCTGCCGCAGCTGCATCGCGGTTGAGCGTGGTCATGGAATCTACCGCGGCCTGAGAAACCTCACCGGTGGCCTTGTGCTTATTGTTGAGGATGCCCACACCAATCGGCTTGGTCAGCGTGATGGGAAGACCAGCCTCGGCGGCGTCATTGCGCATAATCTTGTCGGGGTGGACGGTGCCCGTGGCAGCCAAACCATAGGTGGGCTCCGGGGCGGTGATGGAGTGCCCGCCAGTAATCGAGATCCCTGCTTGGCTGGCCACATCCATGCCACCGCGCAGGACCTCGCGCAATATATCGAGGCTGAGCTTTTCGCGCGGCCAGCCCACGAGGTTGATGGCGGTGATGGGCGTGCCGCCCATGGCGTAGACGTCGGAAAGCGCATTAGCTGCTGCCACCCGGCCCCAGTCATAGGGGTCGTTGAGCATCGGGGTGAAGAAGTCCGCGGTGGAGATGACCGCCAGGCCGTCCTGGATGCGTACGGCGGCGGCATCGTCGCCGTCGTCAAGCCCCACCAGCACGTTGGGGTCCGCGGTGCCTACCAGGCCCGCCACAGCAGATTCGAGCTCACCCGGGGGAATCTTGCAAGCACAACCGCCACCGGCGGCAAAGGACGTAAGTTTAATGTCAGTCATAAGTACTACTTTAGCCCCGTGTAAGGTGAGCAGACGGAGGCGTACGTGTCCTGGTGGGCGCCCCGGTCTTCAAAACCGGTGAGGCCGAGTATCTCGGTCTGGCAGGTTCGATTCCTGTCCGTCTCCGCCATGAGCGCAGCTAGGAGGAACTTTGATGACTGACCCCCGCCGCTTCATCCCGAAGATGGATGAGATCCTCCAGTACCCGGCAGTGCGCACTGCGCAGGAGCGCAGTGCACCCCATAAGGTGCGCGCGATCATCGACGCCGTGCTTGCCGACGCCCGCTCCGGATCCCTCGACCCCACCCGCTTTCAGCAGGAGCTGGCCGACAGACTCGAAAGCGCACAGCCCTATTCCTTGCGCCGCGTCATCAATGCCACCGGTGTGATCATCCACACGAACTTGGGTAGGGCGCCATTGCCACCAGCCGCGGTGGACGCGCTCGCAGCCGCAGCCGGCTATACGGACGTTGAGATGGACTTAGACAGCGGTCAGCGCTCGCGGGATAGGGGACGCGGCGCGGTCGAGGCTGTCCTGGCTGCCTGTCCCGGCGCGGAGGACGCGCTGGTGGTTAACAATGGAGCATCCGCGCTGTTGCTGGCGACCGCCGCCCTGGCCCCCGGCAAGGAGCTCATCATTTCCCGTGGCGAACTTATTGAGATTGGTGCGGGCTTCCGTCTGCCGGAGCTCATCGAGTCCACGGCCACCCGCTTGCGTGAGGTTGGCGCGACGAACCGAACTCACCTGGCGGACTATGAGCGGGCCTTGGGGGAGAACACCGGGGCGATACTCAAGGTGCATCCCTCCAACTTTGTGATCAGTGGCTTCACGTCTTCTGTGTCGGTTGCTGAGTTGCGTGCGCTTACGGATGTGCCACTCATCGTGGATATCGGATCCGGGTTGCTCACTCCCGATGCGGTGCTGCCTGAGGAACCCTCGGCCAGCGAGGCTCTTCGAGATGGCGCAGACGTGGTGCTCTTTTCGGGGGATAAGCTTCTCGGCGGACCGCAAGCCGGCGTGCTGGTGGGAAAGAAGGAAGCGATCGCCGCGTGTAAGAAACATCCGCTGGCGAGGGCGGTGCGCATCGATAAGCTGCGGCTCAACGCCCTTGAGGCCTCCCTTGCCGCTCCTTCCAATGCCGTGCAGAATGCGCTGCACATCGACGCTCAGCGCCACCGCGAGCGCACCGAGAAGGTCGCTGCGGCGGTAGGCGGCGTGGTTGTCGAGCATGCCGGGCGTGTTGGTGGCGGCGGGGCGCCCGAGGTACCGCTGCCAGGCTGGGCTGTGGCGTTGCCAGAAGAGCTGGCCCGTCCGCTGCGGTTGGGCGAGCCTCCTGTGGTGGCGCGCGTGAACCAGGGCCGCTGCCTGGTGGATGTGCGCTGCGTGCCGGAGTCGCAGGACGCGGAGCTTATTGCTGCGATTCAGGCGGTGATGTAGGTGTACGTTGTGGCTACCGCCGGCCATGTCGACCACGGCAAGTCGAGCCTGGTCAAGGCATTGACGGGGATGGAGCCGGACCGCTGGGAGGAAGAGAAGCGGCGCGGCCTGACCATTGACTTGGGCTTCGTGTGGACGAAGCTTGACTCCGGCGCCGACGTGGCTTTTGTCGATGTGCCGGGGCATGAGAAGTTCCTGGGCAACATGCTGGCCGGGGTGGGGCCCGCGCCGGTGGTGCTCTTTGTGGTGGCGGCCGATGAAGGCTGGCAAGCGCAGTCTACTGACCACCGGGATGCCCTGCGCGCCGTGGGAATCGAGCACGGAGTGGTGGCGCTGAGCCGCGCGGACAGGGCAGATGCCGCCCGCCGCGCTGAGGTAGCCGCGCAGGTCAAGGCAGAACTGGCTGGAACAGCGCTTGCCGACGCTCCCATAGTCGAGGTCTCCGCAAAGACCGGCGAGGGCGTGGGGACATTACGCACTGAGTTGGACCAGGTACTCGCCGCTATGCCCGCGCCTGATCCCCAGGCGCGCGTGCGGTTGTGGGTCGATCGCGGCTTTAGCGTGAAGGGTGCGGGCACCGTGGTGACAGGAACGCTGGCGGCGGGGACTGTCTCGGTGGGGGATGAGTTGGAGCTTCATGGGCAACGCGTGACGGTGCGCGGAGTGCACAGTGAAAACAAGTCGGTGGATAGCGCCGGTCCAGTCACGCGCGTGGCCCTCAACCTTCGCGGGGTGGCCGCCGACCAGGTTCATCGCGGGGATGCACTGCTGAGCCCTGGGGGCTGGCGGGCGCTCGAAACCGTGGATATTCGCCGCACCTTTGGTACTGAGATGGCTGAGCTTCCCCAGAACCTCGTGGTGCATATCGGCACCGCGGGCGTTGGTGCCCGTCTGCGGCCATTAGGAGGTGAGTTCGCGAGGTTGACACTGGAAAGCCCGCTATCTCTCACGCTGCTTGATAGGTTCGTGGTGCGCAGCCCCGGCGGGCGACATGTAGCGGCAGGCTTCGAAGTCGTGGACATGCACCCGGCCGCGCTGAGTAGGCGCGGTGCAGCGAAGAAGCGCGCAGCTGAGCTAGAAGCCTTAGAACCGACCAACCCGTCCGAGTGGCTCAAGCGCTGCGGCTACGCTTCGCGCGACGACCTCCTGCGCGATGGCTTTTCGGTGGAGGAAAAGCCGGCAGGGGTCATTGTTTTCCGCGAGTGGTGGATTGCCGCCCGCCAGGTAACCGCGTGGAAGAATGCCCTCGTTGAGGCAGTGGAAGCACATGCTGCGGCGAACCCGCTGTCCCCGGGGCTGACGAAGGCAGCGGCCATGGACGCGCTGAACCTATCGGAGCCGGCCCTGCTGGGGTTGGCGGTAGCGGCAGCCAAGCTCGAATCAGTAGATGGTGTGCTGCGCGTTCCCGGCAAGACCGTCGACCTTGGCCCTGCGGAGAAGGCAGTAGCTGAGCTCGAACAACGCCTGCGCGCTGAGCCCTTCGCTGCCCCGGAGGCAGAAGACCTCAAGGAATTGGGACTGGGCCCCAAGGAGCTCGCCGCCGCCGAGCGCGCCGGGCGCCTGCTTCGCCTGGCCAAGGGCGTTGTGCTTCTGCCTTCAGCTCCGCGTGCGGCTTTCGATGTGGCGGCACAGTTGGAACAGCCCTTCACCCTCTCGGCGGCACGTCAGGCCCTGGGCACGACGCGCCGGGTTGCTGTCCCACTGTTGGAGCACCTCGATGCCACCGGCGCGACCCGCCTAGTCGAAGGCAAACGCTTCGTGTGTGGGCCAAGGGAAAGAGCACCAAAGTAAAGGCACCATTTGCGGGCGGGTTTCAGAGAAATCCCAGGTCAATGAATTAGTGTAAGCGCATAAGGTGCCAGTTAAAAGGTGTCTTTAGGGGACGTGAAGGTACGCGAGCCGGTGGGCAGTGGTGAGGCAAGGGGATCCGCAGGCGTGGTGAACTCCCAGTCGGCATCAGGGTCGAGTGCCGGCGGGATGGCGGGATTGTTTGGGTCGACCGGCAGCGGCGGGACCACAGGTGCGAAGAGCTCGGCAGACTGAGCCGGGGCAGCAGGGTCTTCGGGGGCGAGGGGAAGGTCCACTGCGATGCGGCCCGCGGCAGCATAAGCCCGAGCGGCCAGGGAAGCACCTGATTGGGAGGCGGCCGCGAATGCGGTGGCCAGCGCTGGGGTATCGGAGAGCTCCCCGCACGGGCCGAGGACGAGGTTGTCGTGGGTGGCGAGGACGGTGTCGTCGAGAAGCGCAAGCGTCACGAAGAGCTGTTCGGTTCCCATCTCGCGCAGCTGATGTGTAGTGAGCTCTCCCTCCGCGACACGAACGAGAGCGCCGTGCCCACCGCTGAGCAGGGCAGTACCCGCTGGCTGATTGTTCGCGGGAATCATCCACGGGTCGAGCCCCAGAGCAACGGCCACCTCCACCTCACCGTCCACGATCTCGACGGTCGCATGTGTTGCTGGAGTCATCGCCGCTGTGCGCAGCCGGTTCAGCGCTGGATACTCAGCGGACTCTTCGCCATCGAGCGCACCGAGAAAACCGAAATCCGAGCGCACGCGCCAGCCACCCGTAGTGGGGTCGGGGAGCAAGGAAACGTCGACGAGCGCAGGCTGCTGCGCCAACCCCGGAATGCTCAACGCGGTAGAAAAGTTGACGTGCTCAAGAATCGCGACGTGCTCGACACCAAAATAGGACGGAGCCAGCGGATACAGCACCATGGTTGCGACAGTCACCTCGTGAGTCAGATGGGAAGCGATGGACTCCTTCCAAGCTTACGCAGAGGCCGGGTTAGACACGCTATAGTTTCCCACTATGGACTTAGCTACCATTGCCTTCGCTTTCAGCCTTGTGCTGCTGTCGGGCTTGTCGACGTCCATCGGAGGCGCCCTGGCCGTCGGAAAGCGGGAGCCAGGCCCGAAGTTCATGGCCACTGCTTTGGGGCTGTCTGCGGGCGTAATGCTCTACGTCTCCTTCATGGAAATCCTGCCGGAGGCCCTGAAGAAGCTAGAAAGCACCCTCGGGGACGAAGCTCGCGCCACTTGGACGATGATGGCGGCATTCTTCGCGGGTATTGCGATCATTGCCATCATTGACCGCCTTGTGCCCGAGGAGATTAACCCGCACGAGCCGGCCACCACCGAGGAGGACGCGCGGCGCAAACGGCTGATGAAGACCGGCATCTTTACCGCCTTCGCGCTGGCCATCCACAACTTCCCGGAAGGCTTTGCCACGTTTCTCTCGGGCCTGGAAGCCCCGGAGATCGCTATCCCCGTTGCCGTGGCTATTGCCATTCACAACATCCCCGAGGGCATTGCGGTAGCGGTACCTTTGCGCAGTGCAACGGGCTCACGCAAGAAAGCCTTCTGGTGGCCACGCTATCTGGCTTGGCAGAGCCCCTCGGCGCTCTCATTGGCTTCGCGCTGCTGATGCCATTTATCGGGCCGATGACTTTCGGCATCTGCTTTGCCGTCATCGCCGGCATCATGGTGTTCATCTCCTTGGATGAGCTTTTGCCCACGGCGGAGGAGACCGGAGAACACCACTGTGCCATCTACGGACTGATCGCCGGGATGGCGGTCATGGCCGTCTCCCTCGCGCTGTTTATCTAAGGTCTATTTCACGCGCTCGGCGGTGGCCTTGACCGCCATGATGATGGTGACGATAACGGCGCCCAGAATAAAGCCGCACAACATCGACAAGCCGGTGTCCGCCAACCAGGCGAGGGCACCGTTGTTGATGCTCTCGGTCACGTGGTGGATAAAGCCATAAGGCTGTTCGGCGCCGAATTCGCTCAGACCCTTGACCACAATGTGGCCGCCGACCCACAGCATGGCGGCGGTGCCGATGATGCCGATGATATTGAGCACAATCGGCATGCCCTTCACCAAGGCGGTGCCCAGGGCGGAGTCACCATCGTGGCGCTTGAGCAGGGCGACGCCGATGTCATCCATCTTGACTAGCAGCCCGACGGCGCCATAGACGCCCAATGTGAGGAGGACACCAACGGTGACCAAGGCGCCGAGGCGCAGCCAGAAGGGCTGATCAATGACCTCGTTGAGGGAGATCACCATGATCTCGGCGGAGAGGATGAGGTCGGTGGTGATAGCGGATTTCACCAGGGAGTCTTCGGCGTCGGGCCCTCTTTCTTCGGCAGGCTTATCGTCTTTTTCCCCGCGGTGGAAAACAGAGTGGAAAATCTTCTCTGCGCCCTCGAAGCACAGGTAAGCACCACCGCACATGAGGATAGGGGTGAGCGCCCACGGCGCGATCCACGACAGGATGAGCGCAATCGGCAGGATGATGACGAGCTTGTTGATGAGCGAGCCCTTGGTGATGCGCCAAATCATGGGCAGCTCACGCTGCGGCTTGACGCCCTGGACATATTGGGGCGTGACAGCGGCGTCGTCGACAACGACCCCGGCGGCTTTCACCGAAGTCTTTCCGGCCAATGCTGCCACGTCGTCGACGCTGGAGGCAGCGGAGCGGGCGATCAGGGCGACGTCGTCAAGCAGGGCAAAGAGACCACCGGCCATGGCTCACATCCTTTTAAGGTGGGGGAGAAGTACTCACCCTAGGTTACTCGGCGGGAACGAGCTCCACATTTTCTGCCCAAGTAAGGTCCATTCCCAGCGTGCGCAACCAATTCATGGCGTCATCGCCGTAGCGCGTGATGCCTTCGACGGCGGTCAGGGTCCGCTCCATGGCGCGCTCGGCCTCCTCGGCACTGATGAGGCCGTTGGAGGTGGCGGCGGCTAGCTCGTCAATATCGAGTACATCGACTGGCTCGCCAGAGGTGGAGACCAAGTCGACGTAGAGATCGCGGGTGGTCCACACGTCCCCGTCAATATCGATATCGGCAACGTCGATGTAGAAGTCCTGGTGCACATCGACGCCCTCGCGGAAGTGGAAGATGTTGGCGCGCAAGCCAAGGTCCGGCAGCAGCCAAGACTCGAGGTAGCCGAAGCGCGGGTGATTAGCGCCGCGGGCCATGTAGAGGCCAAAGTCGGTGACCCGGTAGGTGTCTACCTCGCGCTCGAAACCTTTCGGGTCGACGTTGATGTTGTCGGTGGTATTAAAGGTTTCTTGCTTGACTGGGTGCAGGTCTGTGCTCATTAGTTCACCTCGAGGTAAGCCGCGGTAGGTGGGAAGGAACACGAGGATTCAGCAGTGTTGACTGCGCCGGAAAGGACCGCCACGACGGTACCCTTGCCAGTCGTGGCACGGCCCGAGACCGTGGTTGGCCCATCGGTGTTGATGCCATTGTTGAACAGGGGAGTGGTGCCAAACTGGAAGGTGTTCAGGTTGAACCACTGAACGCGCATGGCGCCCTGCTCTTCAGCGGCGGTCGGGGTGCCCAGCGCGGTGAAGAGGAAGACGGCTTCGCCTTCACCGGCACCTGGGGCCGGCATCTCGGTCGGGCCAGGCACAGCGATGGCGGAGCCCACGGAATCGCCCTGCCCGCCGATGCACTGCGCGGAGACCGTGGGCCAGTAGAACTGGCGGAAGCCGGGGTTATTTCCCTCCGGCATGGCAACGCCGCCTTCGCCGCCTTCACCGGCGGTGAAATTAAGGGCGGTGAGGATGGCGCTGCGGGCCTCCTGCGGGATCCATGGCTGTGCCGCGAAAGCACGAACGCGCTCCTGCGTCTCCGGGGTGGGGCGGCCGAGGCTGTCCAACGGGTTGCTGCTCTGTGGGATATTCACGAGCGAGGAGAGGTCGGGGGCGCCGGCGTTTGCGGGCGTGATGCTGAGTAGGCCCATCATCACGGCAGCAGTGAGTCCGGCGACGCCACGACGGGCGGAGCGGGAAGAGTGCTGTTCGGAAAAGGCCATGGAAAATCCTTGTGTGTGGGTGGGGGCGTGACGGCAGAAACTAAATCACATGCGTCACAATAGTATCTGCTGCCACAATATTCACTTTTTTGGTGTAGTCAACTCTCAATAGAGGACTACTGTGCGGTATGTCGGGTGTTGATATCAATTCGTTACATCCCGCAGCGCTCTGCGGGATCCTGCGCGATGCTGCACATCAAAGAGCTAGAGAGTATATTTAAGGGCCGTTCACATCGCTAACGCATCATGCTTTAAGGAGCACCCCACACGTGAGTAATACTGAGTTCCGTAACGTAGCCATCGTCGCGCACGTTGACCACGGTAAAACCACCCTCGTCAACGGCATGCTGGAGCAGTCCGGCGCTTTCGGCGACCATGGCGAACACTCGGATCGCGTCATGGACTCCAATGATCAGGAGCGCGAGCGCGGCATCACCATTCTGGCGAAGAACACCGCCATCCACCGCAAGGGCCTGGGCAAGGACGGCGGGGATCTCATCATCAACGTCATCGACACCCCGGGCCACGCCGACTTCGGCGGCGAGGTGGAGCGCGGTATCTCGATGGTCGACGGCGTCGTGCTGCTTGTCGACGCCTCCGAAGGCCCCCTCCCACAGACCCGCTTCGTGCTTACCAAGGCGCTGGAGGCGAAGCTGCCGGTCATCATTTGCGTGAATAAGACCGACCGCCCGGATGCCCGAATCGATGAGGTCGTTACCGAGGCCCAGGACCTGCTGCTGGAAATCGCCGCCGGCCTGGAAGATGAGGAAGCAGCAGCTGCTGCCGAGGAACTGCTGGATCTGCCGGTCCTCTACACCTCCGGCCGTGAGGGCAAGGCCTCAACCGAAAACCCGGGCAATGGCAACGTCCCGAACGCCGATGATCTGCAGGCGCTTTTCGACGTCATCTATGACGTCCTCCCTGAGCCCTCCGCCAAGGTCGACGCCCCGCTGCAGGCGCACGTGACCAACCTGGACTCCGATGACTTCCTCGGCCGTATCGCTCTGCTGCGCATCTACTCAGGCACCATCAAGAAGGGCCAGCAGGTGGCCTGGATACATTATGACGAGGAAGGGGAGATGCACACCAAGACCGTCAAGGTGGCAGAGCTCCTGCGCACCGTCGGCTTCCAGCGCCAGCCGGACACCGAGGCTATCGCCGGTGACATCGTGGCCATCTCCGGTATCTCCGACATCATGATTGGTGACACCATCGCGGACGTCGAGCACCCAGAGCCGCTGCCGCGCATCAAGGTCGACGAGCCGGCTATTTCCATGACCATCGGCGTCAACACCTCCCCGATGGCAGGCCAGGGCGGCGGCGATAAGCTCACTGCCCGCATGGTCAAGGCTCGCTTGGACCAGGAGCTCATCGGTAACGTCTCCCTCAAGGTGCTGCCGACAGAGCGCCCGGATGCTTGGGAGGTTCAGGGCCGCGGCGAGATGGCCTTGTCCGTGCTCATCGAGAACATGCGCCGTGAGGGTTTCGAGTTGACCGTCGGCAAGCCGCAGGTGGTCACCCAGGTCATCGACGGAAAGACGATGGAGCCGTACGAGATGCTCACCATCGATTCCCCCTCCGAGCACCAGGGCGCTATTACCCAGTTGCTGGCCACCCGCAAGGGCCAAATGCAGTCCATGGATGTCCGCGAGGGCGACTGGGTCCGCATGGTTTTCCGCGTCCCCGCCCGCGGCCTTATCGGCTTCCGCACTCAGTTCATGACGGAGACTCGCGGCTCTGGTATCGCCAACTCCATCTCCGATGGTCTCGATGTTTGGGCTGGCGATATCAAGGCACGCCCGACGGGCTCGCTGGTGGCCGACCGTTCCGGCCAGATCACCGCCTACGCTCTGCAGCAGTTGGCGGACCGTGGTGACTTCTTCGTGGAGCCGGGCATGGAGGCCTACGAAGGCATGGTTGTCGGCGCCAATAACCGTGATGAGGATATGGATATCAACATCACCAAGGAAAAGAAGCTTACCAACATGCGCTCCGCTACCGCGGATGCCACCGTCACCCTCGCCAAGGCTCGGACCCTGTCCCTGGAAGAGGCGCTGGAGTTCTGTGGCACCGACGAGTGCGTCGAGGTCGGCCCGAACGTCCTGCGCGTGCGCAAGGTCGAGCTGTCCTCCACCGAACGCAAGCGTGCGGCCGCCCGCGCTAAGCAGCTCAACAAGTAACCACTGGGGATGCGTGGGGCGTCGTCAAGCGCCGCCCCAGGGTGGTAAAGAAGTACTTTCCGGAATTTGAGGTTGTGTGGAGTGGACCGTTTCCTGCCTCGGCTCGGCGTTATCCTCGCAGCCGCCCTGCTGACGGCCTGCCAGGCTAACCCTGGCCCGCCGCCGGTGGTGGACGAGGATGATCGCAGCGCCACTCCAACGAATTCCAGCACCACCGCCCCGCCACCTGAGGCAGCGCCCGAAGAGGACCTTCTGCCGAAGCGCAGCACCGTGGCCATCGGGGTTGACCCGCTGCGCGGCGGCCTCAACCCGCACCTCGTGGCAAATAATTCTGAGCTGGTCAACCAGATTGCGGAGCTAGTGCTGCCCTCTGCTTTCCACGGCACCGAGATGGACACGGATGTCCTGGAATCTGCCGAGGAGATCGAAGCCCCCGAAGGCGTTGCGATGCGTGTGCGCTATACCATCGCCGCGCCATCCCAATGGTCTGATGGCACGCCGATCAGTGGTTCCGACTTTAACTATTTGTGGTCCCAGATAACTCGCACCCCGGGGGCTAAGAATGTTTCTGGCTATCGGGCGATCTCGGCTGTGCGGACCTCCGGCAATGGGCGGGTGGTGACCGTGGACTTCGACCACCGCGTCGAAGACTGGCACAAACTTTTTGCCCATCTTTTGCCCTCCCACCTTCTAGAAGACAGGGATTTCGCCTCAGTGCTGGCCGACGGGATCCCCGCCTCTGCTGGGCGCTACCTCGTGGAAAGCATGGACCGCGGGCGAGGAATCATCACGCTTAATCGCAATGACCGTTTCTGGGGAGAAGATCCCGCGAACATCGACGTCATCCAGCTGCGTGCGGTTCGCGATACCGCGCAAGCGGTGAATATGTTGCGCTCGCGGCAGATCGGTTTTGCTGATTTCACCCCGCAACAGACCACCCTGGAGAACTTGAGCCTGCTCAGCAATGTCAATACCGGTGTGGTGACACGGCAACGCCAGCTCCGCTTGGAAATGTCCGCTGCGGAGGGCGCTCTCAACGAGCAGCCCCAGCGCCGCGCATTGGCTTCGCTTCTCGATACCGACCAGATAGCCCGCTTGGCCACTGGCCGTGCCTCAGAGCTGGAGCCTGGGAACAACCCCTTTGACAGTAACGCGGAACTTGCCCCACTGCGGGAGCGGGCGGGACGCAAGCCCGTGCGCATCGGTGTGGATCCTCAAAATCCCACGGCCTTGGCGGCAGCCACCACCATTGTGGACGTGCTGCAAGCCAAGGCTATTGACGCGGAGGTCGTCACCGAACGCCTGACTACAATTACCTCGGATCTGCTTCCGGCGGGCAAGGTTGATGCCGTGGTGGCGTGGGATGAGAACGGCAGGGATGCGATAACCTTGGCCAATTACTTCGTGTGCGCAACGCCGACGCGCCCAGCGGCAACGCTGTCGGGATTCTGCCCAGAAAATTCCGCAGAGTCAGCCCTTGACATTCTTTCAGGCGAACTGGATTCCGAGGCCGCCGAAGAGCGGGTAGAGCACCTCAACAAGGAAGAAGTGCTCTTCATCCCGCTGCTCAATGAGATGCGAGTCCACGCTTTGGGCAAGGGTATTGTTGGCCCCGGACAAAGCATTAAGGACTGGGATTCCGGTCTGATTAGCGCACCGCAGTGGAGGAAAGACGATGATTAAGGATCTCGCGGGCTACCGCGTCGTGGCTGTTCACGCTCACCCGGATGATGAGGTGCTCTTTACCGGCGGCACGCTGGCGGACTTGTCCGCGCGCGGCGCGCAGGTCACCGTGATTACCGCGACGCTGGGTGAGGAAGGCGAGATCATCGGCGAGCCTTACCAAGGCCTGGCAGAAATCGATCAGCTGGGAGGTTTCCGTGCTTGGGAGCTCAAGCACGCGCTCGACGCGTTAGGGGTCGAGGGCATTCAGCTGGGCGGATTTGGGCACTTCCGTGATTCCGGGATGGAAGGCTCGCCCGCTCACGAGAATCCTCGGGCCCTGGTGAACCGTGTGGACGAGGCCGCAGAGTTATTGCGTAGCCACCTTACTGCGCTGCGACCACACGCGGTGTTGACTTATGGTCCAGACGGTGGCTACGGGCACCCCGACCATATCGCCGTACACAAGGCCGTGCATGCGGCTGCTGCGCCTGAGCAGCGGATCTGGTGGGCCGTCTTCGAGCGCACCGCGCACTATCGCGGCCTCGAGGCTGTCACACCTCCCGAGGGCTGGAGCCTGCCGGATAAGGAGTACCTTGACAACTTCACCAACACTGGCTGCGATATCACCTACGAGCTCACTGACGCGGCTCTCAGCGCCAAGCGTGCGGCGATGCTGGCCCACGCCACGCAGATCTGGCTTGCCGACGGCTCCCTCACCACCGTCAACCCGCACGCCGCCCAGGCAGGGCTCAAGGATCCCGCGGAGGTTCCCGCAGCCTATGCCTTGTCAAACTTGCTCACCATGCCTCTGCTGCGTCGAGAGTTCTACCAATTGGGGCAGGGTGAACCACAGGATTCATTGCTGGGGGAGAAATGACCGAGCGCGCCATTCGCACTGATTTCTCCCGCGGCGAGCAGGTAGGGGGCCTAGTGTGGCTCGTCTTAGGCGCACTCTGCTCGCTGACTCTCGAGGTGGTTTATCTCACTGCTCGTCTGCCGTGGCCCGGCGAGTCCGGGATGGCCTTTCCCATCACCATCCTCATTGCATTCTGGTTCAACGGAGTGTTGACTCGCACAGCCCGCCTGTGGAGTGAGAATCCCTACATCGCCGGTGTGCCCGGGCTGGCGTGGGTGGGAGGATTTCTTGCGTTCATGCTGGGAGCCGCCATCGGTGACGGTAGCCTGCTGCCCAATAATATTCTCAGCCTGCTGCTGTTCGCCGCGGGAATCGCGGGTAGCGTTTGGCCATTTTTCGCCTCGGAGTAGCATACTGTTAGTCGTAGAAAACCCGTGACACACAGGAGTTTAAACACCTTATGACTTACACCATCGCGCAGCCTTGCGTCGACGTGATGGACCGCGGCTGCGTTGAAGAGTGCCCGGTCGACTGCATCTACGAGGGCAAGCGCATGCTCTACATCCACCCGGACGAGTGCGTGGACTGCGGCGCCTGCGAGCCGGCTTGCCCGGTGGAGGCCATCTTCTACGAGGATGATGTCCCGGATGAGTGGCTGGATTACAACGACGCCAACGCCGCCTTCTTCGATGACCTCGGCTCCCCGGGCGGTGCAGCTGCACTCGGCCCGCAGGACTTTGACGTGCCGATGATCTCTGCGCTCCCGCCCCAGAACCAGGAGTAGAACATGAGCCGCACGCCGCTTGGACACACACTCCCGGATTTTCCGTGGAACTCGCTCGCCGGTGCCAAGGAGAAGGCCCAGGCGCACCCAGACGGGATCGTTGACCTATCAGTTGGCAACCCCGTTGATCCGGTCGCCCCTGGCGTGCAGTTAGCACTGTCCGCAGCGGCCGAGGCTCCCGGTTACCCACAGACCCAGGGCACCCCGGATCTGCGGGAGGCCATCGCGAAGGCGCTGCAGCGCCGCTACAACATGAATGTGGACGCGGTGCTGCCGGTCATCGGCACCAAGGAGGCCATCGCCTGGCTGCCCACTTTGCTGGGCATGCGTGGCGAGACCGTAGCTTTCCCGACGGTGGCCTATCCCACCTATGAAGTCGGTGCGCTCTTGGCCGGTGCTAAGCCCCTGCGTGCGGACGATGACTTCGAAGACGCCTCGCTGGTGTTCATCAACTCGCCGTCGAACCCGACGGGCAAGGTGTTGGGCGTCGAGAAGCTGCGTGAGATCGTCGTTTGGGCGCGCGAGAACAATGCCATCGTGGCCTCAGATGAGTGCTACATGGGCTTGGGCTGGGATGATGAGAACCCGCCGGTGTCCATCCTGGATCCGCGCGTGACCGATGGGGACAATACGGGGCTTATCGCCATGCATTCGCTGTCCAAGAGCGCGAACATGGCGTCCTACCGCGCGGGCTTCTTCGCGGGCGATGCCAAGCTCATCGCGGAGCTATTGGAGCTGCGCAAGCACGCAGGGCTCATCGTGCCGGGCCCCATTCAGGCGGCCATGGTTGCCGCGCTTGACGACGACCCCTCCGAAGCCCTCCAGCGCCAGCGCTACGCCGCGCGCCGTGTAGAACTCATGCGCGCACTGACCGGCGCGGGCTTTAGAATCGAGCACTCCGAGGCTGGGCTCTACCTGTGGGCAACCCGTGGTGAGAACTGCCGCGAGACCGTTGACTGGCTGGCCGAGCGCGGCATCCTCGTGGCGCCGGGTGATTTCTACGGCCCAGCGGGCGAGCAGTACGTACGCATCGGCCTGAACGGCACCGATGAGCGGATTGCCGCAGCCGTCGCGCGCTTGGCTGAGTAAGTGGTCTTTCGCCCGCCGGCGCGGGAGGGGATTAGCCCGCGCAAGGTGATGCTCACCGGCATCGTGCCCGCCACTCCTACCTATTGGGCAGGTGAGGCGGGCGATTCCGCGTTTTCGCCTGGTGCCCGCTTAGAACCTGGCACTGTGCTTCCCGGTCCAACGCTGGCGTGGTATCACCCTCCGGCGCCTGCCGAAGAACCTATTCCCTTTGACTATCGCGTGGTGTATGAGGATGGGGACCTGATAGTCGTCGACAAGCCGCACTTTTTGCCTACGACGTCGAATGGGCGCATCGTGCGCGAGACCCTCCAGACCCGCCTGCGCGTGGACTATGGGGAGGACTCTATTGTGCCGCTGCACCGGCTGGACCGATTGACATCGGGGTTGGTGCTGTGTTCGCGTAATTCGCGCACGCGCGCTGCGTACCAGCAGCTTTTTCAGGAGCGGGCGGTGGTGAAGCACTACCGTGCTCGGGTGGCCGCGCCCTTCTCCTTCGACGGCACGGTGCGGCTGGGCATGCGGCGGGTGCGGGGCGAGCGCCAGGTCCGCGTGGATCCTTCCGGCACGCCTACAGTGACTCGGGTGCGCGTTCGGGGAACGGTGGCCGATGTCTGGCCGCTGACCGGGCACACCCACCAGATTCGCGTGGTGCTCAATCACCTGGGCCATCCGCTCGTGGGGGATGATACCTATCCGGTGGATCGCGGGTTGTCCCTCTATGACTTTTCAACGCCGCTGCAGCTTTCCCACATTGCGATGAGCTTTAAGGACCCGCTTTCGGGCGAGAAGCGTGAGTTTAAGCTGTGAGATTGGGCGCTATTGCGGCGCGCATTTTAGTTTGCGCTGAGCGACGGACTAAACTTGTACGAAGTTTTATTCATCATAATTGAGCATTTTGTACGAAGGGCGTGTCCATGGCGGATCTGAGCTTTGCTCGCTTTGCCTCGAATCTTGGCCAGTTCATAAAGTTTGGTCTGGTCGGCGGCTCGGGCGCGTTGGTCAACATCGCGACCTCTATCGTGGCTGCGAAATGCGGTTTGGCCTGGTTTGGCGCTACGCCGCATGACGCGATGTTCAATCTCTTCGGCACACAGTTCCACGTGCGTTGGTTCATGCTCTTTTCCACGATTGCCTTCCTCGTGGCGAATACCTGGAATTACCAGCTCAACCGCATGTGGACGTTCAAGTCCGTCAACAAGGTGTCCTGGCTACGTGGCTTTTTCCCGTTCCTCATCACGGGTATCGGCGCCTACCTGGTCACGCTCGCGGTGCAGTACCTGCTGATGAATCCGACCTCGCCGCTGCAGTTGCCGCCGCATATTTTCGATGACTCGACGGGCTTCCGCACGATGTACTACTGGGCCAATGCCATTTCTATCGTGGTAGCCATGCCCATCAATTTCATCTTCAATAAGCTGTGGACCTTCCGTTCGAAGCCCAAGGCACCGGTCGTGGTCCACGAGACCGCGCCGGCTTAATATCGGCCCTTCGCCCCGCCCTTCCGCCCTGCCTGCCCTTCCGCCAACCCGCTTGCCCTTCCGCAGTGCACCTGCCCCGCGCCTGCCCTTCGCGCTCACCAGCGTTGGCCGCCGGGGACTTTTACATGCTGCGGTGAGCGGGAAGGGGGGCGTCGGCAAGCAATGCTCCCTTCGCGCTCACCGGGAACCTGGCGTGGAGGCGTGCCATCGCGCTGGTGAGCGCTTAGGGATGGAAGCTGGAGGCCCGCCCTTCGCGCTCACCGGCGTCTAAAAGAATCGCTAGTTCCCGCACACGGTGAGCGTGAAGGGAGATGGCAGCGGAACCGGTGCCAGCGGCGCAGCAGGTACTAATGTTTCGGCAGGTGGGAGGATCATAGCTGCGGGTTAGTGCGGTAGTCGCCTGATTCTCCCTTTGCGCTCACCAGCGCCTGTAAAAACGAGAACCCGCCGTCCGCGGTGAGCGCGAAGGGCGGGAAGGGGATAGGCCGCGCAGTGCGGTCTAATCGTCGAGCTCGGCGTCGAGGCGGGCTTGGTCTCGACGGTGTTGATAGCGGCGGATGAAGGGTGCGAGGATGAGGACGGTGATAGCGCCAACTGCGGCGCCGGCTAGATAAGCGGAGGGAATGTGGCCGTCAGCTGGTGCATAGGCGTTGAATGCGGTACCCGCGATCATCGCGATTATCGGTATGAAGTAAATCGCCATCGCGGACCAATTACGGCCGACAAGCGGAGCGGCAACGCGTTTGCGCAGCCACGTAGTTCCGATGGTATTTCCTAAGACAGAAGGCACGATGACGAGGAAGCTCAGCATGCTCATCTGACCGGGGAGGACCCAGGCAAGGATGGCGGCGACAACGAACTCGAGGAACTGTGCAGGCGGCGCAGAGATGGCGTAGGCCTTGTAGAAAGTCTCGCGCTCGAATTCGTCGCGGGAAGCGCGGTCGATCTCGCGGAGCGTGTAGTTGGCAATGGCGTTAATCATGTTGTTCATCTCCAAAGACTTCTTCGACGGTTTTTCCTAGTTCGCGGCAGATGTCTAGCGCTAGGTAGACAGAGGACGAGTAGTTGCCGCGTTCGATATTGGCGATAGTTTGGCGGGATACGCCGGCTCGTTCGGCGAGTTCGGCTTGGGACATCTCGAGCCAGCGCCGCCATTTGCGGACCATATTGTGATGCTCGGCCATGTGGCTTCCTTTACAGTATGTCGTGCTTGCGTGACCAAGTGTAAAGAATGCTTGTCATAAATTCAAGAGTTACATACACAAGTGCCATGTCCAATAGGGTTGCGTCACCACAGCTGGCAACGTCGGATTCCGTCCTTTGAGCTGCTCAAGCATGGTTTTGATGAGTAGAACGGCGTCGTCGAGGTGGTAGCGGATATCGTCAGCAGTAAAGCGCAAAACCGTATACCCATGAGCTACTGCTGCGTTCTGTTTCGAGCGATCTGCCTGAAACGCACGACTATGTTTGTGGTGCTCCCAGCCGTCGACCTCCACGATGAGTTTGCCAATCTTCAGGTCAAAGCGGTAGCCCGCAATGAGCGCGTTGTGCTCAGGAAAGATTCCGTCTGCGCTAAGGCCTCGACTGAGCTGGCGCTCCGGCACGCTGTCCGTACCGATGGGCGTGCGGCGTATCGTCTCTTTCAAACGCCGAGGGACCCGACGCATTCTCCGCCGGTCATTGTCCAAACGCTCAGGGCCAGTCTTGCCGCGATAATATTCTTCCAGCAGTTGTCTGCAGTTAGCGGCCATACGACGAGCTGCCCACAGCACCTGAACAACAGGCAGGCCATTCACCTTTGCAGTAGCCGCCAGGCGTGAATGTGTCACCCGAAAATTCTTGCCCTTGAGCGTGCGCGGACCTTCGGCTTCCAGTGGAAAGGTCAGCTTCCTCCCCAAGTGAATCTCCTGCGCGGTCTTGCCCGTGAAATGTATTCGACTGAGCCCGTGCGCCAGAGCCCGCGCCACAGCTAGCGGCGACCACTCGTCGCTATAAATCCCACGGTGCACGCGAAAGAGCGTCCCCGCGCGAAGCTTCCGCCTGATTGCCTCCTTGCTCAAGCCTTGCGCGCGAAGCTCCGCGGTCGTCCATGCCTTCATGACGCTCAAGGTATGCAGTGCTTAACGACGTGTCGACGGTCAATTTCCCGCCTGTGGATAACTCAGCCCCGAGACGCTGATTTCGGCGGTAAAGGTTGTCGTGTCTGTAATTTAGGTAGTCTTACTTCCCTTAAAACCTCTTCGCGCTCACAGGCAGCCTTGGACAGGCTGCCCGATCGATGTCGGTGAGCGCGAAGGATCGGGAGGGGCATTGGATATGACGGCTTCGGGGCCGCGTACCCTTCGCGCTCACGAGGAGGCCTCGGCCGTTGTGCTAGCCATCGTTGGTGAGCGCGAAGGGGTGGAGCTGCGGTGTGAAGGCGCGTGCTTAGGGGATTATTCACGCGCTATGCCCTTCGCGGCCACGGGGGAGCGGGGAAGCAGCGCGACGTCGTGCGCCGGTGAGCGCGAAGGGAAGGAGGGGCCGGTAGTGAGGCGCAGCGCGAGGGGGAGAGGGGCGGTGCGAAGGGTGTGGGCCGGCTAGCGGGCCTCGAGCTCCTCGGCCGTGGGCAGGGGCAGGCGAGACGTCGGGGCGATACCGCGGACCTTGGCGTTGATGACACCTGCAACTGCGAGTACCGCGAACATGGTGGCGGCGGAGAAGAGTTGGATGCGGGCTGAGGCGTCGCTAAGCATGAGCACCGCGATGGCTGCGAAGAGAGCTAACGCGAACCACGTGAGGTACGGGTAGGCCCACATTCGCACCGGCAGTGGGTGGATGGCCTCGAGCTGGGGGCGCAGGCGCAACTGGCTCACCGCGATGAACACCCACACGATAAGCAGCGAGGCTCCAGCGGCATTGAGCATGAAGGACAGCAGCCACCCGGTATCCGCATAGTTCAGGATGACCATCACCGCGGAAAGAATGACAGACAACGCGATGGCCGCAGTCGGGACGCCGCGGCGGTCGGTGGCGGCGAAGAGCTTGGGCGCCTCACCGCGGGAGGCCAGCGAGTGCATCATGCGCGAAGAAGCGTAAATCTGCGCGTTGAAAGCAGAAAGCAGTGCGAGAACGATGACTACTTCCATGATGGCGGCCGCGCCTGGGATTCCCGCGCGGTCCAAGACCATGGTGAACGGCGACTCGGCGGCCGACTGCGCGGAGCCGAGCGAGGAATAGGGCAGGAGGAAGGTGATGACGAGGACAGAGCCCAGGTAGAACACCGAAATGCGGGTAATTGTAGTGCGCACGGCGTTGACGAGGGATTTCTCGGGATCCTCGGATTCCGCCGCAGCGATGGCGACGACCTCGATGCCACCGAAGGCGAAAGCTACGGCGAGCAGACCAGCGGCCACACCACCGAGACCGTTGGGCATGAAGCCATCGGTAAGGAAAACAGACGTGCCGATGAAGGTATGGCCGGGAAGCAGTCCGAAAATCAATAGTGCGCCGATAATGAGGAAAGCAATGATGACGGCAACCTTAATGAAGGCGAACCAGTACTCGAACTCGCCGAACAAGCGCACGCGCAAAAGGTTGATGGTTCCGAAAAGAGCCACGCAGATGGCAGCGGGGATCCAGGGCGGGCAGTTAAACCACGCGCCGATGAATCCGGCGGCGCCGGTGATTTCCGCGCCAAGGACAGCGACGGTGGCGAGCCAGTAAATCCAGCCCTGCGTAAAGCCTGCCCAGCGGCCGATGCCGTGCTCCGCGTATTCGGAAAAGGAGCCGGATGCGGGGATGACCGTGCCCATCTCACCGAGCATCTGCATGACTAGGATGGCAAGGAAACCAGCGATGAGGTAGGCCAAAAGGACCGCGGGGCCAGCGGCAGAAATGCCAACACCGGTGCCCAAGAAAAGACCGGCACCGATAGTGGAGCCCAGCCCCATCATGGTCAGGTGGCGGACCTTCAAGCCGCTGCCGAGTGAGCGAGAGGAGGAATCGTTTTGAGCAGTCACCTTTAGCATTCTAGGCCGCGGCTGTCGTAGGTAGGGCATCGAGGGGTGCCCGTGGCGCAGGGACGTGGGCGAGGGAATGAATCTGGGATCACGAAAGGCCCCCGCAGAAACGGGGGCCTCAAGCAGCAGCGCTTAGTTCTTGTGCAGATCCTCGTTGAGAGCCACAGCCTCAGACTTCCAATCGACGGCCTCGACGGCGCCGGTCACGGAGTTGCGGCGCAGCAGCACGCCGGAAACACCAGAGAGCTTGGAACCCTTGATGGTGTCGCCCTCAGACAGGCCTAGGGCCGCCGCGATCTTGCCAAAGACGGCAATCTTGGTGCCGGCGGTGACGTAGAGGCCGGCTTCGACGACGGCGTCGTCGCCAAGCGAAATGCCCACACCGGAGTTCGCGCCGAGCAGGCAGCGCTCACCGATGGAGATGACCTCCTTGCCGCCACCGGACAGGGTGCCCATGATGGAGGCGCCGCCGCCGATATCGGAGCCATCGCCCACGACGACGCCTGCGGAAATACGGCCCTCGACCATGGAGGCACCCAGGGTGCCGGCGTTGAAGTTAACGAAGCCCTCGTGCATCACGGTCGTGCCCTCGGCCAAGTGGGCGCCTAGGCGGACGCGGTCGGCGTCACCGATGCGCACGCCGGACGGAACGACGTAGTCCACCATGCGCGGGAACTTATCGACGGAGTAGACCACGACCGGGCCGCGGGAGGCGAGGCGGCCGCGGACCATCTGGAAATCGGCAACCGCGCAGGGACCGTAGTTGGTCCACACGACGTTGGCCAGCTTGCCGAAGATCCCGTCTACGTTCAGGCCGTGAGGCTTGACTGCGCGGTGGGAGAGCAGGTGCAGGCGCAGGTAGGCGTCGTAGGTGTCGGCGGGAGCCTCGTCCAGATCCTTGATGGAGGTCTCCACCGCGATGCGGGCGACGCCGCGCTCTTCGTCAGGGCCCACCAGGTCAGCGAACTGCTGCGGAACCTCCTCCAAGCGCTCGGTGCCGCTGGCTTCTACAGAGATATCGGTGTGAACTGCGGGGAACCAGACGTCCAGGACGGTGCCGTCGTGGGTAATGGTTGCCAGGCCGCGTGCGGATGCTGAAGTCATAGGCTCACACCCTAGCAGTTACGCGTCCGCCGCGCGCCTTGAGTTACCCGGGAGTAGGTGGAATATCACAACCAGGGCCACGGTCAGGACGAGGACGGCGAGGACTTGGTTGCGGGCGGAGGGATCGAAAAGCATGAGAATTGTAAGACCCACCAGCGCCAGGGCGGTGATCCATGGCAGCCACGGGAAGCACGGAACACGCAGCGTAGTGAGGTCTCCATTGGCCTTCATCTGAGGGTGCAGCTTGATGTAGGAAGCCACGATGAAGCACCAGATGATCAGCAAACAACCGCCCACCGCGTTGAAGAGGAAGGCCAGAAGCCCCGGCGGGTTCCAGTACTGCAGAGCTACCGATGCAAAGGCGAAGACGATGGAGAGCACCACCGCATAAATGGGGGAGCCGGACGCGTTGGTCTTCAAAAAGACGTGGTGCGCGCTGTGGTCCTTAGCCATGTCATAGACCAAGCGGGAGGTGGCGTAGATCTGCGCGTTGAAGGCGGAGAGCAGCGCCAGGGCAATGATCGCCTCCATGAATCCCGCGGCGAAGGGGATTTTCGCGGCCGCAAGGACCAACGTGAAGGGCGAGTCCGCGGCCACATCGGCGTCCTGGATAGAGCTGAAAGGCAAGGCCATGGTGATGACCAGGATGGAGCCGATGTAGAAGACCATGATGCGCACGATGATGGCGCGCACGGCAGTGGCCACGTTGTGTGCGGGGTCTTCGGACTCAGCTGCGGCAATGGTGACCAGTTCGATGCCACCGAATGCGAAAGCCACGGCGAGCAGGCCGGCAGCAAAGCCGGGGCCGCCATTGGGGAGGAAGTTCTCCGTAAAGTTGTGGCCCGCCACCGAGAGATCCATACCCGGCAGGATGCCCAGTGCCATGAGCACGCCGATGCCGAGGAAGGCCACGATGGTGGCAACCTTGATGATGGCGAACCAGAACTCGAATTCGCCGAAGCCGCCCACGGCGGCAAAGTTGACGATGGCGAAGAGAATTACGGCCACCAATGCTGGAATCCAGGGGTCTACCCCGAACCAGTTGGAGACGATTGCCGCGGCACCAGTAATCTCTGCGCCCATCACCATGACCAGCATGAACCAGTAAATCCAGCCCAGCGTGAACCGCGCCCACGGCCCGAAAGCCTGGCCCGCATAAGTGGAGAAAGCACCCAACGAAGGGCGGGCGGCAGCCATCTCACCGAGCATCCACATCACCAAGGCGATGAGCACACCAGCCACCGCATAGGAAATAAGGACGGAAGTGCCGGAGACCTGGATGCCCAAGCCGACGCCCAGGAAGAGGCCCGCGCCCACCGCGGAGCCGAGCCCCATCATGGTGAGGTGGCGGGTTTTGAGTTGAGTGGCCGCAGCCATAGGGAAATCACCTTCAACGCTGTTGATTGTTTGCAACGGGAAGCACTTTACGCAATGCACTAAGCAACCGGGGGCGCTAGCATGGCGGGTTGTGACTTTAAATCTCTTCTCCGATCCCATTGAGCTGACCAAGGCCTTGGTGGATATCCCCAGCCCTTCACACCACGAGCAAGCGATCGCCGATGCGGTCGAAGAAGCTCTGCGTGGTCTGGACCAGAGCAAAGTAGAGGTGAAACGCTACGGTAACACCGTCTGTGCCCGGACGAATCGGGGCTTTAAAAGCCGCGTGGTCCTCGCCGGCCACATCGATACCGTGCCCTTAGCCGATAACGTGCCCCACACCATGTTGGAGGATGGCAGCATCATGTATGGCTGCGGCACCGTTGACATGAAGTCCGGCATGGCTGTCTACCTCAACGCTTTTGCGCAGCTGTACAATTCCGATGAGCTCAAGCACGATCTCACGGTTATTGCCTATGAGGGCGAGGAGGTCGCCACCGAATTCAACGGTCTGGGCCACCTGCAAAAGGATCACCCGGAGTGGCTGCAGGGAGACCTAGCGCTGCTGGGTGAGCCTTCCGGCGGCATGATCGAAGCCGGCTGCCAGGGCACCATCCGCGTGCGCGTGACCGCCCACGGCACCCGCGCGCACTCAGCCCGCGCCTGGCTCGGCTCCAATGCCGCGCACACCTTGGCACCGGTGATGCTCAACGTGGCCAACTACCAGCCCCGCGACGTTGAGATTGACGGCTGCACCTACAAGGAAGGCCTCAACATCGTCCACCTCGAATCGGGTGTGGCCACCAATACCATCCCGGATGAGGCCTGGATGTTCGTCAACTTCCGCTTTGCCCCTGACCGCAGCTCCGAGGAGGCGCTGGCGCACCTGATGGAGGTCCTCGGCGAGTACGAGAACATCACCGTGGAGGTCGATGACATCGCGGGTGCGGCCTTGCCCGGTTTGGGCCAGCCGGCGGCACGCGCGCTTGTCGACGCCGTCGGCGGCAACGTCCGCGCCAAGTATGGTTGGACCGATGTGGCCCGTTTCTCCGAGATGGGGACCCCAGCCGTCAATTTCGGCGCCGGGGATCCGGGCTTTGCCCATAAGAAGGACGAGCAAGTGCCCGTCGTTCAGATCACCGAAGTCTCGACCGCACTCTTGAATTACCTGAAGGGATAAGACCACTATGACGCCTGAGCAACTGCGCACTCTGCGCGGACCTCTTCTCGTGCGCACTGCTGGAGAGCAGTCCTCCACCTTTGACCAGCGCCTGCTGCAGTCCGGTGCGGATCATGAGTGGCAGCACGCCGATCCCTGGCGCGTCCTGCGCATTCAGGGCGAGTTCGTGGACGGCTTTGACGCGCTGGCCAAGCTGCCCAAGGCCGTGACCGTCTTCGGCTCTGCGCGCACCCCGGAGGATGATCCGAATTACCAGCTGGGCGTTGCCTTGGGCCGCCGCCTAGTAGAGGCCAAGTACGCCGTTATCACCGGCGGCGGCCCCGGCATCATGGAGGCGGCCAACCGCGGCGCGCATGAGGCCGGCGGACTGTCTGTGGGCTTAGGCATCGAGCTGCCGCACGAGCAGGGCCTGAACCCCTACGTCGATCTTGGCCTGAACTTCCGCTACTTCTTCGCGCGCAAGACCATGTTCCTCAAGTACTCCCAGGCCTTCATCTGCCTACCGGGTGGCATGGGCACCATGGATGAGTTCTTCGAGGTCATGTGTATGGTCCAAACCGGCAAGGTGACCAACTATCCCATCGTGCTCATGGGCACCGAATATTGGTCCGGCTTGGTGGAGTGGATGAAGAAAACCTTGGCCGAGGGCGGGTTCATCAACCCTGAAGACCTTGATCTCTTCTTGATCACCGACGATATCGACGAAGCCGTCGCCCACATCTTGGCCGCGCACAAGGTGATGTCGGACAAGCGCTTGCGGGAGCAAGAAAACAAGTGACCCAAGCGCACAACCTCGCGCGGGTCATGGCGATTGTGAACCGCACACCCGACTCCTTCTACGACAAGGGCGCCACCTTCGAGCTCGACCCCGCCATCCAGCGCGCTGAGCAGGCGCTTGACGACGGCGCCTCCATCATCGACATCGGCGGAGTCAAGGCCGGCCCGGGTGAGCACGTCGACGCGGCCGAGGAGATTGAGCGCGTCGTGCCCACCATCGCGGAGCTGCACTGCCGCCGCCCGGAGGCGCTGATTTCCGTGGATACGTGGCGCGCTGAGGTAGCAGAAGCGGCTATCGCCGCCGGTGCTGGTCTGGTCAACGACACGTGGGCCGGCTGGGACCCTGAGCTCATCGAGGTGGCTGGCCACCACAAGGTGGGCTACGTGTGCTCGCACACCGGTGGCGTGACCCCACGCACCCGCCCGCATCGTGTGCACTTCGACGATGTGGTCGCCGATGTCATCACCGAGACCACGCGGCTAGCTGAGCGCGCCGCCGACCTCGGCTGTCCGGAGGAGTTGACGTTCATCGACCCCACACACGATTTTGGCAAAAACACATTCCACGGTTTGGAGTTGTTGCGGCGCATAGAGGAGAGCGTGGCAACGGGCTGGCCGGTGCTCATGGCCTTGTCGAACAAGGACTTTGTGGGTGAGACCCTCGACCGCGCCGTGGACCAGCGCGTCGCGGGCACACTGGCGGCAACGGCGTGGTCGGCGGCACGGGGCGTCGCGGCATTCCGGGTCCATGAGGTGGCCCCGACACTCGATGTCATTCGGATGACCGCCGCCATCCAGGGCCAGATGGCGCCCTTGGCGACGACCCGGGGGCTAGCCTAAGCCATGTCTGTCAGCGTTTCCGTAGTTATCCCTGCGCTTAATGAGGAGCGCACCGTCGCCCACGTGGTGCGCGCCTGCCTGGCCGACGATCCGTTAGAGGTCATCGTCGTCGACGCCGACTCCACCGATGGGACCGCGGCACAGGCAGCCGCGGCTGGGGCTCGGGTGTGCAATTGGCGCGACGTGGTGGAGGAGCCGCCGCAGCCTGGCAAGGGCGAGTCCTTGTGGCGCGGGGTGGCCGCGGCCCGGGGCGAGGTCGTCGTCTTCATCGATGCGGATTTAGAATCCGCCGCCCCCGGCATGGTGACCGCGCTAAGTGAGCCTTTTGTGGACCCCCACGTGCAGCTGGTCAAGGCGCGCTATACACGCAGCCTGAACGGTCAGCCCACAGGTGGCGGGCGGGTCACGGAGCTGAGCGCCAAGCCGCTTCTGCGCATGTTTTTCCCAGAGCTCGCGCACATTGATCAGCCTTTGGGCGGGGAGTATGCGATTCGCCGCGATGCGGCTGTGGGGTTGCCTTTCGTCGCGGGCTATGGGGTGGAAGCGGGGTTACTGATAGACGTCGCCAAGCGCCACGGCCCCCACGCCATCGCCGAAGTGGACCTGGGCACTCGCGCCCACCGCAACCGCCCGCTCCATGAGCTATCCCCGATGGCCGATGTAGTTTCGCGCACCATCCTCTCCCGCGCGGGCGTGGTCGGGCCCGTTGCCCAACGACCGCCGCTGCTGGGTAAGATTTAGCGCATGTTGTCCTGGATGCTGCTGATCGTTGTCCTCATCGCTCTCGTGATCATTGGCACGTGGGCGTGGGGAAGCCTGGTGGGGCGGGGACCTGTTATGGAGGCCCCCGACAAGGCTGTGGACACCGACTATGAGAATCTGCGTGCCCTCGACGAGGGGCGTTTCGACGACCTGCGTTTCGACGTGGTCGCGCGCGGCTACCGTCAGGACCAGGTGGATGCCCTCCTAGCTGCGGTGGAGCGCCGTTTAAAGGCAGCGCCGGCGACAGCGTCTGACGCTTCTTCCGAACCTTCGGCTTAACCCTTTGACTCGTCCTTGGACGAGGCCTTGAGGGAGCTTGCGGGGAAGCCTGTGGGAACGAGCCTGCCGCCGTCGGCTGAAAAAGGGCTAGACTAGAGGGACGTACAAAACTCAGTCGAAGGAGACTCAATATGGCAGCGATGAAGCCCCGTACCACTGGTGGAGAGATGGAAGCGGTAGAGGAGTCCCGCAAGATTGTCATGCGCATTCCTTCTGACGGGGGTGGGCGCATTGTGATTGAGCTCAGCAAAGAAGAAGCAGCGGAGCTGGGTTCACTCCTCGTAGCAGTTTCTAGCTAGTCTAGGAGCATGCTTTCACATATCGTCGATATTCTGGCCGATCCCGCCGATGGCAGCGCCCTGCAGGGTGCGGATGATTTTTCCCGCCTCGTGTCGGAGACCGGCCATTCCTATGATGTGGCCAAGCAGGGCTACGTCACGCTGGCAGCCGGTGCCGGTTTGAAGCACCAAGGCGATGATGCCGCGATGGTCAACGCCCGCGAAACCTACCTGGCCATGGGACACTTTGCTCCCTTCGTGGAGGCAGTCACCGGTGCGGTGCAGGATTCTCTGGAGACCCAGGATGCGGCTGAACATGCGGCTGGCCTGAATGCGGACACCGCCCCTGCGCTCCTTGAGGTCGGCGCGGGTACGGGTTACTACCTCGCACACACCCTTGATTCGATTGAGGGCGCACGCGGCGTTGGCCTGGATATCTCTACGCACGCGGCTAAGCACCTGGCCAAGTCGCATGAGCGAGTTGGCGCCGTGGTTGCGGATGTATGGGAGCGCCTTCCGCTAAAGGATGATTCGATTCACGCCATTTCGGTGGTCTTTGCCCCGCGCAACCCGGCGGAGTTCCAGCGCGTTCTCGCACCGGGCGGGGAGGTCATCGTGCTGACTCCACAGGCGGGCCATCTGGACGAGCTGCGGGAGCCTCTGGGCATCCTCGGTGTGGAAGAAGGCAAGGTGGAACGCCTCTATGCGCAGGCGGAAGGCTTCTTGGAGCAGGCGGCCGACCCGGTCGATATTTCCTTCCCCATCGTCTTGGATAAGGCCTCCATCGCCGCACAGGTTGGCATGAGCCCGTCGGCGCGCCACATCAGTCCGGAAGAGCTGGCAGAGCGCATGGCCTCCTTGCCGCAGTCGCTGACCGTGACGGCTCACGCTCGCCTGGATCGCCTGCGCTCGGCCTAATTGCTGACGCTCCTTTTTAGGGCCTTCCTTCGCTGCTTCTCTTCGAAACCACCCTTCGCGCTCACCGGCAGCGCCCGCGGTGGTTGTTTGATGTCCTCGGTGAGCGCGAAGGGGGCTTGCAGCTGCCCAGTCCGCCGTGGTCTCCCTTCGCGCTCACCGGGGATGAGCGTGGAGGAAGTTTATGGTCCGCGGTGAGCGCGAAGGGCGGGGTGAGGCCCGGCCTGGCTCGTTGTGGCTCTGATGTTGCGTGGTCTTGTCGGCGCTCGAAGGCATCTGCATAGACCTCCGCCTCAATCTCCTTTCGCGCTCACCGGCAGCGCCCGCGGTGGTTGTTTGAGAACCCCGGTGAGCGCGAAGGGTAGGGGGGCGCATTAAAAAGAGGACCGAGACAACTCGGTCCTCCTCCTATATGCCGTCTCGCAGTCGATGCGATTAGGAGCGCTTGGTACCCTTGCGGCTCCAGGACTGTTCAATGACAGCTTCGCCATCGGTGCTGACCTCAATGGCGGAGCAACCACCATCGAAGTAGACACGGGAGCTCATGGCCACCAAACCGCCGTCGACGAAGACCTCAACGCTGGCACCATCCTGAATGACGGTGAGGGTATCCGAATCCCCCTCAGCCAGCGGCGCTACCGCAGGAGCGGAGTCCTTGAAGTAGTTATCGAAGGCCTTGGACATGGAGCGGTCCAGACTGATTTCTTCACCAGTATGGCGAATGACCGCAGCGGTATCGCCAGAGCCGTCCTTCAGCGTCACGGTCACGCTCGAACCCGTAGGTACTTCGAGGACGCCCGTCCAAGACTGTGCGTAATCCGAAAGCTTTACAGCATCCGGCAGCCCCTCCGCCGGGGTTTGGAACAGCACGCCGCCCTGTAGCGTCACCGCGCGCGGCAGGGACAAGCTATTAGCCCAGCCCTCAGCCTCCCACGTGGGGTGCTTGGTGGCATCATCGCCGCGGCCGTTGCCGTTGAGCAGACCGAGGATGACTGCGCGGTCGTAGCGGCAATCCTGCGGAATTGTTCCGGTCGTGGTGTTGGTGTTGCGCGGACGGGAGAAATCATGGCCAAAGTCCACGCGCTGGAAGCCCTTCGCCACGGTGAACACAGTGCCATCAAGGCGGCCCACGATATATCCGGAGACATCGCGGCCCTCGCGTTCCAAGGTCACGAAGAGAACGTCGTAAATTTCCCTATCCACCTCGTCGCGCAGGCGTACCAGACGCGGTGAAACCACCGGCGGGATGGGAGAGGTGGCCGGAACTTCGCCCTCCTTAAAGCCAGGATCACCATCGAAGCTCAAGGGGCCGAGGAGCGTCCAGGATTCGCCATTGGGGCTGTCCAGGATTACCGGTACTGGTGCGTCGGAATGCCCGGTCAGCGCCAGCATAAGCCAGCCATCGTGTCCCTCTTCGCGGTCTTCCTTAGCCCAGTCCGGGACCACGGAGGGCGAGCGGAAGCGGTCATAATTGGTGTGGGCGCCTACGGCTTCCCCGAAGCGGACAACGTCTGGGTCGAGCGCCGAAGGGTCATCTGACACGATGCATTCATCGGCGTAGTCGGTGTAGCGCGCCAAGCGCACGCTAGTGCCGACCGAGGTCACCGACGTGAAGTACAGGTTGAGAGCGTCCTTTCCTTCCGCCACGGATCCTGCACGCAGCGATAGCTCGCCGCCGACGGTGGCGAGGACGTCGTCGCACTCCAGCCACTCGAAGGCCGTTTCCTCAGAGGTGGAATGGCCCCAGCGCGCAGGCTGGCCGGCATCAGGACGGTACTGGTGGAACAGGTGCCAGGTATGACCGTCCCGAACGATTCCTGCGGGGGCCTCGAGGATCCCGCTATCGGGAACGAAGTGAAGTTCTGGGCGATGGTGCGTTTCTTTATGCGTCACGGCAGTCCTTCCTACATTAACGAGCGGTAAATGTCCACGGTCTGCTGCGCGATGGTAGCCCACGAGAAGTCCTCGATGGCGCGCTGGCGGCCGGCGGAACCGAAGCGTAATGCCAGCTCTTTATCGGCGGCGACACGGTTCACAGCGGCAGCCAGATCAGCTTCAAAGGTGGCTTCGTCATTTACGTCATAGTTGACCAGAACGCCGGTTTCGCCGTCCACGACGACCTCAGGGATGCCACCCACATTGGAGGCCACAACCGCGGTGCCACAGGCCATTGCCTCAAGGTTGACAATCCCCAGCGGCTCATAAATAGAGGGGCACACGAAAACGTCCGCACCGGAGTAGACCTGCTTGATCTGCTCGCGCGAGAGCATGTCCTTGACCCAGTACACGCCGTCACGTTGCGCGCTCAGTTCCTCCACGAGGGCTTCGGTCTCTGCCGCAATCTCCGGTGTGTCCGGCGCGCCAGCACACAGCACAAGCTGAATGTCTGCATCAAAGCTCTGGGCAGCCTTGAGCAGGTGCTTGACGCCTTTCTGCCGAGTAATCCGGCCCACGAAGGCAACGATGGGACGCTGCTTGTCGACGCCCAGCTCATCCAGCACCGTGGATTCACCCGGCTGCCAGACCTGAGTATCAATGCCGTTAAGGACTACATGGACCTTGTCGGCGTCGATGCGGGGGTAGGCATCCAAGATGGAATCTTTCATCCCGGCCGACACGGCGATGACGGCATCGGCATATTCCATAGCGTTCTTCTCGGACCACGAGGAGATCTCATAGCCACCACCGAGTTGCTCGCGCTTCCATGGGCGGTGCGGTTCGAGCGAGTGCGCGGTGACCACGTGGGGGATGCCGTATAGGCGGCCGGCAAGGTGGCCACCTAGACCGGTGTACCAGGTATGGGAGTGAGCCACATCGATATCGGAGGCGGCATTGGCCATACGCAGACCCGTGGAAAGCGTCTGCACGGCGCCATTGGCCTCCTTCAACGCAGGGTCAATGCCATGTACAAAGACGTCCTTCTCATCGCGTTCAGAACCCATGCAGTGCACAGAGACATCAATAATCTCGCGCATGAAGCGCGTGAGCTCTGCAACGTGGACGCCCGCTCCGCCATAAATCTCTGGCGGATACTCCTTAGAAAATATTCCGGCTCTCATACTCGCCAGAATACGGATTATCCACAGCTCGCGCTAAACCTTGATGGACAGGTCGGTGCGGTGGTTCGTCGGAAAGCAGCGGGCGGGGTGTGAGGTGGACAATGGGGGGTAGAAACAAACGCACTTCTTCTGCGCGATCCAGAAAACGTCTATAAATTGGGTGGTGTGAGAAGCCTTCCTAATGTCCTTGCTATTGTCCTTGCCGGCGGCGAGGGAAAGCGCCTCTTTCCGCTGACGGAAGACCGCGCTAAGCCCGCCGTTCCTTTCGGTGGTTCCTATCGCCTGATCGACTTCGTGCTGTCGAACCTTGTCAACGCCGGATTCCTCAAAATTGCTGTGCTGACCCAGTACAAGTCCCACTCTCTGGACCGCCATATCTCCCAAGCGTGGAACCTGTCTGGTCCGACTCCGCAGTACATCGCTTCCGTGCCCGCTCAGCAGCGCCGCGGTAAGCGCTGGTACAACGGTTCGGCCGATGCGATCCTGCAGTCGCTGAACCTCATCTATGACGAGAAGCCGGATTATGTCATCGTCTTCGGTGCTGACCACGTCTACCGCATGGACCCAGCGCAGATGGTGGAAGAGCACATCGCGACTGGCCTGGACTGCTCGGTGGCGGGCATCCGCGTCCCGCGTTCTGAGGCTTCTGCCTTTGGCTGCATTCAGGCGGATGGGATGGGCACGATTACGGAGTTCGTCGAGAAGCCTGCCAATCCTCCGGCGACCCCGGACGACCCGAACATGACCTACGCCTCCATGGGCAACTACGTTTTTACCACGCAGGCGCTTATCGACGCTTTGCTGGAAGACGAAAAGGATGAGGACTCCGCACATGACATGGGCGGCAACATCATTCCTTATTTTGTGGAGCGTGGGCAGGCGCATGTTTATGACTTCATGGCCAATGAGGTGCCCGGTGCCACGGAGCGTGACCATGGCTATTGGCGTGACGTTGGCACCATCGACTCCTTCTATGAGGCACACATGGACATGATTTCGGTGCACCCGATTTTCAACCTGTACAACCGTTCGTGGCCCATTCACTCCACGGATGATTCCAACTTCCCGCCGGCGAAGTTCGTGCAGAACGGTATTGCGCAGTCTTCGATGGTGGCTCCGGGCTGCATCGTCTCCGGTGGTACGGTGCGCAACTCCGTGTTGGCTTCAGACGTGCACGTGGCGGATGGCGCGACGGTGGAAGGCTCCGTCATCCTGCCAGGCGTGCGCATTGGCCGGGGCGCGGTAGTTCGTCATGCCATCTTGGATAAGAACGTGGTGGTCAGCGACGGGGCCATCATTGGTGTTGACCGCGAGCGCGATGAGGAGCGATTCAAGGTGTCTGAGGGCGGCGTGGTTGTCGTGGGCAAGAACGTAAAGGTCTAAGCCGCGAGACAGCGCAGCGCCTTAAGCGGGCGTGTGGGTGGATTGAAGTCCACTCCACGTCCGCCTTTCGTGGTTTTGGTGGCGCCGACGAGTCTCGGAATGCTTCAGGAGCCTGCGCAACAACGCCCTGCAACACCGCACCTTTCAGTACACTCCCTTCGCGCTCACCGAGAGCGCGCAGCCCGCCTAGCGAAGCCCCCACGGTGAGCGCGAAGGGTGGGGGGAACGGAGAAGGAATAAAAAGTCGGCGCAAAAAGGACACCGACGACACAGGGCGGGGTTTAGCTCGGAGACGTATCAGTGGCTAAACCAACGGTGCCCTAGATGACGAAAATCTCCGTGCCGATCGAAAAACGGGCGATGGTTTTGGCAGATCGGGCAGTTTCAGAAGGCGACTACAGCTTGGTGATGAGTGTTAGGCCCGCCCCATACGGCAGGCGAGTGACGGCAGCACCCTCGAGAGAGCGAGCGTATTCGTCGGCCTCGCGGGCGGCGGCGGTGTCGCGGTCGGTGCGGGAGGGGTCGGCGACGGTGCCGTCGAGAAGCGCATTGGCCAACACCAAGGTGCCGTGCTGATGCAGTAGAGGCCAAGCGGCCTTGAGCAGCGCGGGCATATCGAGCGCTGGGACCTCGGCGTAAATCACCTGGTAGGTGTCATTGGCTAGGCGGCCCATGATGTCGAGGGGACGCGAGGGCAAGAAGCGCCCACGGCTAGGGGAGTAGCCGGCCTCGCGGAAAGTTCTCTTGGCGCTGGCCTGGTGCTCGGCTTCCGGGTCAATGCAGGTAAGGATTCCGTTCTCCGGCATGCCGGCGAGCAAGTAGAGGCCCACGACGGATGCTGCGGGAGTGATCGCTACCGCTTGCGGGCGGGAGGTGGTGCCGGATGAAGCCGCCGCGAGCGTGCTGAGCAGCTGGCCGGTGGCTTCATCCGGGGCCGGCAGGCCGTACTCCTCCGCATGGGCGCGGGCGCCGGCGAGCACCTCGGAGACCTCGCTGGTGGATTCGATATAGGTACGCATTGCGTCATAAGCCGTAGTAGTCACAAAGAAAACCATAGTGAAATCGCCTCAGCTGCGTGCCGAGAATCGCCCGCAACTCTCCTCAGCTGTGACGCAAGAAGCGCATGTAAGAGGTGTGACGGATTCACAGGCTGCTCACAGGGCCGTGGCTGGAGTTTCGACGCGCACTATAGAAAGATATTCGCCATGACCACACAGCAGCGCGAGTTTGAGCACGCTCACCGTTCCACCGATTCCTCTGCCACTGGCAGCCATGCTGTCAGTGCTGAAGTTGAGGAGTTGACCGGAACCGCTGCATTCGACGCCGGCCAGGCCGAGATGCCTTCGTGGAGTGAGCTCGTGGCTGAGCACGCCGATGATGTCTATCGCTTGGCGTATCGCCTGTCTGGTAACCAGCACGATGCCGAAGACCTCACGCAGGAAACCTTCATGCGTGTCTTCCGCTCCTTGGATAAGTACCAAGCAGGAACCTTTGGGGGCTGGCTGCACCGGATTACCACCAATCTCTTTTTGGATATGGTCCGCCACCGCTCCAAGATCCGCATGGAGGCGCTGCCGGAGGATTATGAGCGTGTCCCAGGTACAGATATGACCCCGGAGCAGGCCTATACGGTGGCCAACCTGGATCCGGCGTTGCAGTCAGCCCTGGATAACCTGGCGCCGGACTTCCGTGTGGCGGTGGTTCTCTGTGATGTCGTGGGTATGAGCTACGACGAAATCGCTGAAACCCTCGGCGTGAAGATGGGTACTGTGCGTTCGCGCATCCACCGCGGCCGCTCCCAGCTGCGTGCCGCGCTGGAAAAGGAAGCCCAGACAAACGCAGACACGCGCAGCCTGCTGCGTACCCGCTAGACTGGGCAGCGTTTGAATCTTAGAGGGCTAGACTCCCGCAGCTAAGCACTAGGCCACTGCACAAGAGCATGCACTGAGGTGAGGTGACGTTGAGGTGAAAGCAGAAGGACATAGCAGCGACGGGCATTCCCTGAGCCTGTCCGGGTTCTTCACCGAGGCCCAAGCCAAAGTCCGCGATAAGGCAAAGTCCCGCGCCCAGCGGGCAGATACTATCGGCCATTTAGGGCCCGAGGCGGTCGTCGCTTTTGTCGACGGCGAAATGCCGGCCAAGTATGCCCACCGCGTACGCATCCACCTCGTGCACTGCCCGGAATGCCGGGCGGAGATTCACCACCAGCGCAACGCCGCCGAGTGGGTTCGTGAATGCAGCGTGGAATCCCATGTCAAGGCTCCTGATTCCCTGATGACAAAGCTCGCGGGTATCGCCCATCAGGGCATAGGGCCCGGGCCGGATGCGGAAGCTCCCGCGCACCAGCCACGCCAGGATTTCCTGGACAAGGTGGAGATGGTGGTGCGCGCCATCCGGTATAACCAGCGGGGCTAACAAGAGACCGAAGCCTCCCGCGCGCCCGTCGCCCAGTCACCACTAGCTAAGTAGTTAAGATAGTTTCGTGTTTTCCTCAATTGGTTGGGTAGAGATCCTTGTCATCGTGCTGCTGGGTCTGGTGATCATCGGTCCCGAGCGCCTGCCCGGCGTGATCATGGATGTCCGTGCGGCTATCTACGCGGCGCGCAAGGCCATTGCGAATGCCAAGGCGGAGCTCAACGGTGAGATGAGCGGGCTCGGCGCGGAGTTCGACGATCTCCGGGTGCCTTTGAGTCAGGCGGCGGAGTGGACGCGGATGGGACCGCGCGGGGTCATTACCAAGGCGCTTTTCGACGGCGACGACTCCGCCTGGGATGATTTCAACCCGAAAAAGATGGCCGAGGACATCAAGAAGAGCACCAGCCCGTATGAGCACGATGCGGATATGACCAACCAACCCGCGCATACGCAGCAGGGTCCGGCGCAACCAGCGCCGGAGCAGAATCCTGGTCGGCCGACTTTTGATTATTCGCAGGTCTACCCGGACCTGAACGCCGGAGTACAACAGCCGACGGGGGAGAAGGCGACTAAAACGACACAGCCCCCGCGCGGTGGGAATGCGCCCACCGGCGAGGGCAGCTCCTCCTGGGAGGATGTCACCTAAAGGCTATTTAGCCTTTGCGGGTCACACCCAAGCCGAGCTTCTTACCCACGAGGGAATCGGAGCGCACCGCAATGGAATCCGCCACCTTGGTGATGGCTTGGGTAGCGGGGGAGTCGGGCGCGGAAATGACGATGGGGGTTCCGGCATCGCCAGCCGCGCGCAGGCTCGGATCGAGCGGGATGCTGGACAATAGGGGAACCTCGTGGCCCAGTAGGACGCTGAGGCGCTCGGCCACCACGCTGCCGCCGCCGGAGCCGAAGATGTCCATGGTGGAACCATCCGGCATGACCATGGCACCCATGTTCTCAATCACGCCGGCCACGCGCTGGCGCGTTTGCTGGGAGATGGAACCGGCACGCTCGGCCACCTCGGCGGCGGCCGCCTGCGGCGTGGTCACGATGAGGAGCTCCGCATTAGGGATGAGCTGGGCTACGGACAGGGCAACGTCCCCAGTACCCGGTGGCAGGTCCAGCAGGAGCACGTCCAAGTCACCCCAGAAGACATCTGCGAGGAACTGCTGAAGTGCGCGGTGGAGCATCGGCCCGCGCCAGACCACGGGCGCATTGCCCTCCACGAACTGGCCAATGGAAATGTGCTTGATGCCGTGGGAGATGGGGGGAAGCAGCATTTCGTCGTCAAGCACTGTGGGGCCCGCCGTGGAACCCAGCAGGCTGGGGACGGAGTGGCCGTAAATATCGGCGTCCACGATTCCTACCTTGAGGCCCTTCTTGACCAAGGCCGCGGCAAGGTTCACCGTAACGGAAGACTTGCCCACGCCACCCTTGCCGGAGGCCACCGCAAAGACTCGGGTGGTGGATTCCGGCTTGGCAAAGGGGATCTCCGGCTCGGCTTGGCCGCCGCGCAGCTTCTGCTTGAGTTCTTTACGCTGCTCGTCGCTCATCGGCGTCATGGAGATGCTGATGTCGCCGACACCGTCGAGCTCTGCGACGGCCGCGCGGGTATTGGACTCGATGGTGCCCTTCATTGGGCAGCCGGCGATGGTGAGATAAAGCTCGATATCCACGTCCGAACCGTTAACAGTCACGGACTTCACCATGCCGAGCTCCGTGATGGGGCGGCCGATTTCTGGGTCATCGACGCGGGTGAGCGCGTCGCGAACGGAAGATTCAGTAATAGCGCTAGTCATAACGCGCATTAGTCTAGTCACGTGCTATCGGGGAGAGCCACCCCGCCGTCTGGCCAGCGGGGCGTGTAAAATTCAGCCAGATGCTGCGGCCCAGCGCTGCGGACTTTGGACCCTGAAGAACAGCGACATGTGTGCTCGACATGTCCGGTTGAATAGAAAGAATGCGCCTGATTCTGATGCCCCGCCTTATTGCACATTCCCGCACCTTCGCCCGCATTGTTGGGGTGGCCTTGGTGGGGGTTGTGGGGGCGTCGTTAAGCGCCTGCTCTGGGTATGAACCCAAGCCGGAACCGAACCCAGTGAACTCGGCGCCGATCACCATCATGATTGATCCGACTTCCCATGAGCAGCGCGTGCTGGCGGAGATCTATCGCCAGACCCTGCGCGATGAGGGACGCGCGGCTACCGTTTCTCAGAAGCCAATGCTGGTGCGCCAGGGAGGGGAGCATGTCAGCGGGGTAAGCACTAATGGCAACTTTTTCGTCGGCTGCACGGGTGAATTCTTAAGCGTCTACAACCCGGAGGAAGCCCGCGCGGTTTCCAAGGACTACGTGGCTGCCAAGGAAGAAGGCACCAAGGACGTGGATTTTTTGGAGCGCACCCACATCGCTCTCATGGCCTCCTTGCCGCCAGAGGTCTCCGTGGTGGAGCCAGCCGGTGCTGAAGGTTGCCCTAGCTCTAAGTCGGAGCTTCCACAGAATTACGTCGTGGTCTACCAAGACGGGCTATTCAACCGCGATGAGAAGCTGGAGATAGCCTCCTTTACCAAGTTCCTCACCACGCAGGATCTTGATGAAGTCGTGCAGGAAGTGGAAGATGCCGAGGACTTTGAGGCGGCCGTGCGTGCCTGGATGGAGGCCAACCTCATGCAGAACCTCAACGAGGAAGGAGACTCCAACTCGTCCGGCGGGTCCGACTTGGTCCACGAGGAATCCTAGAAGTGACAAGCTAGGGGACGCAGTCCTCGGCGCCAGGGGGACAACCTAGGACTGTATAAAACGGCGATGGGCACGCCCTGCTTGGCGACGTCTCCCCGCACCGCCCGCCTTCTACGTGCAGAAACCGGAGAGTATCTCACAGAGCTGGCGATTCTGGGAAATCTATACTTTCCATATAGTTGTGTTTATTATTAAAAATTGCAGGTAAAATCCCTTTTTTATTGCGACTTTATGTGTGGGAGGGTATTATTTTTAGGGTTCACCTGCCTTTTTCCTGTCACCTCTCTAGGAAATCTGTGAGGAACTGTCCTGAGAGGTCTCCGCGGCTTTCGGGTTTCCGCACTGTGGGGGTGGAGCAGGGTACTGCATTTGAAAGGACCTAAAGAATGAATGCATCAAGGAACGGCGCCGCTCGGCGACGCTCTTCCCGTAAAGGAGTGGCAGCTCTTTCTGCTATTACACTCGCGCTCAGTGGGCTGAGCATCACCTCTTTTAACACGGTGATGCCCGAGGCCACCGCTGCCACGCTGAGCGGCGGCATCCGCGACAAGTCCGGCGCGGTAGAGAAGGGCGCCCAGAAGGCCTCCGACCTGCCGGCCGGATCATGTGTTGTTTCAGAGACCGACACCGCTAACCACAGCCAGGCTGGTTTCAGCTGGAACACCCTAGAGCCAGGTACAGATAGCCCCGACAAGACCCTGTGGGGCTTAAGCGTCTCCTTTGATAACTCGAAGGACCGCACATTCGCCGATTGGTCCTTCACCAATGGCGCGAACCTTGGCAAGGTCTTGGGTACCGGCAATGTGCCTTCAATGGAGGCCGGCCAGACCTTCCTTGACAAGAGCGTCACGCACAAGGCTGACGAAAGCATCGAAATTACTGGTTCTCGCGACCAACGAAACCTAAATCTCTACGCAGATCTCACTGCTGAGAAGGTCAAGCAGTTCGCTTCGGCCACTGCCGAGAATCCCGTGCGCTACGCCTGGCAGAGCAACTACAAGAAGGACAATCCTTCGGGCCTGAAAGCCACGGAAGGTGACAGCTCTGCATTCAGCGCTACTGTAAACCCGTGGCCGAGCGAGAACATTGAATGTAACCCGATTACGGTGTCGTGGGAGAACTGGGAGAAGCACGTCATCGTGCCCGGTGACGAAACCAAGGTCGGTACCGTCAACATTCCTGCTGTGCAGAACGACGGCGAGGACGACTCCATGTCCCGCATGGTCGTGGAGGCCTATGACGGCAACGGCAAGTTCATCGGCACCACCGACCCGGAAGCCTCCGGTGGTACGCAGAACCTGCATATCGACGAAAAGACCGGTGACATCTACTTCACCTGGCCGGAGTACCGCGGTACTGACCTGGCGACCGACAAGAACGTCAACTTCTCCGTTTTGGCGAAGCCGCGTACCGTTGACCAACTCCAGGCCGCTGCTGACCACAACAACGAATGGGGCGAAAATAAGGCCTTCGACAGCTCCAACTCGCTGACACGCTACAGCAAGGCGAACGTCATCGACTCTAAGGCGTTCTCGCTGGATGACACCGAGTACCACGACCCGAAGTACGACAAGACGGACGCTGCGATCATCTCCGGCGTCGATAGTGCTACCGGCCCTCTTGCTACCGAGCCGCAGAAAGTTACCTTCACCCAGACCCCTGACCTGATCAAGGAGCTGGCCAAGAAGAAGGGTGACAACGGCTACGAGGCCAAGGTTGAGCTGGACGAGAAGTGCGTCTACGAGGGCTGGACCGTCGACATCGACGATGACTACAACGTCACCGTCACCGCTCCGGAAGAGCCGAAGCCGGGTAGCTTTGCACGCCCTGTTGTTACGGTGGAGTACTCGAACGGTTCCACTGACAAGCTGGAACTGCTCGTGGTTGTTGATCCGAACAACACCCAGGTCACAGACCTCGTGCGCCCTGGCCTATCCAAGGGCAAGTTGAATGAGGACATTACCGCCCAGGTGGGCACCAAGTCCATCATGAAGGGCCACAAGCCGGTCCACCCGGCCAAGTTCGAGATTGATCAGTCCACTGTCCCTGAGGGATGGACCGTCACCGTCGATGACACCGGCAAGGTTACCGCGAAGGCAGATGACACCGTCACGCCGGGCAGCATCATTACCCCGAAGGTGAAGGCAACCTACCCGGACCAGACCACGGATGAGATCGAGACCCAGTTCCAGGCGATCGTGGACATCAAGATCCCGACGTACGACACCAAGACTGGTCAGCCGAACGCAAGCGTCAGCCTCACTCCCGAGATCCCGGAGCGTGGTCTGAGCGGCAACACGACCGATGAGGCCCCGACGCGCTACACCTTCGAGGATGGAACCAATGAAACCACCCTCACCAGCAAGGACGGCAAGACCTGGACTGTCTACGTAGACGAGAATACTGGTGAGATCACGACCACGATTCCGAAGGGTGCGCAGGAAGGCGACATCCTCAATGTTCCGGTCCAGGCTCACTACAGCGATGAAGGCAAGCAGAAGCCACAGACGGTTGTAGGCACTGTCGTCGTCATCAAGGGCGACATCGAGGCGAACTACAACGTTCAGACCACTGCTCCTGGTCAGGAAGTCAAGCACCAGGTTGAGGACACTCCTGACAACTCTACGTTCTCCTTCGGTAACAAGAATGGCAAGCCGGTTCTTACCCAGGAGGTTAACGGCTGGAAGTACTCCATTGACCCGAAGACCGGTGAAGTTTCCTCCACGCCGCCGGCCGATGCCAAGCCGGGTGACAAGAACACCGTCACGGTAACGGTTAACGCCCCGGGTGGTTTGACCACCCAGGCCCCGGTCACCACCGTGGTGAAGCTGACCAATAGCTGGGAATCTGAGCCGGTTGTTCCGTCGCAGACGGTCTACCCGGGTGGTACGGCGACCTCGCCGATTGGCGTCGAGAAGCCTGCAGACATCAACCTCGATGCGGACAAGCCGTTCACTATTGATCCGAAGGGCAAGGGCCTTGAGGCCACGGGTGAGAACAACGAGTTCGGCAACCCGACCTACAAGGTGAAGACGGCAAACGGCGACTGGATCGTTGGCCTGGATGACAAGGGCAACGTCATCTCCACCGCGCCGGAAACTGCGAAGCCGGGCGACAAGATCGACGTTCCAGTCATCGTGACCTATGAAGACGGCTCGAAGGACAACACCACCGCGACGGTCAACGTCATCGACGTCCCGAAGCGTGAGGTTCCGTTCGATGTTGAGTACAAGTACGACGACTCCATCCCTGCTGGCACCTACAAGGTTGAGACCGAGGGTGTGCCGGGCGCAGAGAAGATGAACAAGGACGGAACCTGGGAGCGCACCACGGAGCCGACGAACGAGGTCGTTGTCATCGGCACCAAGCCTGCCGAGAGTGCCAAGGACGTCAAGTGGACGTTCCCGATTCCGTACCCGACTGAGGTTCGCGAGAACCCAGAGCTCAAGCCTGGCGAGATGAAGGTTATCCAGGAAGGCGAGAACGGCGAGAAGACCTACACCGCTAAGTTCACCTCCAAGGGTTCTGAAGCTCAGGTTGCTGAGGAAGAAACCACCAAGGAACCGGTCACTCGCATCATCGAGGTCGGCCCGGGCATCCCTGATCAGGAGCTGACCAGCAAGAAGACCCAAGAGGTCCCGTTCGAGATCGAGTACGTTTACGACGACACCCTCGAGTCCGGCGAGCAGGTTGTCGACGAAGAGGGCGTTCCGGGTGAGCAGACCATTACCTCCACCCAGAAGATCAAGGACGGCAAGCCGGACGGCGAGCCGAGCATCAACATCGAGCAGACCAAGGCCCCGAAGAAGGCCAAGATCCGCATCGGTACCAAGACCACTGGTGAGAACACCGAGACCTATAAGGCTGAGGCGCCATACAAGGTCGTCGTTAAGTACGACCCGAACATGCCTGCCGGTGAGTCCAAGGTGACCACCAAGGGTGAGCCGGGCGAGAAGACGGTGACCATCAAGCGTGATATCACCAACTCCAAGCCGGGCGATCCGCAGATCACTGAAGAGATCACCAAGAAGCCGGTAGATGAGGTCATTACCGTCGGCACCAAGCCGTCTGAGGCTTCCGAAAAGGTTGAGTGGAAGGCTCAGGTCCCGTTCGACGTCGAGACTCGTCCGAACCCGGAACTGAAGCCGGGTGAGATCAAGGTCGTTCAGGAAGGTGTGCCGGGCGAGAAGACCTACACCGCTGACTTCTCGGCCAAGGGTGACCAGGCAACGGTCACGCCGGAGGAGAAGCAGACCAAGGCTCCGGTTAACCAGATCATCGAGTACGGTCCGGCGGCCGAGGACACCTCTGTGGTGACCAAGGTTGAGAAGCCGGTTCCGTTTGAGACCGAAATCATCTTCGATGACTCCCTCGAGGAGGGTGAGCAGGTCATCGATGAGCAGGGTGAGCTTGGTACCGAGGTTGTGACTTCTACCCAGAAGATCAAGGACGGCAAGCCGGACGGCGAGCCGACCGTGACCACTGAGCAGACCAAGGCCCCGAAGAACGCGAAGATCCGCGTTGGCACCAAGACCACCGGTGAGACCAAGAAGAACGTTGAGTCTGAGGTTCCGTTCGGTGTGAAGATCGAGTTCGATCCGAACCTGCCTGCTGGCACCTCTGAGGTTGTCACCGAGGGCAAGCCGGGCAAGAAGACCATCACGGTGACCCAGAAGGTCACTAACTCCCAGCCGGATGGCGAGGCCACCGTTGAGGAGAAGGTCACCGAAGAGCCGGTTGACCAGGTGATCAAGGTCGGTACCAAGCCGTCGGAGACTTCCGAGAAGGTTGAGTGGAAGGCTCAGGTTCCGTTCGAGGTTGAGACTCGTCCGAATCCGGAGTTGAAGCCGGGTGAGATCAAGGTTGTCCAGAAGGGCGTGCCTGGTGAGAAGACCTACACTGCTGACTTCACCGCTAAGGGTGATCAGGCAACTGTGACCCCGGAGGAGAAGCAGACCAAGGATCCGGTCAACGAGATCATTGAGTACGGTCCGGCCGCTGAGGACACCACTGTGGTGACCAAGGTTGAGAAGCCGGTTCCGTTCGAGACTGAGATTGTCTTCGATGACTCTCTTGAAGAGGGTCATCAGAAGGTTGATCAGCAGGGTGAGACCGGTACCGAGGTTGTCACCTCTACCCAGAAGATCAAGGACGGAAAGCCGGATGGTGATCCTGAGGTAACCACTGAGCGCACCAAGGAGCCGACGAAGCAAATCATCCGTGTGGGTACCAAGACCACCGGTAAGAACACTGAGTCCATTGAGACTGAGGTTCCATACGAGGTGAAGGTTGTCTACGACCCGAGCCTGAAGCCGGGCGAATCCAAGGTCACTCAGGAAGGCAAGCCTGGCAAGAAGAAGGTGACGATCGAACGCGACATCGTCAACTCCAAGCCGGGCGACCCGAAGATTACTGAAGAGATCATCGAGAAGCCGGTTGAGAAGATTGTCGCTGTCGGCACCAAGCCGGCTGAGGCAACCAACAAGGCAACTTGGGTTGCGCCGCTGCCGTACGACACGATCGTGCGCGTGAACCCGGAGCTGAAGCCAGGTGAGATGAAGGTTGTCCAGAAGGGCGAATACGGCGAGAAGGAATTCACAGCCGACTTCACTGCGAAGGAGAACACCTCCACGGTGAACACCACCGAGCAGGTAACCAAGCAGCCGGTTGAGCAGATCATCGAGTACGGTCCGAAGATTGACGACAGCGAGGTAGTGACCAAGCTGGAGAAGTCTGTTCCGTTCGAGACTGAAATCGTCTTCGATCCGAATCTGAAGGCGGGCGAGCAGGTCGTCGATAAGCAGGGCGAGCTGGGTACTGAGGTCGTCACTTCCACTCAGAAGATCGTGGACGGTAAGCCTTCCGGCGAGCCGACCGTGACCACCGAGCGCACCAAGGAGCCGAGCAACGCGGTCATCCGTGTGGGTACCAAGACTGACCCTGTTTCCGACAAGGTCGAATGGACTGAGAAGACCCCGTACGATACCGAGATTCGCGTGAACCCGGACCTGCAGCCGGGTGAGACCAAGGTTGTCCAAGAAGGCACGCCTGGTGAGACCAAGCACACCGTCACGGTGACTGTTGATAACGGCGAGGTGAGCAAGGAGGAGTCTTCTGAGGAAATCAGCAAGCCTTCCCCGCGCATCATCGAGGTTGGTCCGGCTGAAAACCAGACTGAGCTGACGGATAAGCACACCGAGGAGATTCCGTACGAGACCATCATTGAGTACGACCCGAACCTCGAAGCGGGCAAGGTCGAAGAGGACCAGCCTGGTGTCAATGGTGAGAAGGAAGTTTCCAAGACTTGGAAGCTTGTAAACGGTGAGCCTGTGGGCGATCCGGAGACTACCGAGACGGTGACGAAGGATAAGCAGGACCGCAAGATCCGCGTTGGCACCAAGTGCAACTGCGATAAGCCGACGGGCCCAGACACTCCGGACAAGCCGGACAACCCGGACAAGCCGGACA